>CAZPCM010000051.1:0-20196 GCA_964585085.1 uncultured Propionibacteriaceae bacterium
CCGCGACTTCCACAACTTCAACGTCCTCTACCGTGACGATCCGTCGGTGGTCGTGGTGGCGTTCACCGCCACCCAGATCCCCGACATCGCCGGACGCGTCTACCCGGCGTCGCTGGCCGGGGAGCGGTACCCCACGGGGATCCCGATCGTGGCGGAGTCGGAGTTGGCGGCGCTGATCCGGCGCGAGTGGATCGACGAGGCGGTCTTCTCCTACTCCGACGTGCCGCACGCCCACGTGATGCACGTGGCGTCGCAGTGCGTGGCCGCCGGCGCCCACTTCGTCCTTCCGGGTGCCGCGCCCACGATGCTCACCTCCAGCCGTCCGGTGGTCGCAGTCACGGCGGTGCGCACCGGTGCCGGCAAGTCCCAGACCACCCGCTACCTGGCCGACCTGCTGCGCGGGCTGGGGGAGCGGGTGGTGGTGATCCGACACCCCATGCCCTACGGGGATCTGGCGAAACAGGCCTGCCAGCGTTACGCCGACCTGTCCGACCTCGACCTTCACTCCTGCACCATCGAAGAGCGGGAGGAGTACGAGCCGCACCTGGTTCGCGGATCGGTGGTCTACGCCGGCGTCGACTATGAGCGCGTCCTGCGGGTCGCCGAGCAGGAGGCCTCCGTCATCCTGTGGGACGGCGGCAACAACGACCTGCCGTTCGTGCGCAGCGACCTGCACATCGTCCTGGTCGACCCGCTGCGTCCCGGGGACGAGGTGGGCTACCACCCGGGTGAGACGAACCTTCGGCTGGCCGATGTGGTGATCGTCAACAAATGCGACTCGGCCACGCCGGAGAACATCGCCGCGGTCGAAGCCTCGTGTCGCCGGGTCAACCCGGACGCTCTGATCCTCCGCGCCGACAGCCCCGTCACCGTGGACGACCCGGCCGCGCTGCGCGGCAGGCGGGTGGTCGTCGTGGAGGACGGTCCCACGGTGACCCATGGCTCGATGTCCTACGGGGCCGGCGTTGTCGGGGCGCGCAGCGCGGGGGTGGCCGCGATCGTAGATCCCAGCCCCGTCGCGGTGGGTTCGATCGCCGACACCTATCGGGCCTACCCCCATGCGGTGGGCGTGCTTCCGGCGATGGGGTACGGGCCGGCGCAGATCCGCGAGCTCGCGGCGACCATCGAGGCCGCCGAGTGTGACGCGGTGGTCTGCGGGACGCCGATCGACCTCACCCGGGTGCTGTCGATCTCCAAGCCGTTGGTGCGTGCCCGTTACGAGTTGCGCGAGCGCGACCCGGGGGCCCTGGCGCGCGTGCTGAGCCGCGTGCTGGGTCGCTGACCCGAGCTGGTATCCGAGGCCGGGGTCCGGATTCCATTGGCGCTACTGATTGCTCGGCGCGGCCGATCTCAGGTCGTTCGCCATCGGTAGTCAGGTTTGCCGCCGAAGTTTCGATGGCGAAGGCGACGAACGGTGGCGAATGGTCCAGGGCGGCGCCCTGGTGCCCACGGAAGCCCGGGACCGGGAGGGTCATTCCATGACCTTGGTGGCCTCCGCCAGGTCGAGCCGGACGATCCGTCGGATGGGCGGGATCTCCGAGAGCAGCATCACCACGATCAAGGAGAACACGATGATGACCACCGAGCTCGGCCGGATCACCGCGGTGAGGGTGAACGCCTCCGAGGACAGTTGGGCGTAGAGCAGGTCGGCAGTGCGCACTCCCAGCCACACACCGAGCGGGGCCGCCGCCAGACCCAGCAACAGGTTCTCGATGGTCACCATCCACGCGAGCCGGCCCGTGCTCTCCCCGATCGTGCGCATGGTCGCGATCTCCCTGGTGCGCTCAAGGACGTTGGCGGTCAGCGTGTTGTAGACCACCACGAAGGCCATCGCCAGCCCGAAGCCGAGCAGCAGCGCCTGGTAGAAGTTCGTGAACGCCATCATCTCGGTGAAACGCGCGATCATCTCCGCCTTCACCACCACCGACACCGCGCCCCGGATGTCGTTGAGTCGATCCTTGATCCGTTCGGAGGCCCAGGGCTGCGCGTTGATGTAGAGGGCGTTGTAGAGCTCCGACTGCCCGGTCAGCCGCCGGGCGACGTCCAGGTTCGCATACAGCGGCGAGCCGAGGGTCTCCTGGCTGATCGCGGCCACGCTGACGGTGGTCCATCGCTCACGGTAAGGGGTCTTCACCCCGACGGTGTCGCCCACGCGGACGCCGAGCTTCCCGGCGATCCCGCTCGGGATGATCATGCCTCCGGACGTGAGGGCCTGCTCAGGGGTCGGTCCGTCGCTGATCTCGAAGCCATGGAAGGACGCGGGCGGCTCGGCGCAGGTGAGCGCCCCCTGGTAGGTAGCCAGGTCGGAGCGGACCTCGGCGGAGGTGATGAAAGCCGGCTGGACGCTGGTGACCCCCGCCCACCGTCGGACGTCGGCGGGTCGAGCCGCGCCGAACGGCTCGGAGAAGACCGCCTGCACGTCCCAGCGCTCCGTGGTGTGCTCGATCCGGTCGGTGAGGTCGTCCATCGCGTCGAACATCGATTGGGTGGTGACCGACAGCAGCATCGCGAAGGCGATCCCGATCACCGTGTAGAAGCTGCGTCGTCGTTGCCGGAAGACGTTGCGCAGGGGAATCCGGACGGTGAAGGTGGCCGGCAGGAGCGGGGAGAGCAGTTTCTCAATGAGCGGGACGCGACCGCCCGACAGAGCGGCGTTCGGATCGGCGTGCATGGCCTGGGCAGGGGGGATCCGGGCAGACCGCCAGGCGGGGGCGAGCCCAGCGATGACGCACGCGAGGGTGGAGATGGCCACGGCGCCGGCCACCACCTCCGGGTAGACCCGATGATCCAGGAACGGCACGCCGAGCAGCGAAACGTACTGCGCAGCCACCGCGCGGGCGATGAGATCGCCCAGCCCGAACCCCAGCACCGAGCCGAATAGGGCCACGACAAGGGAGAACGACAGGTACTGGACGAGGATCTGGCCGTCGCTGTAGCCGACCGCCTTCTCCAGGCCGATCTCCCGGCGCTGGGAGGTGACCAGCCGTGACAGGGCGATGAACAGCGAACTGGACGAGATCGCCAGGATGACCGCGGGCAGGAACAGGGCCATCACCCGGTTCTGCTCGATCTCCTCCCCGAGCATGAAGTTCGAGGCCTGGTCCTCACGACGGACCGAGGCCACCACCCGCGAGCGGCCGAGTTGCCCCTCGACGTCGGTGATGACCTGGGGGAGGTCGGCGCCCGCCGCGACGGTGACCGCGACATCGTTGATCAGACCGGCCTTGCCCAGGATCTTCTCGGCGTCGTAGGCGCGCAGGAACAGGATGGCGAACTCCCGGGGGGAAGGGAGCGAGCCCTTCTGCGGGACCGCATACATGTACTCCGGGCTGGCCGCGATCCCGGACACGCGGACGCGCTTGCGCTCGCGTCCCATGCGCAAGGTGAGCGTGTCGCCCACCCGAGCGCCGGTCTCCTGGGCGAACTTCGTGTGCAGCAGGGCCTCGCCGTGGCCCTGTTCCGGCCACCGCCCCGCGAGCAGCAGCAGGTCGTTGACCGTCGGTCGGCCCTTGTTCGGAAGTCCGACGATCCGGGCGGTCGCCCGCTGGTCGTCGGTCAGCTCCAGGGAAACATCGGCGACCAGGCGTCCCTCAACGGCCGCGACTCCGGTCACCCGCCGGACTGCCCCGACCCGGGTGCTGGGGACGCCGAGCAGCGTGGTGGTGAAGTCGGAGAACTTCAGCTCGGCGTTGGCCCGCTCCACGGAGGCCTTGAGGTCGAGGTAGCCGGTCTGGAAGGCCACGAAGGTCGAAATGCCGAGCGCGACCACCAGCGCCAGGCCGGCGAACTGTCCCTTGCGGGAGAGCAGGTCGCGCCAGGTTTTCAGCAGCAGCATGCGCATGGCGGCTCACCACTCGACGTCGTCGGGCGGGACGGGGTGTTCGTTGACCTCGATCCGGGCGATCCGTCCCTCCCGGAAGTGCAGGACGCGGTCGGCGACCCGGGCCAACGGCTGGTTGTGCGTGACGATCACGACCGTGGTGCCCAGGGTCCGGTTGACCTCCCGTAGCGCGGCGAGCACGAGCTTCCCCGTCCGGAAGTCGAGGTTGCCGGTCGGCTCGTCCCCGAGGATGAGGGAGGGGCTCTTGGCGAGCGCCCGGGCGACTGCCACCCGCTGCTGCTCGCCCCCCGACAGCTGGGAGGGGAAGTTGTTCATCCGCTCCGACAGGCCCACCGAGGCCAGGAGTTGGGCCGAGTCGGGCCGGGGCCTGTCCCGCGTCCGATCGCGGCGGGCCAACTCGAGCGCGAACTCGACGTTCTCCCGGGCGGTGAGGGTGGGGATGAGGTTGAAGAACTGGAACACGAAGCCGACGGTGCGACGGCGGAAGAGGGTCAACTGGTGGGGGCGGTAGTGGGTGATGTCCTCGCCGTCGACGACGATGCGTCCGGCCGAGGGGGTGTCGATCCCGCCGATCAGGTTCAACAGTGTGGTCTTGCCCGACCCGGACGGGCCCAGGATGACCACGAACTCGCCGCGTTCGAGGACCAGGTCGGTGTGGTTCAGCGCGGTGACCACGACTTCGCCCATGCGGTACGTCTTCACGACGTCCTCCAGGACGACGAGCGAGGTGCTCGTCACCGTCACCTTCGTCATGGTCGGCGCCCCCTGCCGGCGGGAGGCCTGCGTCTGGATCGCCCTGGGCCTTGAGTCGATCGTACTGCCGGGCCCGTCGGCGATCGGGCTTGTCGAGGCCGGGGTTCGTCACCCGGCCACGGCTCTGCGGCGTAGCGTGGTGACAGAGTCGTGCGGGCCGTTCATCCGGATCTGGCGAGACCCGCTCTCGGGACGGAAGGATCGGGCATGGACCTGTACCTCATGCAGCACGGCGCAGCGACGGCCGAAGCTGAGAACCCCGACCGGCCGCTCACCGCGGAAGGCCGTGACGACGTCGAACGGGTGGCGACCCGGGCGCGGGCGGCCGGCGTCCGCGCCGACCGCTGCCTGCACAGCGGGAAGCTTCGCGCCGAACAGACCGCGGCGATCCTGGCCGAGGCGCTGGAGAGCACCTGCGAGTCCCGGGCCGGGATGAACCCCGGCGACTCCGTGGCGCCCCTCGCGCGCCGGCTGGGCGAGCAGGCGGACGGAACGGTGGTGATCGTGGGGCACCTGCCGTTCCTTGACCGCCTCGCCTCCCTCCTGGTCGCCGGACGCGAGGACGGGCAGGTGCTCCGTTTCGTCAACGCCGGCCTGGTGAGGCTGGTCCCGAAGTCATCCGGGACGGGCTTCGCGGTGGCGTGGGTGCTCGTCCCGGACCTGGCCTGAACCCGGCGAGGTCACCGACCCCAGACCGCGACAGCCCCGGAGTGCCCGGTCAACACGATCAGGACCAGTCCCACCAGTGCCGCGGCCACTGTCAGCAGCGCGGCCAGTCGGGACAGGAGCCGACCTTGCGGACGGCGTCCGGTCCACAGGAATACCGGGAGCACGAGGGCGAGCACCCCGGCGGGGAGGGGGGCCAGCAGTCCCCACTGGTGGTGGGTCAGGATCGAGGCGGACGCCCCGCCCAGCGACTGCAGCAGTTGATCGCCGGAGGCGCGCGCGACGAATGCCGACGCGGCGGCGGCCACGGCGAAGCCAACTGTCAGCCAGCCGTAGCGCCGGCGGGCGGCGGGCCACGCGACCACCACCAGCGCCCCCAGCGCGGCCAGCGGTACCAGCATCACGGCCGCGTGGACGATCAGCGGGTGCAGGGGCAGGCCGAACACGTCCATCGGGATTCACCTACCCGGACGTGACGGCGTTGCCGTCGGCGTCGATCACGAACCACACCTTGTTCACGTTCTGGCCCGACACGTCGCCCGGCCTGGTGTCGTCCTTCCAGTAGTACAGCGGCCAACCGTTGTAGCTCGCCTGCGTCCGGCCGTCCGCGCGCTGGAACGAGCCCAGCTTGGTCAGGTCGACCCCGGCCCCGGCCTTGGGGACGCCGAGCAGGGGCGGCCAAGCGATCAGGCACTGCCCCTCGCAGACGCTGTGGTTCGAGCTGTCCTTGGTGAACAGGTAGAGGGTCATCCCCTTGCCGTCGACCAGCGCGGAGCCCAGGGAAGTGGTGGCCATGGTGAGGGTGAGCGCGGCGTCCGTACTCGCCGTCGCGGAGGTGGCTGGCGCGTTCGAGGATGGGCCTGCTGTGGTCGGGGACATCGGCGCGGCGGAACAACCGGCCAACACCAGCACGAACAGCGTTGTCCCGACTGCGGGACGGAGGCGAGTTCGGGTAGACATGGTTCCTCCTTGTTGTGGGGCTGCCGCGTCGGCAGACCTGAGTGGAAGCCTTCTGCCAGTGATACGTGCCAAGCGCCCGTGGCGATTGCATCGCCCCGCAATCTCTGCGGACCCGGCGTCCGTATCTCCTGGTGTGACGCTGTTCTCACTGGCCGACCGGGCCTCCGACGCTGCGCTCGTCGCAGGGCTGGCGGTGAACGACCAGGCGGCCGCGCTGGCCTTCGTCCGTCGCTTCCAGGGCCCGGTGTTCGGGCTGGCGGTGTCGATCACCCGTGACCGGGGACTGGCCGAGGACGTCAGCCAGGAGGTCTTTCTGCGGGCCTGGCGGGCGGCGGCGAGCTACGACGTGCGGCGGGCCGCCGTGCTGACGTGGCTGCTCACGATCACGCGCAACGCGGCCATCGACGCGATCCGGGCACGCCGTCCGTTGCCGGTCGACAGCGTCGAACTGGACCGACTCGTCGCCGCGACGTTGGACGCGGACACTTCCGAGCCCGCTGACCGCGCCGACGCGGCGGCGCGGCTGGCGAGGCTCCCCCGGGAGCAGGCCAGGGCGGTGGTGCTGGCCGTGATCGGCGGTAGTACGGCGCAGGAGGTGGCCGATCACGAGGGGATTCCGCTCGGCACGGCGAAGACCCGGATCAGGGCAGGGCTGCACCGGATGCGGCAGGCGATGGAGGCTGACCATGAGTGAGTGGCATCCCGACGAGGACCAGCTCGTCGAGCTGGCCCTGCTGACGCTGGACGCGGACCAACAGGAGCTCCTCTCCGCCCACCTCGTGGGCTGCGCAGCCTGCCGCGGCGAGTACACCGCGATCGACGACGGCGTGCAGCGCGCCCTGGCGGCCGGCCCTTCCCTCGCCCCTCCTGCGGGCTTCTCCGGACGGGTGCTGGCTGCGATGGCCACCTTCGAACCGCGTGGAGCGACGGCCGGCGCCGAGCCGGGTTCTCGGCGTCCGGCCCTGCGAAGGACGCTGCTGCTGGTGGCCGCGGCCGCCGTCGTGGGGATTCTGGCCGGGGTGGGTATCACCCTGGCGTCCCTCGCGCCGCCCTGGTCGGCGCCGGCAGCGGCTGGCGGGGCGGCCGCGACGCTCACGACGGGGGAAGGCGAGACGGTCGGCACGGCTGGTCTGGCCACCCTGGCTGGACGCCGCTACCTCACGATCACGGTGACCCGGGCCCGGCCCGGCGCCCACTACGAATGCATCGTGGTCGGTCCGGACGGAGGCCGGCGCAGCGCCGGGAGTTGGACGCTGCACTCCGAGTACGGAGGCGGCGTCGCGTCGGGGACCTGGTTGGTGGAGGCGCCCCCGCAGGAGGTGGTCCGCGTGGAGTTGGTCGCGCCGTCCGGGAAAGTCTGGTCGCAGGCCCAATTCTGATGATCGCAACCTGGCGGGCAATTGTTCCACTGTGGTCTGCCGGGAGCCCTGCGTAGCGTCGGAGATGTCGATGGCGCTCACCACCGGCCGGGTTGCCAGGTCCCTCAGGCCCCGGGGCGGCCCGTCCAGCCCAGCCCAGACGGGGGGACTTGCGATGACCACCCTGCTCACGCGTCCGGACATCTCCGGCTTCTCGGGACGGCTCTTCTCCCCTGGAGACGAGGGCTACGACGAAGCCCGGACGGTGTTCAACGCCATGATCGATCGCCGGCCGCGGCTGATCGCGCGATGCGCGAGTGCCGCCGACGTCGCCGCCGTGATCACCTACGTGCGGGCGAGCGGCCTGCCGATGTCGGTGTACGGGGGCGGTCACGGCGTGACCGGCGCCGCCGTGGTCGAGGACGGCGTCGTCTGCGATCTGCGCGGACTCAAGGGGATTCACGTCGACCCGGTCGCGCGGACGGTGCGGGCCGAGGGTGGGATCACCTGGGGTGAGTTCGACGCCGCGACCGCTCCGTACGACCTCGCCGTGACCGGCGGCCGCGTCCCCAGCACCGGAATCGCGGGGCTGGCCCTAGGCAGCGGCAGCGGCTGGCTGGAGCGGAAGTTCGGGTTCACCTGCGACAACCTGCTGGCCGCGGAGTTGGTCACCGCGGACGGCCGGCAGGTCGTCGCGTCCGAGACCGAGAACCCGGAGCTCTTCTGGGGCATCCGGGGCGGGGGAGGCAACTTCGGCGTCGTCACCGCCTTCCACCTCCGGGTGCACCCGCTGCCGAACCCGATGCTCGCCGGGATGCTGCTCTACCCGCCGGCCATGGCCCGTGGCGTCGTCGGTCACTACCGCGACTTCATGGCGACGGCGCCCGATGAGGTGGGGGGAGGTGTCGCCTTCATCACCGCGCCGCCGGCGGACTTCGTCCCTGAACCCGTCCGTGGCCACCCGCTCGTCGGCGTGATCATCACCTACGCCGGGCCCGCCGAGGCCGGGCTCGACGTGGTCCGTCCGCTGCGCGAGTACGGCCCGCCGGCGGTGGACCTGGTGGCCCCGATGCCCTACGTGGCCGTGCAGCGGATGATCGAGGCGGGCAACCCCTCCGGCATGCAGAACTACTGGAGCGCCGACTTCCTCCATGACCTCCCCGACCAGGCGATCGACGTTCTCGTCGAGCATGGGACGCGGCCGGTCTCCCCGCTGAGCCAGATGCTGCTGATGCCCGGCGGCGGGGCGCTGTCGCGGGTGCCCGAGGACGCGACCGCTTTCGGTCTGCGCCAGGCCCCATGGAACACCCACTTCCTGTCGATGTGGCCTGATCCGGTCGACACTGAGAAGAACGTCGCCTACACCAAGGCGATCTCGTCGGCCATGGACCCCTGGAAGACCGGACGGACCTACCTGAACTTCATCGGCGACGAAGGCAACACCCGCGTCCGCTCCGCTTTCGGCCCCCAGAAGTACGCGCGCCTGCAGGAGCTCAAGCGGGTCTGGGATCCGGACAACTTCTTCTCCCACAACCAGAACATCACCCCTGCCTGAGGCGGCGCCCTCCGGTCTGGTGGTCCGGTGGCCGGGGCCCTTGTGGCTACGGCGCTGCCCCGGATTCGCGGCGCTCCATGAAGTGCGCGACCCTACTGAGGCCTGTGTAGCGCGGTGAGCTTTGTGTAGCGCGGCGCACCAATGCGCCTGGGCCGTCGACCGTGAATCGCGCTGTGGCTTGCGTCGGGCTGCAGAGAGTGCGCCCTGCTACTGAGGCCTGTGTAGCGCGGTGAGCTTTGTGGAGCGCGGTGCGCTTTGTGTAGCGGAGCCCGCCCCGGCCAGAGTCGCAGGTCGTCCAGTGGAGTGCGGCGGCCTCCACTGGACTGGCTCGCCGGGGTCGTGGTACGCCCCACACCCCGGACGGGTCGGGGGTCCTCCACTGGATGGCTCGCCGGGGTCGTAGGCTCCTGCCATGACGACTCCGGCCGCGGACCCTCGACGTCCTCCGCTGTTGGAGATCATGCTGGCGGTCGGCTCGCTGCTGGGCCTGGTCCTCACGGTGATCGGGCTGGACATCGATCGGACCTTCCGCACCGTCGGTGCCGTGCTGCTGGTTCTGGCCGCAGCGGGTGGGATCGCTGCCATCGTGGCGGCGAGGTGGCGACGCGCAGCGGTGGTCGCGTCGACCTGCTTCGTGGTGGCGGCGGTCGGCGTCCTTGCGTTCGCGCCGCCGTCGGGTTCCTCACCTGGGACGCCCACCGTGCCCCCTAACCCGAGCGCGCCGCCCGCGCTGATCGTGTCCTCGGTCGAGGTGGTGGCCGCGGGCCCCTCCCAGGCCGCCACGGTCGACCTGTCGCTCCGCAACCCGGGGGCGACCCGAGTGGGACTGACCCGGGCGCAGGTGACCATCCTGGACCACGCACTCATCCCGGTCTGCGTGTCGGCGGCGAACACCGAAGTCAGCGCCGATTACGACCTGACTCTTCCGGAGAACCCGGCTCCCGGGGCGCAGCTGACGAAGGTTCTGCACCAGGAGATCGGGCCGGACGAGCTGGACCGATTCACGCTCCGCTTCGGGACGCCGACCCCGGTGCGTCCGCTGGACAGCTACGTGTACCGCGTCCGGATCACGATCTCCACCGACAACGGGCAGCCGCCGGTGACGGTCGGGGAGTTCCTGCTGGAGGGTCCGAACGGGATCGTCGGCACCGACCACTACTTCCCGTCCCAGACCCCGGCCACTCTCGCCGACGCCCGCGACCACGGCCTGTGCGGCGACGACGTGGCGTGCCAGAGGCAGACCCAGGCCTGCTGGAACAGGAACCGGGACAGCCTCGAACGTCTCCTGGGCGACGGCACGAAGCTGTCGGACGGTGCCGAGCAGGCCAAGCGGACGCTCTTCGGCTGACCCCCCCGCCCGCGGCGTGGCCGGCCCGCCCGGGCCCCCTTCCGGATCGCCTTTCGACCGCTGCCCGGATGTCGCGGACTCTTGCCTCCCAGGGAATCGACGTCGAAGTCGTCGACCTGGGCAGCCCCGGTCCTGCTGGATCGGGAGGCGAGCCTCGAATCGGTGGCGAGGAACGGCCCAGCGACTAGGGTTCAAGGGAGGCTCCAGCCACGAGGCGGGCCGGGAGGGAGCAAGGTGAACAAGGGATTGGTGGGGCTCGCAGTGGCGGGCGTGGTTCTGGTGAGCGCCTGCACAGGCCAGCCGAGCACGGTCAGCCCGGCGCCCGCAACGGCTGCGGCGTCCCCGGGGTCCAGCTCCCCGTCGGTGACTCCGACCACACCGACGACATCCTCCCCGGGCACCGCCTCGGCGTCGGCGTCGTCGGCCGGGATCGCCTCGGTGACCGTGGACGACCTGATGTTCACGGTCCTGTCCGTCGAGACCCGTGACCTGATCAAGGGACGCAACGGGATCGACTCCAAGGGGCATTGGCTGGCGGTCCGGATCCGGGTGACCAACCGGGGCAAGTCCGGCATCGCGGTGAACAACACCACGTTCGAGCTGGACGCCAAGGGCGGCAAGTCCTACCAGACCGACGATCCGGCGATGTTCCAGTCCGGGGAGTCGGACGCGCTGGTCGGTGAGGACATCCGTCCGGACGCCTCGGCCGAGGGTGTGCTGCTCTTCTCGGTCCCCAAGACCGCGAGCGGCTTCAGCCTCAAGGTCTGGAAGCCCCGCTCTTCCAGCGACCCGGGAGTGATCCCGCTCGGGGTCTGAACCCGCCGCACCACCGCCCAACACAACCCCAGACGCAGCACGTCCCGGATCGGTCACCGATCCGGGACGTGCTGCGTCGGACTCCTACGGGGCTGGCGCCGGGATGTTGGCGTCCATCCAGGCGAAGCGGTTGCGGTACCACTGCGAGGCGTAATCCATCTCGCCGTCGATGCTCTTCGGGCTGGAGCGCAGCGCGTAGCGCTTGGTCACGCTCGCCCACCGGGTCCAGTCGTTGAACCGGGCCACGCCGAGGGCGTCCCTGGCCTTGTTGACGTCCGAGGTCAGATCATCCTTGCTGGCGCCACCGACCGCCGCGAACTTGCTCTTGACCGCGTCCCACCGCAGGGACAGCTTGGCCATGAACTCCGCCGACTTGGTCAGCTGGACGAACCAGTGGGTGTTGTGGGTCTTGTGCGAGCTCGTGTACACCGTTCCGGGCCGCAGATACCAACCCTGGTACGACGAGGCGTACTTGGCTGCCGAGGAGGTGTCGGAGATGATGCCCGCGCTGCGGTCGAAGTCCCACACCGGGCCGAACGTGATTCGGCCGTTGGGGTTGGTGACCGGGTCGACGAACAGGTCCTTGATGTAGAAGTAGTGGCTGCGGTAGAAGTCCGCGTCGTGGTCGCGGGTGAACTCCTTGACCAGGTAGTAGTCGATCGCGGAATCGACGTTGAGGTACTTCTCCACGTCCGCCAGGAAGCCGGTGCCCTTGTTCGACCTGTACAGGACGGCCTCCAGGGCGTTGACCTTCTCCTTCATGGCGGCCACCTTGGCGTCGGTGACGCCCTTCTCGCTGACGGTGACGCCGTCCGCCTCGTATTTGCGCTCGTCGGGATCGTCGAAGACCGACACGATCCCGTGGGAGGTCTTGAAGCCGAACAGGCCGCTGGAGACGCTGTTGCCGTCCACGGTGAGCAGGGCGCCCTTCTTGGTGTCCGGCACCTGGATCCGCTGCTTGGACGCGTTGCTGCTGTCGGTGATCTTGGAGGCATCGGTCACCAGATAGGCGCCGACGTAGAGGTCGTTGACGAACACCTCGGCGTACAGGTTGCCCGGCGTCCATTCCAGGTTCGGCTTGAGCTTGCGACCCAGGTCGAGGCCCATCTTGTCGCGGACCAACCCGTTGTCGAGGAACATCGCGAGCAGGTTGAACCGCGCGGCCTTGGCCAGCCCGGGGTACGAGAACGGCTGGGTATCGGTGGCGAACTTCAGCTTGTACGGCTTCTTGGCGTAGCCGGCGGTGGAGCTGCCGCGGAGGTCGATGTACTCCAGGGCCGCGGTCTGCGAGGCGCCACCGTTGGTCTCCATGGTGGCCGTGCCGGGGATCTCCACGCCCTTCTTGGACGGGTTGACGTTGTTCGTCGTCCGGATGCGCATCACGTACTTGCCCAGATCGGTCGGACCGGGCATGAACTGGATGGCCGGTGAGGTCACCGAGACGTAGGGGCCGGTGGCGTCGGCGACGATCCGGAACTGCTTGGCGGACCACTGACTGGTCAGGGTCAGCGTGGCGGGGTCGTAGGTCTCGGTAATCGTGCCGTCACCATCGGTGTCGGTCAGCTTGGCGCCGATCTGCTTCCAGCTGCTCCCCGACAGGTACTGCAGGGCGACCAGCTGGCCGGCCACTCCCGGAGCGAGCTTGCCGGTCACCTTGATGTTGCCGGTGCCCAGATCGCGCTGCATGAACAGCTCGGCCGTCTGCCGCAGCTTCGGGGTCAGTGCCAGTACAGGGGTGGTGACCTGACCGCCGCCGGCGTAGGCCGGGTTGACGTCGTTCATCACCTTGACGTTGTGGACCTTGGTCACCACGTAGCTGAAGGTGTACACGCCGCTGCTGCTGGACTTCAGGCCGGTCTGTCCCGCCACCGGCAGGAAGGTTCCGTCGTTGTTGTCGGCGTAGAGCGTCAGCAGCGGGTAGTTGCCATAGACCTGACCGTCAGTGGTCGAGGTCGGGAAATCGGCGGTGATCTTGACGGTGTCACCGGTGTAGTAGGTCGTGGGCGAGATCTTGATCGTCCCGTCTCGCAGCGCCGCGACGGCGACATGCGCCGAAATCGGGGCGAGCAGGAACAGGCCCAGTACGATCGCCATCACCCGCGCGAGTGCGTGTCGCATGCGGTCCCTCCAGGGTCGTGCTGATCGAGGGCTCCCCCTTCGAGGGCCGCAACGGCCCCAGCGCCCCCGCCTTGGGCGGCATTCTTGCAGGGATCGGACGGCCCGAGCCCGGTGTCCATCGCAACCAGCGGGTGACCATCGACCCCGGGTTCAGCCCGTCCGCTGTTCCAGCAGAGGCCACCGCCGGGCGGGGAGGTGGCGATGCCCCTACGATGTGCCTGCTCCTGCCGGTCGCTCGGTGCGTGCGGGTCGACGACGACCCGGGTCGGCAGGCGTCGGCGGCGGACTCTCGTGGGGCCGGCCCGTGGCCGGCGGAACCCCCCAACGGACCTCGCGCCCCGTCCAGGTATGGAGACGACCATGTCAAAGGTGACCTTCTTCACAGGCGAGCAGTTCCCGCTGGAGATGCACAAGGTCCGGATCATCCAGAAGCTGAACCTGCTGCCCATCGAGCAGCGGCTCGAGGCGATGAACGCGGCCGGCTGCAACACGTTCCTGCTCCAGAACCGTGACGTCTTCCTCGACATGCTGACCGACTCCGGGGTCAACGCGATGAGCGACCTGCAACTGGCGGCGATGATGATCGCCGACGACGCCTACGCCGGCAGCGCCACCTACACCCGGCTGTACAACAAGCTGGTCGAACTGTTCGGCATGGAGTGGTTCCTGCCCACCCACCAGGGCCGGGCTGCCGAGAACATCCTGTCCATGGTCCTCGTGCGGCCGGAGTCGTTCGTGCCGATGAACTACCACTTCACCACGTCCAAGGCGCACGTCACCGCGCACGGCGGCGAGGTGCTGGAGCTGATCAGCCCCGCCGGCTTGGAGGTCACCAGCACCAACCTGTTCAAGGGCAACTTCGACGTGGCGGCCCTGGAGGCGCTCGTCGCCGACCAGGGCGCCGGGTCGATCGCCTTCGTCCGGATGGAGGCCGGCACCAACCTCATCGGCGGCCAGCCGTTCTCGCTGGCCAACCTGCGCGAAGTCCGTGAGTGCTGCGACCGGCACGGGCTGCTGCTGGTGCTGGACGCGTCCCTGCTGGCCGACAACCTCTACTTCATCAAAACCCGCGAGGCGGCGTGCTCGGAGATGACCATCCCGGAGATCACCCGGGCGATGGCCGACTGCGCCGACATCATCTACTTCTCCGCGCGCAAGCTCGGTTTCGGCCGCGGCGGCGGCATCTGCATCCGCGACGAGGAGATGTACAAGAAGCTGCGCGGCTTCGTCCCGATGTACGAGGGCTTCCTGACCTACGGCGGCATGTCGGTGCGGGAGATGGAGGCGATCACCGTCGGCCTGGACGAGACCATGGACGAGGACATGATCAGCCAGGGGCCGTTGTTCATCAAGTACATGGTCGAGGAGCTCGACCGGCGCGGCGTCCCGGTGATCACCCCGCCCGGCGGTCTGGGCGCCCACCTCGACGCGATGCGCTTCCTGCCGCACGTGCCGCAGCAGCAGTACCCCGCCGGGGCTCTGGCCGCCGCGCTGTTCATCGCATCCGGCGTTCGGGGCATGGAGCGCGGAACCCTGTCGGAGCAGCGGGACGCCCACGGCGTGGAGCCGATGGCGAACATGGAGTTGGTCCGGCTCGCCCTGCCCCGGCGCGTGTTCACGCTCTCCCAGGTCAGCTACGCGGTCGACCGGATCGACTGGCTCTACACCAACCGTGACCTGATCGGCGGTCTGGAATTCACCGAGGAGCCCGAGATCCTGCGCTTCTTCTACGGACGGCTGGCGCCGGTCGGCGACTGGCAGCAGCGCCTGGTCGCCAAGTTCCGTGAGGACTTCGGCGAGAGCCTGTAGGAGCCGCCCGGGCGTCCGGGCAGTCAGGCGTCGCCGAACCTCCACCAGGGCTTCCGGGTCAGGGTCAACTGCTCCGCGACCGCGTCCGGAATCCCGAGGTGGGCGGCCAAGTCGGGCCAGGACGTCTCCAGCACCGCTCGGATGACCGGCGCCGGGTGTTGGCCGAGCACGCGCACCGCCCATTCCTTGGGCACCTGCTTCGTGCGGGTGAGGACGGCGATCAGGTCGGTCAGCGACTCCTGCGGCCACCGCGCCAGGGCATGGCCCAGAGTGGCCTCGCGGAGGGTCCCGCTGGTGAGCTGGTCGTCGAGGAAGGCTGCCGCGCGCTCGGGTGAGCGGCGCAGCAGCGTCCAGGTGGCGGAGCTCAGGGGCTTGTCCTGCAGCAGGTACGCGATGAGTTCCACCTCGGTCACCGCGCTCCATCGCTGGGTGCCGACGGCGAAGTCGAACCAGGCCAGGTCCTCCGGTGTGCGGGAGCGGGCCAGCGCGGCCGCGAGTTCGTCGCTGTGGATCTCCACCCCCTCCGCGCGCGCCTGGACGGCGAGCGGCGCCGCGACGTAGGCGGCGAACTGGTCGGCTCCGACCGACGTCAGCAGCCAGGTCTGCAGCGATCCCCGGGCGGCGGCGCCCGCGTCGGCGGACCCGACCCGGCCGATCAGCGTCGCCACCAGGTCGGCGGATTCCGGGCCGTCGGAGCGCAGCCGGTCGGCGAAGGCGTCCTCCGTGCCCGGATCGGCCAGGACCCGCAGCAGGGCCGCGCCGCAGCGCGGGTGGCTGCACAGCCTGGCCAGAAACTCCCCGAACAGCGGGCCGTCGATGGCCCGGCGCAGCGCCTCCCCTCCGATGGCGGTCAGGTCGGCCCGGGCCAGCGTGAGCCAGGACCGGAGGTCGGCCAGGGTCCGGACCGGGGTCGCCGCCGGCCCGTCCAGGGTCAGCAGGGCCGCCAGTTCCGAGTGCACGGCCGGCCCGGCCACGGCGCGACCGGCGTCCAGGTCCAGGTCGGGCTCGGGCCACTCGCCGGAGAAGGGCGGGATGACGAGGCCGATTCCCGAAGCCCATCGCGCCGTGTCGGCCACGAAGGTCGACACCGCGATCTCGGCGGCGATCCCCACCGGCAGGTACGCCAGCAGCCGCTGCAGGGCGAGCTCCCCGGCGGCCGCGTCCCGAGTGCTGATCAGGTACGGACGCCCTTCGTCCAGCGCCTGGAGTAGCCGCGCCAGCGTGGGGGCGTCGTCGGGGTCCAGGCCCGGGGACGGGGGCGCCGTGGGCGTCACGTGCACCGTCGCCAGCCTGGTGTCGTAGACGGTGAGTTCCTCGGTGATGAGGACCCCGGAGCGGCTCGACGCCCACAGGTCCCACCCGGAGACGCCGCGTGGGGCGCGGATCGCGTGCACCTGGTACTGCCCGCCGCGAGGGCTGGCGGTGGAGTAGACCTTGGCCAGCAGCAGCGCCCCGGTGCCGTCGGGCCGGTACTCCAGGCACGTCGGCGGAGTCGATCCCCTGGCGGTGCCCTGTTCGGGCAGGTATCTCCCCGCGTCCCCGAGACCGGCGAACCTGTCCCGTGAAGACAGCTCCCACCCTGGCGAGGCGGCCACCGGGCCGAAGCCGCTGACACCCAGGAGGTTCGAGGGTGACCAGCCGAGGAGCAACTGCTCGCACGTGAGGTCAGTCGTCATGGCGGTCTCCGATGATCCGCAGTCCGTACAGCAGGGCGAGCAGCGGCTCGACGACGTTGATCGGCCGCCCGTTGCGGAACACCCCGTCCGGGTCGGGGGCGCAGCCCATGGCCGAGACGGCGTGGACCGTTCGCACGTCGGTGAGGTTGAACACCGACCCGACGATTCCTCGCCCGCCGTGGGTGACGAGGACCTCGAACGGCAGGTCGCCCTGGCTGTCCAGCTTCTCCGGCAGCGCCTGGGGCAGGCTCGGTTCGAGGGTGAGGCTGGGGAAGTCGCGGCCCTTCAGCAGCGGACGCAGCTCGTCGCACTTGGCCAGCACCAGGGCGATCGGCAGGTCGCGGCGCGCGTGCCGTCCGCGGTAGCGGGGGTGGTCGGCCAGCACCTTCTCCAGGTTGGCGATCACCTGCGTGGTCTGGCGCGGGCCACGCGCCTCCAGGCCGGTGAGCGGATAGCCAGGGGGCAGGGACAGTGCCCGCGGGGTCACGAAGACGATCGCCGCGTCGACCACGTGCAGGAACGGGTTGTCTTGGGCCAGGTCCACGGTCTCCTGCTGTCCTTCGCCGGAGGGGTCGAAGAACAGCAGGTTGTAACGGCCGCGGGGGGTGTCGAAGCGGACGATGATCGGACGGGTCGTCTGGCCGTCAGGCAGCTTCGGGGTGGCGTCGGGGGCCTTCCCCTGCTCGAGGAGCCGGGCCATCGCGGCGTTGTAGTAGGCCTGGGAGTACTGATCAGCCAGGGTGCAGTGGATGCCGAGCGGGGCCAGGCTCGCGTGGTCGACGATCTCGGAGACCAACCGTCCCAGGTAGGTGGTCTTGCTGGCCAGCGGCGGCCCGATCAGGGCGACGGTGAAGGCGGGCGTGTCGGCGAAGTCGTCGGGCAGCGGGTGTCCTGCCGGGCACCGCCACGTGGCGCCCGCTTCCAGGCGCCGGCGGGCGTTGGCGGTGCGCCGGTTCGTCAGCGCCTGTCGCGCTCGCGCGGGGAGGTGCGGAGCCAGCGCGTCCCAGGGGACAGGGTCTGAGTGGCTGACGATGTTGCCGCGCAGGTCCCGCAGCACGAACGTCCGCGGCTCGTAGAACGTGGCGCACATCGGGCAGAGGATCACGTCATCGTCCGATCAGGATGAGCGCGGTCCACAGCAGGGTCATCAGCCCCACGAAAACGCTCAGGTAGTACACCTTGGTGCGATAGCGGGCTCTCCGGGCGTGGGACGCCTGGTTCTCGCGGGCCTGCTGCTGGAGCGCGCGGAACTCGTGGTTCATCGGTTGAACACCTGATGGAGCAGGCCGGCCAGGATCAACCCCAGCATGATCGAGGCCGCGCTGCCGGCGAGGTAGGCGATCATCGTCACCAGGACGGGAACGCGCCGGTCGCCCAGCGGACCGTCAGGACCGAGGTAGCGAAGCGCCGAGCGGTACCACGGTTCGACGACCGGGTAGTCCAGGGGATGGATCACCTGGGTCACCGGCATCGGCAGGACCGTGGTCACCGGTTGTTCGCTGAACCCCTCCATCAGCTGGGCAGCGGTCGGCCGGGAGTCGGCGTCCCAGACCAGCGCCTGCCGCACCGCGCTGCGCAGCGTCGGGTCGTCGATGAAGTCCAGGTCCAACGACTTCGCCGAAGCGGACGCGGGCCGGTCGGCATCAAGCTGCTGCACGAGCTCCAAGCGGAACGGACCCCGGCAGTAGGGGTGGTGGTCGGGGCGGAACAGCGCCACCACCGTCAACCCCCAGCTGAAGATGTCGGAGGCGGTCGAGACCGGACGCCCCGGCTTGGGCGCCACCTGTTCGGGGCTGGCGAAGGTCAGCGTGGTGAGCAGCGGACCGGTGACGGTCTGGTCGACGCCCCGCGAGGACTCGAAATCGATGAGCCAGGCCCTGGTCAGCGTGACGATGACGTTGCTCGGCTTGACGTCGAGGTGGGCCTCGCCGGCGCTGTGGAACCGGGCGATCTCGGCCAGCAGGTACTCGGCGTACAGCCGCTTGACCTTGGTGTCCAGGCCCCTCCCCACCTCGTGCAGCGGGGTGCCCTGGAGGTACCGCCGGGCCACCCACTGCTGTGACGGGCTCTCGCCGGTGGAGTGGAAGAGTTGTTCGGCTCGTGCCCAGATCGCCTCCTCGCGCAGGCAGCGGGCGGCGACGTCGGACAGCGGTCTGCCGGCGGCCTTGACCACGAGCAGCTCGGGGTCGTCTCCGGGCAGTCGTCGGGGTGCGACGCCGAGATAGGCCAACGGCTTCGGTGAGGTGGTCAGCGTCAGGTGGCCGGGCTTGAGGCGTCGCAGCACGGTGATGTCGCCGAGCCGGCGGGGATCGCTCTCCAACAGCTCGAAGCCGACAGTCGATCGGGGTGGCAGCAACTGGGTCTGGTCGGTCATGGGCTCCTTCGGGATCCCTTCCCACGATACACAGCGGCCCGGTCGCGCTCGGCGCCGGGCCCTGGTGCCGAGGCTGACCATCCCGCGACCCCGCCCGCGGCGTTGTCCCCAGGGGCGTTTACACTACGCGGCGTAGTAGAGAAAGGACTCCGCGCGGTGCGCACACGACTGCTGTCCGGCAACGAAGCCGTTGCCCTGGGAGCCTGGGAGGCCGGCGTTGCGGTCGGCTGCGGCTACCCAGGGACGCCGTCCACAGAGATCCTCGAGGCTCTCGCCAGGCAGCCCGAGGTCTACACGGAGTGGTCGGTCAATGAGAAGGTCGCCCTCGAGGTGGGCGTGGGTGCCTGCCTGGCGGGCGGACGCGCGCTCGTGACGATGAAGCACGTCGGCGTCAACGTGGCCGCCGACCCGCTGTTCACCGCCAGCTACCTGGGTGTGCGCGCGGGGCTGGTGGTGGTCACCGCCGACGACCCCGACATGCACTCGTCCCAGAACGAGCAGGACAACCGGCACTACGCGATCGCCGCCAAAGTGCCGATGCTGGAGCCGTCCGATTCCCAGGAGGCGCGCGAGTTCACCAGACTGGCCTTCGAGTTGTCCGAGGCCTACGACACCCCGGTCTTCCTGCGGATGACCACCCGGTTGTCGCACTCCAAGGGCCTGGTGGCACCCTTCCCGGGCGGATCGCCGGTCCGGACGCCGGCGCCGATCGCGCCCGGCTTCGTCCCCGATCCCCGCAAGTACGTGATGATTCCGGGCAACGCCCGGGTCCGCCGACGGGTCGTGGAGGACCGGATGGCCGCCCTCGCCGAGGCCGTCGAGCACCATCCCGCGAACCGGGTGACGTTCCCGGAACCTGAGGTGACAGTCCCTGAGCTTGACGAAGGGCCGTCCCGAACGGTCCCTGAGCCTGACGAAGGGC
>CAZPCM010000052.1:0-19891 GCA_964585085.1 uncultured Propionibacteriaceae bacterium
TCCGTCGGACGGCCTGCATCTGCTGGAGGAAGTCGTCAAGGCCGAACTCACCCTTGCCGGCCATGAGCTTCTGCGCGGCCTTGGCCGACTCCTCGGCGTCAAAGGTCTTCTCGGCCTGCTCGATGAGGGTGAGCAGGTCGCCCATGCCCAGGATCCGGCTGGCCATCCGGTCGGGGTGGAACATGTCGAAGTCCGACAAGCCTTCGCCGTTGGAGGCGAACATGATCGGCTTGCCGGTGACCCGGGCGATGGACAGCGCGGCACCGCCGCGGGCGTCACCGTCCAGCTTCGACAGCACCACGCCGTCGAAGCCGACTCCGTCGGCGAAGGCCTGTGCGGTGTTCACCGCGTCCTGGCCGATCATCGCGTCCACGACGAACAGGACCTCGGTCGGGTTGACCGCGGCGCGGATGTCAGCGGCCTGCTGCATCAGTTCGGCGTCGATGCCCAGCCGGCCGGCGGTGTCCACGATCACCACGTCGTAGAGCTTGCTCATCGCCTGGAGGATCGACTGCCGCGCGACGGCGACCGGGTCACCCACGCCGTTGCCCGGCTCAGGCGCGAACACGTGGACCCCGGCTCGCTCGCCGACCACCTGGAGCTGGGTCACCGCGTTCGGCCTTTGCAGGTCCGCGGCAACCAGAAGCGGGGAATGTCCCTGCTCCTTCAGCCACTTGCCGAGCTTGCCGGCCAGGGTCGTCTTTCCGGAGCCCTGCAGGCCGGCGAGCATGATCACCGTGGGCGGCCGCTTGGCGAACCGCAGCGGCCGTGTCTGGCCGCCCAGGATGTTGACGAGCTCCTCATTGACGATCTTGACGATCTGCTGCGCCGGGTTGAGCGCCTGGTGGATCTCAAGGCCGTGGGCGCGCTCGCGCACCGCCGCGATGAAATCCTTGACCACCGCCAGGTTGACGTCGGCTTCCAGAAGGGCGATGCGGATCTCTCGCGCGGTGGCGTCGATGTCGGCATCGGTCAGCCGGGGCTTTCCGCGCAGGCCACGGAAGGCGGCGGACAGCCGGTCTTGGAGTGTGTCGAACAATGATCTTCCTCATCGGAGGCGGGGAATACAACCACCCAGCCTACCGGGAGGTGCGCTCGTGGTGTAGCGACCCCCCACGCCTGCCGCCCGGGCCGGCGTGGGGGCCGGGGCGGCAGACGCTGGGAGCTGCATCACGTCAGCGGCAGGAACCCGCGCAGGACGTACTGGCGCGCATAGGCCTGCTCTCCGAGGAGGTTCAGGTGGAAACTCTGCGGGAACGGGACCATGGTGGGAGACGCGGAGGCGATGGCGACGCCGTTGACCCAAGGCTCGCGGAAGTCACACAACCCGTGGCCGCGGAACGCGCCCTCCACACTCACGAAACGGGCCTTGATGCCATGTCGCTTCACCGACATGACAGCAACACGCAGACGGTCGTTCAGCTTGTGTGCCACCTTGTTCAGCCACCCCGCGTCACGGCGCTCGACCGCGAGCGGCCCGACGTTCACCCCGCCGGGCATGGTGACCACGCACTGGGGACCACGGAAGGACCCGAACAACTGAGGGTAGCCGGCCAGCAGGATGGTCGCGTGCGGGGCGCGCTCGTGGATGGCCTCGAGCAGCCGTCCGATCCGGGAGACCAGACCGTTGAATCCAGCGGCCACCCGGGCCTTCACAGCCGTGTGGTTGCGGCAGCCGGGGTTGTTCACGCACGCGGTCAGCACCTCGGTGAAACCGAGGTCACCCCCACCGATCGTCAGGGTGACCTGGGTCGCATCAGCGCCGATCGCCTGCAGGGCAGCCAGTTCCGCACCAAGGACCGGGTCGGTCGGGGACGCGGTGGCGCCCGGACAGGCCAGGAACGCGGCATCGGCGACGCCGAGGAGTCTGGGGTGGGCTGCCGCCGAGCGGGGGCACCCGGTGGAGGGATCCCCCACGAAGGTGCCCATTCCCGAGGAGTAGGAGTCGCCCAGGGCAACGTAGGGGATCGCCATCGGCGGACGGGGTGCCGGGGAAGCGGAGGCCGGCGGAATGGCGCCCGCGAGGGCGAGAGCCGCCAGCGTGAGCGCGCTGACGACAAGGCGCATGGTTCTGATCATTGTTTCCTCTCCGGGGGCAGTTGAGGCGATTGCCGGTGAGGAGAATCTGACCACACGGTGACTCGACCTGCCGGCGGTCCCTCGCCGGCAGGGGGCAACCCTCAGGAGTCACTTAAGAGTGCGTCGACGAAGCCTTCGGCGTCGAACGGGGCCAGATCGTCCACGCCTTCGCCCAGGCCGATCAGCTTGACCGGGACGCCCAACTCCCGTTGGACCTGGACCACGATGCCGCCTTTGGCCGATCCGTCCAGCTTGGACAGCACGATTCCCGTCACGTCGACCACCTCCGCGAACACACGGGCTTGAATCAGCCCGTTCTGGCCGGTGGTGGCATCCAGCACCAGAAGCACTTCCGTGACCGGGGCCTTGCGCTCGATCACGCGCTTGATCTTGCCCAGTTCGTCCATCAGGCCGGTCTTGGTGTGCAGCCGGCCGGCGGTGTCCACGACCACCACGTCGGAACCCTCAGCGATCCCGCGCTGGACGGCTTCGAACGCCACCGAGGCGGGGTCGGCGCCCTCGGCCCCGCGGACGGTGGGCACACCGACCCGGGAACCCCACGTCTGGAGTTGGTCGGCCGCTGCGGCCCGGAAGGTGTCCGCTGCGCCGAGCACCACCGAATGCCCTTCGGCGACCAGCACGCGCGCCAGCTTGCCGATGGTGGTGGTCTTGCCGGTGCCGTTGACCCCGACGACCATCACCACGCCGGGGACGCCGGCGTCACCGGTGACCCTGAGAGTCCGATCCAGCGCGGGATTGACCAGCTTCACCAGTTCGGTACGCAGGACCCGACGGGCCTTCCCCGGATCGTCGACCCCCTCGATGGCAAGTTCCCGACGTAGAGCGGTGATGAGTTCCGAGGTCGGCCCGACGCCGAGATCGGAGGTGATCAGCGTCGCCTCGAGGTCATCCCAGGTGTCGGCGTCGATCCGGTCGGCGGCCAGGAGGTTGAGGAGCCCACGGGCGAGCGGATTAGTGCTGGCGGACAGGCGGCGACGGAGCCTGCTGAGCCGTGAGGACGGCGGCTCAGGCACTTCCAGCGCGGGAACAGCCGGTCCGACCGGACGTTCCGGCTCCTCGGGACGGGGTGCTTCGACGGCCCCTCCGGCTGGTGGCAGCTCCGGTTTCTCACTCGGCGGCAGCGCCCGGCGGTTGCTGACCATGATCGTGACGGTCGCCACCAGAAGGGCGAGGATCACACCGGCAAGGATGAACCAGAAGATTTCCACGGGCTCATCGTAGGTGTGCGGATCTGCCGGGACTCACCCGGTCCAGCCGCACCGGCCTCTGATCAGCGGCCAGGCCCGGGGGACGGCCCGCGGCCGCAGAGGTCGCGCCTCAGCGGTGCGTCCGCTCGCTGGCAGAGTCTGCGCTGCGGTGCAACCGCTCGCTGGCCGAGTCGGCGCTGCGGGGGCGGATGTCGGGGATTTCATCGAAGAAGTCGACCAGTCCCTGAGGAGGCTCGGCGTCACCGTTGAGGTGACGCGCGGTGGTGGCCATCACGGTGGCGAACTCCGGGGCGCGGTCGGCGAGGTTGCCCTTCATCCCCACAGCCACTATGGCGATGACGCACAAGGCGATCCCGAGAATCACGAGCATCAGGAAGACAGTGACGGTCACAGCGGCCTTTCAAACGACGACACGTCCATTATGCCTGCTCCAGGGCGAGCCGCTCGAGCCGGGCTCAGGCCTCGCGGAGCCGTTGGCTGATCACGGTGGACACGCCGTCCGGCCGCATGGTTACGCCATACAGGGCGTCGGCGATCTCCATGGTTCGCTTCTGGTGGGTGATCACCAGGAGTTGGCTGCTCGCACGCAACTCCTCGTAGATCTCCAGCAGCCTGCCCAGATTCACGTCGTCGAGGGCCGCCTCGACCTCGTCGAGGATGTAGAACGGGCTGGGCCGAGCTTTGAACAGCGCAACCAGGAACGCGACCGCGACCAGGGCGCGTTCGCCCCCTGACAGCAGCGACAGGCGCTTCACCTTCTTGCCGGCCGGCCGGGCCTCGACGTCCACCCCGGTCGTCAGCCATTGGCCCGGCTCGGTGAGCACCAGCCGTCCCTCACCGCCGGGGAAAAGTCGCGCGAAGGCGAGGGTGAACTCCCTCTCGACATCCGCGTAGGCTGCCGCGAACACCTCCTGCACCCGGCGGTCCACTTCGTCGATGATGTCGCTGAGGTCGACACGGGTCTTGCGGAGGTCGTCGATCTGCTCGGCGAGGAAGGAGTGTCGCTGGGCCAGCGCGTCGAACTCCTCCAGCGCCAGAGGGTTCACCCTGCCCAGGACCGCCAGATCCCGCTCGGCCGCCCGCAAGCGCTTCTCCTGCTCAGCGCGCACGAACGCAGTCCGCCCGTCACTGGAGTCTCCGCTGGCCTCGAGCGATCCGCCAGGTGACGGGATCAGCTGGTCCGGACCGTACTCGGCGACAAGACCGTCGACCTCGAGCCCGAGGTCGGTCAGGGCTCTCTCGGCCAGGGAGTCGAGCTTCGCCTGGGCCTGGGCCCGGGCCAACTCGTCGCGGTGGACCGCGTCAACCAGCGACTCGAACTGCCTCGCGAGGTCCCGCCCTCGCTGGCGCGCTTCGGCGAGCTCGCGCTCGGCCGCTTCCCGGCTCCGCTGCGCCTCGATCCGTTCAGCGTCGGCGAGGGCGAGCGAGGCCTGGATCCGAGCTGTGAGCCACCCCGAGGCGGTCTGGACGGCGGCTGCGACGACTGCCTCGCGACGCAATTGCTCCCGCCGCGCGGCCGCCCTGGCGCGGGCTGATCGCTCAGCCTCGGCAGCCCTGCCCAGACTGTCGGCGCGGCCGGCCAGCGCCCGGGCACGTTCCTCGAGCGTGCGGAGGGCCAGTCGCGCCTCCATCTCCGCGGCCCGGGCAGCGCGCGCGATCTCAGCGCGCTGGTCGCGCTCGCCGGGATCGGCCTCGTGCAGCTCGGTCTGCACCGAGGCCAACTCAAGCCGCTGCTCCAGACCAGCGCGAGACTCCTCCGCGTCCGCCCGGGCGCGCTCGGCACTCTCGATTCCGGAGGCCAGGCGCCCGGCCTCGGCTTCAGCGGCCCGGATCGCCTGGCCGAGTTGGCCCGCTTCCTCAGCCAGAGCGGCCAGGCCCGCGTCCGATTCGTGCAGGCGGGTCAGCGCGGCGTCGCGGCGTTCCTGCGCGACGACGAGCAGATTCTGCTGCTGGGCCAGCGCGAATCGAAGCCGCTCAGCCTCGACAGCGGTCGCCGCCAGACCGGTCGACGCGTCGTCGTGGGCCGCCTGGAGCTCGATCAGGGAGGGCTTGGCCGGCGAACCACCGGAGGCGAACCAGTCGCTCATGAAGTCGCCCTCGCGGGTCACCGCGGTCACGTCGGGGCACTGCGCGACCAGATTGGCCGCGGCGGAGAGATCCGCGACCACCGCTATCTTGTACAGGGCCCGGCTGACCGCTGGACGCAGTTCCGGACTGCACTGGACGAGCTCGACGGCGTAGCGGGCTCCCTCTGGCAGCTGCGGCCAGGCAGCGGGATCGGAGGCGGGCCGATCGCCGCCCAGCAGCAGGCCCGCCCGCCCGAGGTCCGCGACCTTCAAGTGCCCGAACACGTCCAGCACAACGTGCGGACCCTTGACCGCGACGGCGTCCGCCGCCGCACCCAGGGCGGCGGACACAGCCACTTCGTAGCCCGCGGTGACCGTCAGCAGGGCGGCGACCGAGCCGACCAGCCCGTCCACCTCACCTGCCTCCAGCAACGCGGCCGCGCCGTCCTTGCGAGCCAAGCCAAGCGAGAGGGCCTCAGCGCGCGCGCTCAGAGCGGCCCGTTCCTGGCGGACCGCAAGCTCCCGGGCCTCCAGGTCCGCGATCACCGTCTGCACCGCCACCACCTGGGCCTGGGCGGCCTCATGGTCGGCATCGAGTCCCGACTCTCCAGCACTCAAAGCGGCAAGGCGCTGTTCGAGTTCGGCGAAGTCGCGCCGAGCCGCCGCCGCGCGCGCCCCGGCGTCCAACCTGGCCACCGACAGCCGCTCGATCTCGGCACCGGCCGCCTCGACACGACTCCGCAGTGAACCCACCTCCCCGGCCAATCGGGCCAGCCCTTCGCGGCGGTCCGCCACGGCCCGCTGCTGAGCCTGAAACTGCTTCTCCGCCGCGAGGTGACCCGCCTCGGCGGCCTCGCGGAGGGCGGTGGCCTCCGCCAGCGCGGCGGCCCTTGCCGCCACTTCGGCCGCGAGCGCCGCCTCGGCCTGGCGAACGCCGGCCGCCTCCCGCTCGAGCATCTCCGGATCACGACCGGGACCACGTTCTTCGCCAGCGGCCGACTCGGCGTTGCGCAGCCGTTCAGCCGCGATGGTCGCCGTGCTGGCGTTGCGTTCGCGCAACGCGGCCAGTGCGTACCAGGTCTCCTGCGCGGAGGCGAGCCTCGGCAGAGCCTGTCTGGAAGCCAGGTCAGCGGCCTGCTCGGCCTCCCGGGCGACCTCGAGGGCCTGCTCCAAGTCAAGCCTTCGCGCGCGGACGGCAGCCTCGGCAGCGAGGTCGGAGGCCAGTTCACCGGACACCCGGACGTAGTCGTCTGCCAGCAACCGGGCCTTCGCGTCGCGCAGGTCGGCCTGGATCACCGCAGCCCTGCGAGCCACTTCCGCCTGCCGTCCCAACGGCTTGAGTTGCCGACGGATCTCCGCAAGCAGATCAGTCAGACGGTTGAGGTTGACGGCGGTGGCCTCCAACTTGCGCTGGGCCTTCTCCTTCCGCTTGCGGTGCTTGAGAACCCCGGCTGCCTCTTCGATGAACCCTCGACGGATCTCGGGGGTCGCCTGCAGGATGCCGTCCAGTTGTCCCTGCCCCACGATGACGTGCATCTCCCGGCCGATGCCGGAGTCACTGAGCAACTCCTGGACGTCCAGCAGCCGGGTGGAAGTGCCATTGATCGCGTACTCCGAGCCGCCGGTACGGAACATCGTCCGCGATATCGTGACCTCGGAGTACTCGATCGGAAGAGCCCCGTCGGCGTTGTCGATCGTGAGGATGACCTCGGCCCGTCCCAAGGGGGCACGGCCGACCGTGCCCGCGAAGATGACGTCTTCCATCTTGCCGCCGCGCACTGTCTTGGCGCCCTGCTCACCCATCACCCAGCTGAGTGCGTCGACCACGTTGGACTTGCCCGACCCGTTCGGGCCCACCACACAGGTGATCCCCGGCTCGAACGACAGGGTGGTGCTCGAGGCGAAGGACTTGAAACCGCGCAGGGTCAGGCTCTTCAGGTACATGGGCTAGCGGGCGGTCTGCACCGGCTGCCGACCGTGCCGTGCGCGCACCGCCCGGAACGTCCACAGCTTGTTCAACACGAAGTTCACCGGCGTGACGCAGGCGATCGTGATCAGGTTGGCCCAGTAGAGCTTCGTCCGCAGACCCGTCGAGTCGTCGAAGATGTCACTTGGCAGCCCGATCGGGGAGTCGGGGTGCATCAGGGCGGTGATCAGCACCAGGCCGACCATCTGGGCGCCCAGGCCGACCAGCAGGAACGGCCAGTACTCATGCCAGAAGGAGGCCCGGTTCTCGCTGCGGAACGTCCAGTAGCGGTTGAGCACGAAGTTGGCCAGGTTCGCCACGAGGAAGGCGATCATCACGTAGACGTGGTAGTTGCGCACGTTCAAGTCGGTGAACGGCAAGTCGAGGAAGACCCCTCCCGCGCGGACCCCGACCATGTCCCGTCCGATGACGTTGCTCAGCACCAGGACGCCCTGGTTCACCACCACACCGACGCCGCCGACCAGGCCGAACCGGAAGAACTGCACCAGGCTGTGCCGGTGTCGCGCATAGAGATCTTTCAGGCTCACAGTTCACCCACTCTACCGGGGGCCCTCGGTCTGCCCTGTCGACGCTGGCAGCCGGGACAGCGGTAGGACGAGCGGTTCATGAAGGGCTCACGTACAACAAGGCGGCCGCAGCGCGGGCAGGGACGGTCCTGTTGGCCGTAGGCGACCAGGGATCGGGAGAAATAGCCGGACGATCCGTTCACGTTCACGTAGAGGGAGTCGGAGGACGTGCCGCCCTGGGCAAGGGCTTCGTTCATCACCTGCGCCGCTGCCTCCAGGAGGGCTCGGACTCGAGGTGCACTGAGCCGGTCGGCCGGCGTGTCGTAGTGCACCCGGGACCGCCACAGGGCTTCATCAGCGTAGATGTTGCCGATGCCCGAGACCACCGTCTGGTCCAGCAGCACACGCTTGATCGAGCTGCGACGACTCCGGATCCGCCTCACCAATTGCGCAAGGTCAAGGTCGGGCTCGAAGAGGTCGGGAGCGATGTGAGCGATCTCGCGTGGGAGGACGGCCCCGCCTGGGCTCAGCGCGAGCCCACCGAACATCCGCTGGTCGACGAAACGCAGCTCGGGACCCTGGTCGTCGAAGGCGAACACCACCCGGGTGTGCGGCGGCAGGTCCGGCCCGGCCGCGTCGAGGCGGAACTGGCCGCTCATCCCCAGATGCGCACACAGTGCGTCGTCGTCCTCGAAAGGGAACCACAGGTACTTGCCGCGTCGTCGTGGCTCCGCGAACGTCCGTCCCTCCATCGTCCGGGCGAAGTCGTCGGGTCCGGCGGCATGCCGACGGACCGAACGACTGTGGAGAACCCTGACCTCGGCCACTGTCCGGCCGGGCAGAATCCTGGCCAGGCCGGCGCGGACGACCTCGACCTCCGGCAGTTCCGGCATCAGTCGGAATCGGCGTCGATGCCGGCCGACAACTCTTCAAAGGCCGCCTGGGCCGCCCCCTGTTCAGCCTGCTTCTTGGATCGACCGGTGCCCGGCGGAAAGCTGCGATCGCCGACCACCGCGGTTGCGGTGAAGCGCTTGTCGTGGTCAGGGCCGGATTCGGTGACCCGGTAGCCCGGGACGCCGGCCTCCAGGGCCGCGCAGAGCTCTTGCAGACTCGTCTTCCAGTCCAAGCCGGCGCCCACGCGGGCAGCCTCTCGGACCAGCGGGTCGAACAGGTAGTGCAGGAGACGGTCGGCGCCGTCCCGGCCCGCCGACAGCAGCACCGCGCCGAAGACGGCCTCCAGCGTGTCGGCCAGGATCGAGGCCTTGTCGTGCCCAGCCGTGACCACCTCACCTTTGCCGAGCCGTATCTCCGCGCCGAGGTCGAGTGACCGGGCCACGTCTGCCAACGAGTTGGCGTTGACGACCGCCGCACGCAGCTTCGCCAACCGGCCCTCGGGAAGGTCGGGGAACGTGCGATACAGAAACTCGGTGACCACCACCCCGAGCACGGCGTCCCCGAGGAACTCCAGCCGCTCGTTGTGCGGAAGCCCGCCGCTCTCGTAGGCAAACGAACGGTGGGTGAGGGCAAGCTCGTACAGCTGGGGATCCGTGACGATGCCCAGCTCGTCAAGCAAACTCAACAGGCGGCTCAACGCCGCTTCCCCCGTCGGATGAGACGGTCCTTGGGCCTGAGGGTCAGGGCTCGAGGATCTGCCGACGCGCGGCGCGGGGACCGTACTGACCGCACGCGGGACACGCGGTGTGCGGAAGGTGCTTGGCCTGGCACGCGGCATTGGCGCAGGTCACCAGGGTCGGCGCAGAGGTCTTCCACTGCGAACGGCGGGCCCGCGTGTTGCTGCGGGACATTCTCCGCTTGGGAACGGCCACGGCGTTACTCCTTGATCATCGGCCTGCTGCGCAGGCCACCGGTCGGACTACTTCTCGGGCGCCCAGGCCGCCAGGCCCGTCCACCGAGGATCGGTGGACTCACCGTGGCTGTGCCGCGGATCGGTGTTGAGGTTGGCCCCGCACTGGGGGCACAACCCCGCGCACTGGGGTTGGCACAAAGGCATGAACGGCAGGTCGAGCACCACCGCGTCCCGCAGGACAGGCTCGAGGTCGATCAGATCGCCCTCGAGGCGGCTGGCCTCGGCGTCGTCGAGTTCCTTGCCGGGGTAGAGGAACAGCTCCTGGATGTCGATCAGCGCACGATCGTTGATCTCTTCCAGGCAGCGGGCACACTCCCCCCGAAGCAGGACCTCGGCGGTACCGGTGACCAGAACCCCCTCCACCACCGACTCGAGCCGAAGTTCGAGGTCGATGGGTGAGCCGGGTGGCACACCGATTACGTCGATGCCGATACCGTCCGGTGCGTCGGCGACCCGGCTGACCTCGGACATCTCCCCTGCTCGGCGGCTCAGTTCGTGGGTGTCGAAGACGAGCCCGGAACGAGGGTCGAGCATGCGGTGAGGCACAGCAGTTCCCTTCAACGGCGGCACGACAGCGTCATAACCAAGGAGCAACCCTACCGGAGGCGGCGTTGACCGCCAAAACCGGGATCAGGGGGTCTGGCGGGGCAAGGTCTGGGTCTCACCATCGAGGTCGGATCGACTGGCCAGCCGGGCACGCATCGTCTGAACCTGGGTCAGTGTCTTCTGCAGTCCGGCCTCGAAGGCCGCGATGCGCGAATCCACGTACGCGTCCGCCTCACGGCGCAGCTCGGCCGTCTCGCGGACCGCCCTGTTCTCCAGCAGGGCGGCCTTGCGACGTGCCTCGGCGAGCAGCGGAGCCTGGCTGACCAGGAAAGCCGCCTTCTCTTCAGCGGACCGGACGATTCGCGCGGCGTCTTCCCGAGCCCGCTCCACCTCCTCGGGCGAAGCGCTGGACGCCTTGCCTGCCTCGGCGAGGTCTTCCGACAGCGCCTGGGCGGCCCGGTCGATGAGGGCCGTCAGGTCGGAGCGATTGACCATGCACGAGGCGGACATGGGCACTGCCTTGGCGCTCTGGATGAGCTGACGCATGGACGCCAGGATCTCCGCGGTTCGATCAGCCATGGGACTCCTCCTTCATGCGCTCTGCGATGCGGTTGCGGATCCGCGCCGCGACCGAGTCCGGAACGAAGGCCGAGACGTCCCCCCCATACGAGGCGACCTCGCGGATCATCGTCGAGGAGATCGTCGACCAGGCCGCAGCGGCTGGCAGCATGACCGTCTCCACCCGTCCCACGGCCGCGTTCATGTGCGCCATCTGCAACTCGAAGTCGAAATCGGACGCGAAGCGCAGCCCTTTGACGATGACCGTGGCGCCGTGCTCGGAGCAGAAATCCACCAGCAGGCCCGACAGCGGCAGGACCCGCACACCGGCGATCCCCGCTGTGGCCTCCGCCACCATGTCCAGCCGCTCCGCCGGGGTGAACAGGTAGTTCTTGGCGGAATTGCGTCCCACCGCGACGATGACGTCGCCGAACAACCTGGCGGCCCGCGTCACGATGTCAAGGTGCCCGTGGGTGACGGGGTCGAACGATCCCGGGCAGATCGCGGTCATATGTCACCCTTCGTGGCGAAATACAGGGTCGTCTCACCGTAGCTGCGAATTCCTCGTTCGAGCACGGATTCGGGCCACGACACCGGTTTGTCTCGGCTGGAACGCTCGACCACGACGAGCCCGCCTTCTGCCAGCCAACCGTGGCCGACCAGGTCACGCAGCACGGCGTCGACCGCGGCGGCCGGCAGCGCGTACGGCGGATCTGCCCAGACGATGTCGTAGGACAGGGGGGCCGGAGCCGACACCAGCCGCTCGACCCGTGCCGTCACCATCGTCACCTCCAACCCGGTCAGGCGAGCGTTACCCCTGGCCAGGTCAGCGGTGGCGCGGTCATGTTCGATTGCTCGAACCGGCGCGGCACCGCGGCTGGCCGCCTCCAAGGCAACCGCCCCGGAGCCCGCGTAGAGGTCGAGGAAGGACAGCCCGGCCAGCATGCGTTCGGCCGGTTCCCCAGCCGTACCGGCCCAGTCACTGATCATCGAGAACGCCGCCTCCCGCACCCTGTCCGAGGTCGGCCGGGTTTCCCGGTGGGCCGGCATCCGCAGCTTCTGGCCGCGGCGACTTCCAGCGATGATCCGGCTCACGGGGTCAGGCTACCCAGGTGCGCCTCTCTCAGGCGTGGTCCATCCAGTCCCCTGCGGCCATCAGCTCGGTCTGTCGGACGGCGTCGGCGAACCCCGGCGTGGCCAGCAGGGGGTCTCGCCGGACGATGTCCTCGGCGATCTGTCGCGCGACGGCGATCAGGTCGGCATGCTCCAGCACGCGGAGCAGCCGCAGGCTGGAGCGCGTCCCCGACTGGTTGGCACCCAGCACATCGCCCTCGCGGCGTTGCAGGAGGTCGAGTTCGGCCAGTGCGAACCCGTCCCGGGTGGCGGCGACCGCCTCCAGGCGTGCCGAGGCAACCTCGTCGGCGGCCTGTGTGATGAGGAGGCAGACCCCGGGGTGCTCCCCGCGGCCAACGCGGCCCCGGAGTTGGTGCAGCTGCGAGATGCCGAATCGCTCGGCATCCCAGACAATCATCATCGACGCGTTCGGGACGTCAACGCCGACCTCGATCACCGTGGTCGCCACCAGTACGTCGAGCTCGCCGCCGGCGAACGCGGCCATCGTCGCGTTCTTGGTATCGGTGGGCAGTTGGCCGTGCAGGACGCCGACCCGCACCCCCGCGAGGGGTCCGCTGGACAGCTGCGCGGCGAGTTCGACCACTCCGGCCTCTGCGGGACTGGACTGACCGCCGATGCGGGGGCACACCACGAAAACCTGGCGGCCGGCCGCCACCTCCTCGACGACCCGCTGCCAGGCCCGGTCCACCCAAGCCGGCCTCAGCAGGCCGTCGACGACGACGGTGGAGACCTCGGCGCGCCCGTCCGGGATCTCCTTCAGCGTCGACACGTCCAAGTCGCCGAAGATCGTCATGGCGACCGAGCGCGGGATCGGGGTGGCGGTCAGCACGAGCACGTGCGGGCGGGCGGCCGCCTTATCGGCGAGGGCGGCCCGCTGCTCCACTCCGAATCGGTGCTGCTCGTCGACGACGATGAGGCCGAGGTCGGCGAACTGGACACGGTCGGACAGCAGCGCGTGCGTGCCCACCACGATCCCGGCTTCGCCGCTGGCAGCGCGCAGCAGCGCCTCCCGCTTGGCCGCCGCGGGCATCGAGCCGGTGAGCAGCACCACATCGGTGGCGTGCTCGGGCGCCCCGAGCAATCGGCCGGATCCCAGCTCGCCCAGCAGCGCACGCATTGTCTGGTAATGCTGGCCGGCCAACACCTCGGTGGGAGCCAGCAGAGCGGCCTGGCCGCCCGCGTCCACCACCGCGAGCATCGCGCGCAGGGCGACGACGGTCTTGCCGGAGCCGACCTCCCCCTGGAGCAGGCGCTGCATGGGGTGCTCGCGGGACAGCTCGTCGAACAACGTCGCGCAGACGAGGCGCTGACCTTCGGTGAGTTCGAAGGGCAGCCTGGCGTCGAAGGCGTCCAAAAGGCCTCCGGCGACCCGCACGCGCGGGACTGCGGGTCGGGCCGCAGCCTCGCGGCGCCGATGGGCCATGGTGAGCTGCGTGGCCAGCGCCTCGTCGAACCGCAGGCGCTGAGCCCCCCGTTCGGCCTCCTCCAGTGAGGACGGATGGTGCACGAAGGCGAAGGCGGTGGTCAGTTCGACCACGTCGGCCTGGTCGCGGACCCAGGAGGGCCAGGGATCCTCCGCACCCGACAGAGCCTGCAGGGCCAGACGAGCGCATTCGGCAACCTTCCACGTCTGCAGCTTCGCCGTGGCGGGATAGACCCCGACCAGCCCTGACCGCGACAGGGCGGCCATCCGCTGCTTCTCCTCCGACGTCCCGACGATGCGTCCGTGCGCGTCGAGCATGACGAACTCGGGGTGGGCCATCTGAAGCTCGCCGCGAAAGCTCCCGACCTTGCCCACGAAGATGCCCGACACGCCCTTGCTCAGCTGGTCGTCCCACCAGCGCAGGGCGCGATCGGATCCGAAGAAGGTCACGTTGAGCCGGTTGCGTCCGTCGGTGAGAACCGCCTCGAGCCGTCCGGGACGACCCCGGGGCGCCTCACGCCGGGCGGTGTGGACGACCTTGGCGATGACCGCCACGTGGTCGCCCTCGACAACGGTCGACAGGTCGGTCAACTCGGTCCCACTGAGGTAGCGCCGCGGGATCTGCCGCAACAGGTCGCCGACCGTCCGGATGCGCAACTGCTCGAACTCACGGGCGGTTTTCGCACCCAGGACCCCGGCCAGCGGCTGGTTGAGCTCGGCGTAGGCCCTAGTCTTCCACCCCGAGAGTGCCTGGTCCACGGCGGGCAGCCTAGCCGCCCGCGCCGACGGTCTTCATCGGCGGGGGAACGAGAAAGGACCCGCCGTAGCGGGTCCTTCGAGTCGCGTCACGTCCGGTCAGCGGGTGACCCGACCGGCCTTCAGGCACGAGGTGCAGACGTTGAGGCGCTTGGGGGTGCCATCCACGCTGGCGCGCACCCGCTGGATGTTCGGCTCCCAGCGACGCTTCGTCTTCTTTTTCGACCAGGGCACGTTGTTGCCGAAGCCGGGCCCTTTGGCGCAGACGTCACAAACGGCAGCCACCGGAGTTCTCCTTGTTTCTCGCGTGATCCGACACGCCGTCGGGCGCTCAGATGGAGCCCCGTCAGCACGGGGACTGGTAAACGATACCTGGGAAGGCGGTCCCGCGCCTAATCGGGGCCCTTCCCACTCCGGGGCGCCGCCCGGTTCAGGAGGAGATGACGACGGGCAGGATCATCGGCCGGCGGCGATAGTGGGTGTTCACCCACCGTCCGATGGTCCGGCGCACCAGTTGCTGCAGTTCGTAGGTGTCCTCCACGCCGTCCCGCAGTGCCTCGACGATGACCAGGGCCAGCTGCGCCCGGATCTCATCGAACACCGAATCATCCTCGGCGAAGCCGCGGGCGTGGATGTCGGGACCGCTGACCAGGGTGTCAGAGCGGAAGTTGACCACGGCGATCACGGAGATGAATCCTTCCTCGCCCAGGATCTTGCGATCGGTCAGTTCGGCGTCCCCGATGTCACCGACGGTGGAGCCGTCGACGAAGATGTAGCTGCACTCGAGCCGTCCCACGACGCGCGCCCGGCCCCTGGCCAGGTCGACGACGGTGCCGTCCTCGACCACCAGGGCGTTCTGGCGCGGGACGCCAGTGCGGACGGCCAGCTCGGCGTTGGCGATCAGGTGCCGCACTTCCCCATGCACCGGAAGCACGTTGCGCGGCTTCAGCAGGTTGTAGCAGTACAGGAGCTCACCGGCACTGGCGTGCCCAGACACGTGGACCAGGGCATTGCCCTTGTGCACCACCGTGACGCCATTGCGGGCCAGCCCGTTGATCACCCGGTACACGGAGTTCTCGTTGCCCGGGATCAGCGAGCTCGCCAGCAGCACGGTGTCGCCATCTCCCGCTGTCACCACCGGGTGCTCGTGGTTGGAAATCCGGGAAAGGGCCGAGAGAGGTTCGCCCTGGGAACCGGTGGAGATGTAGAGGACCTGGTCGTCACGATAGTTGTCGACGTTCTTCAACTCGATCAGCGTGTTCTCCGGCACACGCAGGTAGCCCAGTTCGCGGGCGACGGTCATGTTGCGGACCATGGAGCGGCCCACGTAGACCACCTTGCGGCCGTGGCGGACGGCGGCGTCCATCACCTGCTGGACCCGATGCACGTGCGAAGCGAAGCAGGCCACGATGAGCTTCTTGCGCGCGTTGGCGAAGACCCGCTCCAGCGCCGGTTCGATGTCCACCTCGTGTGTGGTGAAGCCCGGGGTTTCGGCGTTGGTGGAGTCCGGCATGAACAGGTCCAGACCCTCTTCGCCGAGCCTGGCGAAGCTGCGCAGGTCGGTGAGACGGCCGTCCAGCGGCAGCTGATCCATCTTGAAGTCGCCGGTGTGCAACACCGTGCCGGCGCGGGTCCGCAGCACGACCGCGAGCGCGTCCGGGATCGAGTGGTTGACCGCCAGGAACTCCAATCCGAACTCGCCGACGCTGACTCGGGTCCCTTCAGCGACCTCGCGCAGGTCGACATCGCGGAGCCGATGCTCGCGCAGCTTCTCCCGTACCAGCGCCAGCGTGAGCCGAGAGCCGTAGACCGGGATATCGCGACGCCGTCGCAGGAGGTACGGGACCGCGCCGATGTGGTCTTCATGACCGTGGGTCAGCACGAGCGCCCGGACCTCGTCGAGCCGATCCTCCACCAGATGCAGGCCGGGCAGGATCAGGTCCACGCCGGGATGGTCGTCACTGGGGAAGAGCACGCCGCAGTCGACGAGCAGCAGGTCGCCGTTGGTCTCGAAGGACGTCATGTTGCGCCCGATGTCTCCCAGACCGCCGAGCGGGATGATCCGGAGCGTGTCGCGAGCCAGTCGGGGCGGGGTATGCATGGTCTCTCGCACGGCCCCACCCTATATAGGCTGGCCCGGTGCTGCCCGACTCCGTCCGCCTTGCCCTGCCGGCCGAAGCCGCGGCCATCGCCGCGATCCAGCGCCGCAGCTGGGCCCAATCGCTGCCGCTAGCCGTAGCCGACCGGGTCCTGGCCTCGATCGATCTGCCCACCATGACGGACTCCTGGGAGTCCGCCATCCTGCGGCCGCCGCTGGCCCGTTTCCGGGTCCTGGTCGCCATCGGCTCAGGACGCGTGGTGGGATTCGCCGCCCTCGGCCCCAGCGATGATCCCGACGCGGACCCCGGTCAGGATGGTCTGGTGGCCGAATTCGCCATCGATCCCCCCGCCCAGCTCGCCGGCCACGGCTCGCGACTGTTGAACGCGTGCGTCGACACGCTGCGCGCCGACGGCTTCAGCCGGGCCAACTGGTGGGTGCGCTCCACCGACGACGCGGTCAGGTCCTTCCTCACCTCGGCAGGTTGGGGTGTTGATGGCGGCCATGTGGTGGTCGGGACCGAGAACGGGGACACCCAGGTCAAGATGATCCGGCTCCACACCGACATCACCACGAGCTGACCTCAGCCAGGAAGCGCTCAGGACAGCGGTGAGCGGAACTCAGTCGCGTCAGCGTGGAGGGCGAGACCGTCGGGCGTGGCTTCGACACTCTCCAGCGTGAGACCCAGGTCGAGCCGCACCTCGATCGGCTTGACGACCCGGTCGAGCAGGAATTGGGAGAGTTCCGCAGTGAGCGGGAAGCCCGCCACGCTGATTTCGGCATCCTCCAGCGACACTGCCTGGGCCGCCACGTCGACCCGAGGTTGGGCCGAGACCGAAGCAGTCAGCGGCTGGCCGAGGAAGTTGGCGCTGTAGTGCGCCGCGATGCGTCCGGAGGATGCATAGCCGACGTCCGTCCCGGCCAACGTGGAGAGGTCGTCGTAGCCGAGCAGCGCTTCGGCGTCGAGCCGCCCGATGACCAACTCGGTTCCGCTCAGATGCAACTCGGTGCCTTGGACCCGGAGGTTCCTCAGGGTGACCTGATGGCCAGAGATCGTCATCGGCGCCAGCGGGGCCGTCGCCGACGCAGTCGGGATCCCTCCGGTGATCAGGCTGAGCGCGAAAGGCCACCCGCCCAGGGAGACCGTGGGGGACTCGGGCAGGTGCAAGCGCTGCTGGAGGCCGTCAGCGATCCGCCTTTGGCTGGCTTCGCGGAAGTACCCGTCGGCGAGTAGCACTCCGCCGGTCAGGAAGGCGAGCGCAACGGCGGCCGCCAGTAGTCCTCGCCACAGGCGCATCAGTCCAGACCCAGCAGTGCGTCGATGCCCACAGTGAGACCGGGCCGGGACGCGATTCCGCGCACGGCCGCCAGTACCCCTGGCATGAAGGAGACACGGTCCAAGGAGTCGTGCCTGATCGTGAGCGTTTCGCCCTCGGTGCCGAACAGCACCTCCTGGTGCGCGATCAGGCCACGTAACCGGACCCCGTGCACATGGATGCCGGCCACCTCGGCCCCTCTGGCTTCGAGGGATCCACTGGAGGTGGCGTCGGGGACCGCGCCCAGCCCTGCCGCGGCGCGCGCCGCGGCGATCCGTCCAGCTGTGGTCGCGGCGGTGCCAGAGGGCGCGTCCACCTTGTTGGGATGGTGCATCTCGATGATCTCGACCGACTCGAAGAAGCGGGCGGCCTGTTCGGCGAAGTGCATCATCAGGACCGCACCGATGGAGAAGTTGGACGCGATGAGCACCCCGACGTCCGGCTGATCGCTCACCAGGGCTCGAACCGTGTCCAGCCGATCGCTGGTGAACCCGGTGGTGCCCACCACGACGTGAATTCCCTTGTCGATGCACCAGGCTAGGTTGTCCATCACCGCGTTGGGGGTGGTGAAATCCACCACCACCTCCGCGGCGCCGGCCACGCCGTCGAGCCGGTCACCGACGTCGATGGCGGCGACGAGTTCCAGATCCTCGGCGGCCTCGACCGCTCGGCACACCTCGGCACCCATGCGTCCCTTGGCTCCGAACACCGCGACCTTCGTCATCCTGCACCCCTTCCGGTCGCGCCAATCCTAGACCGAGCCTCGCCGGACCAGAGGCGGCCCGGCCACTCGACGTGACTGGGCACCCCAGCACTGGACGGAACTGGACACCCCGGCCACTGGAGGTGACTTGGCACCCCGGTCGCCGTGCTACACAAAGAGCCCGGCGCTGCACAGGCCTCAGCAGCGCCGCACGCCTTGGGCAGCACCACCGCCGTCCGGGCCTGGGCTCGATCAAGCAGCCTTCCTGAGGCCGGGCGCGTGGTCGAAACCACGACGCAGGATCGCGCCCAAGCGCTGCGGATCGCTAGCCTCGGCCCATCCCCAGCGGACGACCCAGAATCCCGCCCCGCGGATTCGCTCCTCGCGGCGCTTCTCCGCCATCAGCGCATCGATGGCCTGCTGACCGGGCTTCAGCAACGTGCCGTACTTGACCTTGCCGTCCGCCTCTCCGACAAGGCCTTCTGTCTCCCAACCGAAATCGGTGGTGGCAACCAGACGCCCAGCATCCGTGACGGGGAACTGCAGCACTGGCGTGGGCAGACCCAATCGTGCCATCTGAACTCGGCTGAGGGATTCCGCGGGCGAGCCCGAGCGAGGATCCGCAAAGGAGGCCGCCTGCTCGGCCCTTCGGCCGCCCGGCCAGCTTCTGTACCTCATCGCAACCTGGAGCAGGTCGCGACTATCGACGCCCCTCGCCAAAGCTGCATCGCACATGATCACGCCCCACTCGTAGGAGAGCACGCGGGCCAAGTCGACGGCAGTCCGGCGCAGGGAAGTCACTGGGATTCCGGCCACCAGGACGATCTCGTCGTCGTCAATCGGACACCGCCGTACGTGCATGACGGGGCCGTGCCGTCCATGTCCCCCTCGGGGCCGTGTCACCCAGACCCGGTCGAGGTGCTCGCTGACCAACGGAAGCCCGTGCAGCACGGCAGCCGACATGTGACTCACCACGCAGTCGCTCCCCGCGGCAGCCAGGGTCGCTTCGATCAGAAGCCGATGCGAGTCCCGCTCGTCCCGTTCTCCAGCCCTGAGGTAGGCCCCGTGCCTGATCCGCTCCCATTCACCCAGGCGACAGGCCCGCCGCAGTTCGTTCCTCGTCATGCCTTCAGCGGCGAGTAGCTCCGCCGTGTACCGCAACTGTTGCTCCATGACCACCATCCGACCATGCCGCCCCGGAGCCAAGGGCCCCGCGGGGCTGGTTATCCACAGGCCCATCTCGCCCGGATCCCCGAATCCCCGGCGCCACAGAAGAGGTCCTGGCGCAACACCAAGTGCACCGCTCTACACCGCGGCCATCACGGCGCTACACATGGGGCACCGCTCTACGCAACGGGCATCACGGCGCTACATGAAGTGCACGGCGCTACACAGGCCTCAGCAGCACCGTCAACCGCTTGTAGCGTCGCCAAGACCAACCACGCCGGCGGCTGTCAAGGGCCATTGACTTCTGCCCGAAGGCGGGAACCCGCCCGGACATCGCGGTGGCTCCACAAAGCGCGGGGCGCTACGCAATAGGCATCACGGCGCTACATGAAGTGCACGGCGCTACACAGGCCTCAGCAGCACCGTCAACTTCTTGTAGCGTCGCCAACGTCCGAC
>CAZPCM010000053.1:0-19890 GCA_964585085.1 uncultured Propionibacteriaceae bacterium
GTTGTCGAACTTGCTCTTGGTGACCGAGTCGTTGACGTTGATCGCCGGGAACAGCAGCGCGGCATGCCGCGCCATCTCGTAGAGACGGTGGACTCCGGTGGTGGTTTCCTCGGTGACCCCCAGGATGCTGTTGGACAGCGCCACCCAGTCCATCGTCGAGGCGCGCAGAGTCTCCAACACCACCCCGTACTCCGCGGAGTCACCGACGCCGGGCTCAGGGACGGCACCGGCCTTGGCGAACTCCACCCCCTTGTGGACCAGCAGGGTGGCGTCCCCACCGTCGTCGAGGATCATGTTGGGACGGACCCCCGGCCAGTCGAAGATCTGCTCGGTGCACCACCAGTACTCCTGGAGCGACTCGCCCTTCCAGGCGAACACCGGCACGCCCTGCGGTTCCTCCGGGGAACCGTTCGGGCCGACGACCACGGCCGCGGCGGCGGCGTCCTGGGTGGAGAAGATGTTGCACGACGCCCAGCGGACCTCGGCGCCGAGCTCGACGAGGGTCTCGATGAGGACGGCGGTCTGGACGGTCATGTGGAGCGAACCGGCGATCCGGGCCCCGGCCAGCGGTTTGGCCCGGCCGAATTCGCGGCGCATCGCCATCAACCCGGGCATCTCATGCTCGGCGAGGGTGATCTGCTTGCGCCCGAAGGGGGCGAGGTTGAGGTCGGCGACGCGGTAGTCCATGGGCCGAAAGCCTAGGCCACGCTCCCGCCCGGTCCCGCACCGGGCCGTGACCCGAGTCAGGCCTCCGCGCCGCGGTCGATGTCCGGTTCCAGATAGAGCAGGGTGACCATCGGCTCGGCGCGCCGGATCTCGATCTCGGCGTTGTCGATCACCGCGGCGACCCTGGCCGCGGAGTCGGTGGGTTCGACGGCGATCTTGGCCGCGACCAGCACCTCCTCAGGCCCCAGGTGCAGAGTCTTGATGTGGATGATCCGGCGCACACCCTCCGCAGCGTCGAGGGCTCGGCTGATCCGGGCGACGGACTGCTCACTGGCCGCCTCGCCGAGCAGCAGGCTCTTGGTTTCGACCGCCAGGGTGATCGCGACACAGATCAGCAGGACGCCGATCATGGCCGTGCCCGCGACGTCCCAGTAGCCGTTGTGCGTGACCAGCGTCATGCCCACACCGATCAGCGCGAGGACGAGGCCGATCAGCGCGGCGAAGTCCTCCAGCAGGATCACCGGGAGCTCCGGCGCCTTGGCGGTACGGATGAAGCGGATCCAGCTCTGCCGGCCCTTTGCGGGTTGGGACTCCACGATGGCGGTTCGGAACGAGAACCCCTCGGCCACGATCGCCGCGACCAGGACGAGCAGCGGCACCCACCACCAGGGGCCCTCCAGCAGTTCGTTGGGGTGCCCGCCGTGCACCTCCTCGAACTTGTGGAACGCCTCGTAGAGCGCGAACAGGCCGCCGAGGCTGAACAGGATGATCGCCACCAGGAAGGCGCTGATGTAGCGGTCCCGTCCGTAGCCGAAGGGGTGTTCCTCGGTCGCCTCGCGGCTCGCCCCCCGCCCACCGCGGAGCAGCAGGAGCTGGTTGCTGGTGTCGGCCACCGAGTGCACACCCTCGGCCAACATCGACGACGCCCCGGTCAACGCCCAGGCGCCGAACTTCGTCACCGCGATGAACGCGTTCGCCAGCAGCGCAGCGACAACGGCTTTTGTTCCCCCGTGGGCACTCACGGCGACGATTGTGCCAGAGCACGCCTCACGCCGTCCGGCCCAGCCCGATCTGCAGGTACGCAGCGGCGAACATGCCCTGCTGCAGGACGGTGGCGTAGCGCTCCATCACCCCACCCTGGACGTGCCGCAACCGTGACACCGTGACGTCCTGCCGGAGCGCGGTCTCGGCGAGCCGGTCCCGCTCCTCGGCGGCGAACTCGTCGTCCAACCCGTCGTCCACCAGCACCAGGCCCAGCCGACGTTCGGTGTAGGTCTCTTCGAACGGGTCCGCGAACGGATCCCGGGGCGGGACCGCGGCAACCAGAGGCAGCAGCGCCCCGGCGTCGGCCGACAGCACCACCCGTCCGGACGCCTGCCGCAGCGCTTCGGCGACCCGGCGGCTGGCCCGGGCAGCCAGGATCGAACCGCCCCAGACCAGTGGCTGCGCCTCGGCGAGTTCCAGAGCGGTCGCCTTGGCGTGGTTCTGGGTCGAGTCGATCGCCCAGGATGAGTCGGCCGCCACCTGGTCCATCGCGGTGGCCACGGCCTCGGGGTTCACCGCCGGCCCGAGGCCGAGGTGGTGCAGGGCCACCAGTGTGACGATGGCGGCGGCCATCGGGTCGCCGCCGGCCGTCGGCAGCAACGTGGTCGACCTGGAGGCCGCACGCCTGGCGAGTTCGGAGTCGAGCCGAGCCGCCACCAGCAGCCGCGAACCGCGCCGGACGGCCTCGAACGCGGCGGCCAGCGATACCCGTCCCCCGCCGCCCATGACCACCACGATGTCCAACGGCCCGACCCAGCCCGGCAGGCCCAGACCCGGCCAGGCGACGAAGGGGACGGGACAGGTCGGCTCCAGGACGGCGCGCAGAAGCCGCGACTCCGGGCCGAAGGCGATCACCGCGCGCGGCCGCGTGGTGTCGACCAGCCCGGCCAGCGGCCCCTCGGCCAGGGTGGCGGCTCGCCGGAGCCTCGCGCCGGCCTCCGCGAGCGGGCGCAGCAGCGGGTCTGCCGCGCGCAGCACGCCGGGATCCTCCAGCCGCGCATCGTCGAAGTCGTACATCTCCACGACGGGTCAGCCTGCGGTGACGCCGGGGCGCCGCGCCTCGTCGACGAGCAGGACGGGGATACCGCCGCGAACCGGGTAGGCCAACGCGCAATTGGGATTCCCGCAGACGAGTTCAGAAGCCTCGTAGTCCCACGCCAGCCCAGTATGGCAGGACGGACACACCAGAAAGGCCAGCACATCGGCCGGAAGATCGGTCATCACCGCTCCTTTCGGATGATCGCAAGAGCCTCGTCGCGCAGCGCCGCCATCAGCTCAGGGTCGCGGGCCTCGACATTGAGCCGCAACAGGGGCTCGGTGTTCGACATCCGTACGCTCACCCACCAATCGTCGCCGCGGATGGTCAGCCCGTCCACCCAGTCGCTCGCCCCGCGTCCGGCCATGGCCGCTTCGACCTCTGCCATCACCGCCCGGGGATCGGTGACTGAGGCGTTGATCTCGCCGGAGGAGGCGTAACGCGGCAGGTCCGCACCCAGGGCGGACATGGGCTTGTCGGCGCGGCCGAGCAGGGCCAGCACATGCAGGCCGGCCAGCATGCCGGTGTCGGCTCCCCAGAAGTCTCTGAAGTAGTAGTGAGCGGAGTGTTCGCCGCCGAAGATCGCGTGGTGCTCGGCCATCAGGGCCTTGAGGTAGGTGTGCCCGACCGGGCCGACGACGACGCGGCCGCCGGCCGCCTCGACGACCTCCGCGACCGCCCGCGAGGTGATCGTATTGACCACGATGGCCGCCCCCGGCTCCCGAAGCAGTTCCTGTTGCGCGATCAGCGCGGTCACGATCGACGGGCTGACCACCTCGCCCTTTTCGTCGATGATGAAGCAGCGGTCGGCGTCGCCGTCGAAAACCAGTGCCAGGTCGGCCCGGTGCTCACGGACGGCGCGCTGTGCGTCGACGAGGTTCTCAGGCTCCAGCGGGTTCGGCGGATGGTTGGGGAAGGTGCCGTCGAGGTCGGTGAACAGCCCGATGACCTCCAGGTCCAAGGGGCCGAGGACGGCCGGCGTGGTGTGCCCGGCCATGCCGTTGCCGGCGTCCACCACGACCTTCAGCCGACGAAGGCCGGTCAGGTCGACCAGCGAGTGCAGGTGGTCGGCGTAGGCCGTGAGGACATCGACCTCGCGCAACGTCCCCCGGACACCGACGGGGGGCAGGTTGGTGAAGGCGAGCTCGCGAATCCTCGCCATCAGGTCGGGGGTGATGGGCGCCGCTCCTGCCCGGCAGAACTTGACCCCGTTGTAGCCGGCCGGGTTGTGCGACGCGGTGAACATCACGCCCGGCAGGCCAAGGTGCCCCGAGGCGAACCACAGCTCGTCGGTGCTGGCCAGGCCGACGTCGACCACGCTCGCGCCCTGGCCCATCGCGCCCTCGGCGAACGCCCGGCTGAGCTCGTCACCACCTCGGCGCATGTCTCGTCCGAGCACGAACTCGCCGCCCGCCAGGCCGAAGGCGACCACGAAGGCCGCCCCGATGGCGCGAGCCCCGTCGGCGTCCCACTGTGGCGCGGACCCCGCCACGAGCCCGCGGATGTCGTTGGCCTTGAAGATCTGCGGCTGGATCACCCGCGCAAGCCTAGCGGCCGGGGTCGACAGGGTCCGCCAGCACGGCCAGGTGACCCTTGCGCCGGGCGATGGGCGGGTTGATCGACTCCGGCTCGGCCACGCCGAACCCGGCCCGGCGGACGGCGTCGGCCAGCGCCATCAGGTCGTCGGCGGATGCCCGGGGGGTGCTGAGGTCGCCGGGCAGCCGGATCACCTCCCACCCGCGCGGGGCACTGAGCCCCCTCGAGTGCTCTACGCACAGGTCGTAGGTGCCTGGCTCGGATCGCAGGGCCAGCGGCCCGAGCACGGCGGTGGAGTCGGCGTAGACGTAGGTCAGCGTGGCCACCGCTGCGCAGGAGCAGGCGGTCCGCGAACAGCGCCGGTTGATCACGCGGTCACGTTACCCCGGCTTCCGCGACGCCCGTCGAAGGCGGGGCGGTGTCGCGTGGGAGTTAGGGTGAGGGCATGAGCAAGCGCCGCGACCGTCACGGACGCGGGCTGCGCGGACCGATGGCCCTGCCCAACCCGCTGACCGGCGCCCCGATGCCGCTGCGCCTGCGCACCGGCAGGGTGGAGATCTTCACCGCCTGCGTCCGCTTCTCGGTGCAGCAGATCAACCACGCCTGCCCGCGTGCGTTGGTCGGCATCGACGTGGGCTTTGAGGACGTGCCCTCGTCGCTGGGCGGCTGGCAGCACGACCGGGTGCCGCTGGCGGCGGCGATCGCCGCGCGGCCGCAGCAGAACGGACAGATCGTGCTCTACCGGCGTCCGATCGAGCACCGCACCGCCACCCGCAAGGCGCTTCGCGTCCTCGTGCATCGCACCATCGTCGAACAGCTGAGCGCCATCACGGGGATCGGCACCGACGAACTCGACCCGCAGGGATTGGCCGGCGAGGACGACTGGGACTGAAGCGACACCGCCGGGCTCACACGCCCGCGTGCGGGTCGAACACCACCGACGGCACCCGGCTCGACACTGCATCCGAGCCGAGACCGAGCACGGCGAGTCCGTGGATCCGCTCGACTTCGGCGGTGATCACGGCCGCGGCGTACACCGGCGAGGAACCGGTTTTCAAGCGGATCACCGGCGTCCGCGTCTTCCCGACCGGCGCCGTGATGCTCGATCCCGCGGGCACGCGCACCTCCACTGACTCGCCAGGCTTGCCGAGCCCGTTGGAGACCGTCAGGATGACGGTCGCCTCCGCTGATCCCGGGTTGGCCAACGCTACGACCACACCGGCGGCCTCGGGTGCCGGGATCGGCCACAACGCGTCCGGCCCCAACGGCCAGGACGCAGGGAGCACCGCAGGATCGCTGCGCTCGGGCCCGCCCGGGCCGGTCAGCCGGATGGCCGCGGTGACCGGCTGGCTGGAGTCCAGCTGCACCGCGGCAGCCTGACCGTCCAGGCCTGCGGTCAGGTCGACCGCCCGGGTGGCGCCCGGCGGGAGGTTCGCCGCCTCAAGCCCGGCGATCTCGGTCCGCCCGGACGTGCCGAGCACGCCGATCCTGACGTCGGCCGTCCGCTCCCCAGGGTTGGCTATGACCAACTCGCGGCTCCCGGCGCCCTCGGGGACTCCGGCGATGACGACCTGGGCAGCCGGCGCGGGGACAGGTGCTACCCACTCGGCGCCCAGCGGCGTCGTGCCTAGCCACTGCCGCTGCCGCACCAGGGCCACCACTCGTCCCTGTGAGGTCTCCACGTGGAGGCTGACCGGGGTGGTGACGTCGACCAGCTGGCTCAGCGACACCGTCGACCCGGAATTGCCCGCCACCACCAGCCCACGTGATCCCGGCGCAGCGAGCCTGCCGTCGGCCGACCAGAGTGTCACGTCCACTGCGGCCGGGTCGGCGTCCATGTTGGCCAGGACCAGGTCCGCCTGACCGGCAGGGGACGCGTCGACCCCGGTGAACCAGTGCTCGGTGCGCGGCGCGGCGCAGCCGGCCGCCGAGAGGCCGCGCTCGGGCCCCGAGACGGCGGAGGCGACCGTCACACCCCCCAAGGGCTCGCTGCTCGGCGCCGACACGCGTACCGGCTCTGCGGCGTCGACGAGCCGCGCGACTCCGCTCTTCTCGTCGGCCCTGCTCGGCGCCGACAGCGGCGCCGTTCGCAGGCCACTCCCCGTGCTGGCCGCGGCGACGGTCACCGACGTGGTGGGCGACCGGAAGGACGGGCACAGCAAGCTCACCCGGGAGGTCCTGCCGGGCGTCTGCGCGGGTGGGGCCATCTGGGCCGGCGCCAGGGTGGCGACGACTGCGGCTGCCGTCACCGTGGCGGCGACGGCCATCGGCACGGCCCAGCGCTTCATGGCCTGCCCCCGGCGGCCCGACGCGGCGCGGCGGCCTCCACCCGACGCGACGGCGTCTGCGGAGCCTTCCGCCGCACTCCGGGCGCAGCCAAGACGGCGAGTGCGAGCAGCCCGACGAGTTGCAGCCAGGCCCACCACGACGGGTCCGCCACCAGGTCCAGCTCGAGCTGCCCGCCGCGGGTACCCAGGTCGAAGGCCTGCCTGCCGTCCGGCATCGCCACAGGATCCAGGCGCACGCCGCCGGCTGTGGCCTCCCAGCGCGGGTCGACGGGTTGGGACAGAACCAGACGACGTCCTTCCGGCCCGGCGGCCAGGTCGCTGCCGTCCCCCACCACCGTGCGCCCGTCGGCGGACTCCACCACCACCAGGCCGGAGTCGGGGACCGGCCAGACCATCTGCGCGGCGTCGCCGGTCCCGACGCCCAGACCTGGCACGTTACCGATTCTGGTCCTGAGCTCTGGCCCTCCCCCACCCAGCCAGAGGTGGCTGACGCCGAGGCGGACCAGGTCCTCCGCCAGATCCTCGTCAGCGGCGCCACTGACGAGCCTCGCGGCAACAGAGGCCGCCGTGTCCATGGCGCGGGCATCACCGGAGACGACCAGGCCCCGTTCACTGTCACCCAGCCGGGGGAAGTCGCCCTCGACCAACGACCAGCCGACTGAGTCGCCAGCCACCTGGAGCGCGAAGGTTCGCCCTGGGGTGGCCGAGACCTGCGCCTCCCTGACGAACGCCGGCAGTCCTCCGACCGGTCCCCGGGAGAGCCCAGTCTGGCCGGCCAGCACCCACCACACCGAAGCGGTCGCCACGGCCGCGACCGCGGTCGCCATCAGAGCCAGCGCGGCCACGTGCCGCGCACCAAGCGAGCGGCCGCGGAGCTCGGCGCCGAGCCCGTCCAGTCCCACGGCGGCGGCGAGCACCAGCCCGCCAATCATCGCCACCACCCACTCGCCGGCCTGCGGACGGGCCCACGCGCCCGGGGGCACCCAGACCACCAGCCGGGTGAGCAGCAGAGCGGCCGACGCCGCGCCCCCGGCCGCGGCCAGGGCCGCCGACGCCACCCCCGGCCGTCGCGACGCGCCGGCCAGAGCGGCCAGCCAGAGCACCCCGACCACCGGCACCGACAACCACCACGGCGGGCCGGCGGAACCGCCGGTCGCAGCCACCACCACCGTCCAGGGCTCGGGCGCCAGGGACGGCGCGAGGGAGGGCTCGATGCCGGTCAGGAGCCGTCCCGGATAGCGCAACAGGGTCCCCGCCCAGCTTCCGGCGAGCAGCAGCAGCGGCGTGGCCAACACCAGAGCCAGTTTCGGCCACAGCCGCCGGTCACGGACTCCGGCCACCACCGCCGCGCAGAGCGCCACCACCCAGCTCACCCCGGTGAGGGCGCAAGCCAGCAACAGCCACAGCGACACCGCGGCCGCTCCGCGCCAGGTGCCACGTCCGGGCCCGGCCCACCACCACAGCGCGTAGCCGGCCACAGGCAGCAGCACCGTCCAGGCCGCCACACCGACAAGACCCAGGTTGAGCGCCCCGGTGAGGACGGGCGCCAGCGCGTAGGCCGCAGCCGCCAGCGCGGCGATCCGGGTGTCGTCGAGGAGTTGCCGGAGCAGCCGGTACGCGGCCAGCCAGGCCAAGGGAACGCACCCCAGCACCACCAGGCTCACCAGCACCTCAGGGCTGCCAACGGTCACCAGCGATGCCAGCCCCGCCAACCCCAGCCAACCAGGACCGCTCGCGCCGGTCGCGCCGGGAACAGCCGCGATGTAGCCGGCCAGGAAGTCACCGGCCGTGGCCGGAGCCGGCAACAGCTGCGGACCGGTGAGGGCGCCCGCTCCGACCAGCCCTCGCCCGGCCACCACGGCCAGAAGAAGGATGGTCGACGCCCCGGCCGCCAGGATCGGCATCCGGCCCCGGCCGGGCCCTGGGCCTGCGGAATCGTCACCGCTGAGCTCGTCCAGTCCGGGAGCCGAGCCACGTCTGGTGAACGTCTCGGCCCATTCGGCCAGTCGCACGGCGAGCTCATCCGCCTGCCGTCGCAGCCCCGCGCCCGGCCGCGGCAACAGCCCCCTGGTGGCTGCGCGGCTGGTGGCCGTGACCGGGACCATGGCCAGGGACGCGGCCAGCGATCGACGCAGGCGAGCGTCACCGAGCCAGCCGAGCCATCCCCGGAACTCGTCACCGGCCCGTTCCATGTCCTTGCCGAGGAGGTAGCCCAGAGCCGCCGCCAGGCTGACCAGGGTGAGCCACGCGGCGGTCAGCCAGCGTCGGCCCCTCGGGCTGTGCGCCGCGGTCATCGCAAGGGCCGCGGAGCGCACCAGTGCCGGATCCTCGGCCCCGCCCCGGTCGACTATCTGCGCCCTGGGGTCGGCGACCACGACGCCACCGGCCAGGTTGACCCGCCAGCCGAAATCCAGCCCCCACAAGGCCGCGGGCAACAGTTCGTTGAACCCGCCCAGGGCGCGCCACACGTCACCGCGGACGAGCATTCCGGCAGCCGGGACGCCGAGCGCTCGCCGGGTCTCCAACTGGCCCTGGAACAGCTCTCCGGCGCCGACAGCCGACAACACCCGACCGTTGGCGGTCATCGACACGGCCCAATCGCTGACGAGCGTGCCCGGTCCGCGGCGCGGCGGTTCGACCAGCAGCGCGCCCACCACGTCGGAGGCGGGCTGGGCCCGGACCCGTTCGACCAGCTGGGCCAGCGCTTGCACGGTGGGTTCGCAGGTGTCGGGCAGGATCCACAGCCAGATGCCGTCGGCGTCCGGCGGCACGTGGTCGACAACCGAGACGCTCACCGGCGCGAACCGTCCGGCGTCCACGGCTTCGCGGCAACGCTGGGCCGAACGCCCTCCGCGGGCACTGACGATGAAGGCCGACACCGGATAAGCCGCCGGGTCCGCGACTCCCTCGTCAGCGGGTTCGTCCAGCCATGCCCACAGGTCGGCTTCAGTGTCGCCGGTGTTGTCGCTCACGCTGACCTTCCCAGTGGGCCCCGGCCCCCCAGCGTACGCGTCCGGGCACAGCTCAGCGTGTCCCGGGCGGACCGAGGGTTCAGATCGCGCGGCGCTTCAGACGCCGGCGCTCGCGCTCGCTCAGGCCACCCCAGATGCCGAACCGCTCGTCGTTGGACAGGGCGTAATCCAAGCACTCGCCGCGGACCTCGCAGGTCTGGCAAACCCGCTTCGCCTCACGAGTGCTTCCGCCCTTCTCGGGGAAGAACGCCTCCGGGTCGGTCTGGGCGCACAACGCACGCTCCTGCCAGCCCAAAGCACCCTCGTCTTCTGCGGTCACCACCAGGAGCAGCTCTTGCATGACACCTCCTCGACCGGTTCGCGCGCGTCCCCCCGCGAACTACTTGAGGAGAATTACATGCCTGTTATTCAGGTTTCGTCAACCCCTCACCGCGACCGGAGCCACGACCCGTCTCCGGATCGACCGGACGCCAGCGTCCAGCAGGCTCAACACCCGGCGCCGCGCCCGGACTCGGCTGGGAAGGGCCAGGACTCCCGATCGACGCAGCGCCGGGAGAGCCGGCCGCGGCCTCGTCCGCCGTACGCCACACCGCACCAGCTGCGGCGTCACGCTTCCACACCGTGGGAACCTCCGTCGCCGTCGTCACCGGCGCCTCCCGCTCGCCCTGCGATTCGGCTGGCGGAGCGGTCTCGATCCGACCGGCGCCGACCCCCCGGATAATCACCCACAGGGAACCGGCGGCCAACGCCTTGATCAGCACGTCGATCAGTCCACCGAAGATCTCCAGCACCACGGTGAACGCGTTCGCCGACGCCGCGACCCCCAGCAGCATGCACACGACAGCCAGGCCCACGCCGATGGCGAGCACCCAGGCCGACACGCGCGTGAGCAGGTAGGCGCGGGGCGTGGCCGGGGTCAAGAAGAGGCAACTGCACACCAGGGCGACCAGCGCCAGGACCAGTGACAGCGGCATCAACGACAGGCCGATCTCCTGGAAGGCGGCAAAGACCGGCACCTTGTCCAGGGAGAGCAGCAGCACCAGACGGACCACACCGAGGATGAGGTTGGCCGCCACCAGGCCCACCACGGCCCAGGCCAGCGGTTCACGGATGCGCCGGGCCCCGGCCGCCCAGGCCTGCGGGTCCCGGATGAGCTTGACGTTGTCGATCACGCTGTCTCCTGTCGGTCGACTCAGGCGAATTCGGGGCCGGCTTCGGCGATCACCACGGCCAGCAAGTCTTTGACCTGCTCGGCGTCGGAGACCGGCGTGACCAGGGTCACCTGCGGCGTACGGACGACGACCATGTTCCACACGCCCTGGAGTGCGACCAGGCCGGTGTCCCGGTCGGTGTTGATGACGATGTTGCCGTGGCTGTCCCGCACGACGGTCCTGCCTTCGACAGCGTTGCCGGCCGCATCCCGATCCAGAACGTCGGCAAGGCTGGCGTAACCGCCCACGTCGCGCCAGGTGACCGGCAGCCCGACCGCCACGACGTGAGCGCTCCCCCGTCCCAGCGACACCGGCTCCATGACCCCGTAGTCCACCGAGGTCTTGTGCAGGCCGGGGAAGATCTCCGCCAGCCGTCGCGGGTCTGCGGCCAGGGCCGTGATGTCGGCGTGGGTGCGCGGCAGCAGCAACCGCAACTGATCCAGCAGTGTCGTGGCGCGCCAGACGAACATGCCCGCGTTCCACCAGTACTCCCCGCTGGCCAGGTAGGACTCTGCCACCTCACGTCCGGGCTTCTCGGCGAACTCGACGACGCGGCAGGCGCCCGTCATTCCAGGCAGAGGCTCACCGCGGTGCAGGTAGCCGTACCCGGTGTGCGGGGAGGTGGGCACCACGCCCAGCGTGACCAGGGCGGACGGATCGGCCTCGGCGATCCGGAAGGCCTGATCCAGGCGGGCCACGAAGACGTCCACCGGTTCGATGACCTGATCGGCGGTGACCTGGGCGATGACGGCGTCCGGATCGCGCAGCGCCAGGACGGCCGCCGGCCAGGCGACGGCATTGAGCGAGTCGCGGCCCACGGGTTCTCCCAGGATGTTGGCTTCTGGGAGTTCTGGGAGGTCGGCCGCCACCTGGTCGGCGTAGGCCGCGCCGGTCACCACGAGCACCCGCTCGGCCGGGACGGACGCCAGCGATCGCTCGAAGGCGATCCGCAGCAGGCTCTTGCCGTCCACCAGCTTCAGCAACTGCTTCGGGGTCCCCTTCCTCGACAGCGGCCACAACCGGGTGCCGGATCCGCCGGCCATGATCACGACGTAACGCACAGGTCGAGCCTAGACCACCCTCGTACGATGACCTGGTGCCACTCACCCAGACCATCACCGGCCGACTGGCCGCCCGAGTTCGTGTACACGGGTCCGCTCCCCTGGTGACCTACTACGACATCCAGGCGGCCGAACGAGTCGAGCTGAGCGCGACCAGCTTCGCCAACTGGGTCGACAAGACCGCGAACCTGCTGGCCGGCCTGGGGGTGGGCGAGGGCGTGGTGGCCGGCCCGGTGTCGGTGGACCATCCCGGACACTGGGTCAGCCTGATCTGGCCGCTGGCGGCCTGGCAGCACGGCTGCGCCTACGCCGCCGTCGACCGCCACCGCGCGGCCGGGGCCGAGGTCGCCGTGCTCGGACCGGACGAGGTGGGCCTGATCGGCGGTACCACCACCATCGCCTGCTCGCTGCATCCACTTGCTCTCGGGCTGCCGGGCCTGCCGTCCGGAGTGCTCGACTACACCACCGAGGCCCTCGCCGAATCGGACGCACACTGGGTCGTCCCCGCCGATCCGGACGCTCTGGCCTGGATCGACGCCGAGCGGGAACTGAGCCACGCGGCCGTCGCCGCGCTGCCGCCCTCCCGGGGCCGAGTCCTGGTCAGGCCGACGACCGCGTGGGAGACCCTGTCGGCCGCCCTTTTGCGCCCTCTTCTGGGGGGAGGCTCGGCAGTGGTGGTCCACGGCGACATCGACCCGGACGCGCTGGCCCGTCTGGCCGCCGGCGAGCGGATCACCGAACCCATGCCATGATGACGCCGAACATCTCCGTCGGCAGAACGGACCCCCGCATGTCGAATCCCGCACTCAGCCGCAGATCGGTACTGATCGCCGGCACCTTGGCGTTGACCGGATGTTCCACGACACCAACGATCGCCCGTCCCACCGCGTCCCCGAGCGGGTCCATCACCCAGCAACTGGACTCCGTGATGACGATCATCGCCGACGGCAGCGACAAGCTGGGAGTCGCGCTGCGGGACCTGCGAAGCGGACGCGACTACGGGTTCAACGGCGAGTACTCCAGCCAGAGCGCGTCCATGGCCAAGCCGATGATCGTGGCCATGGCGCTGCGGAAGGCCCGCGCCGACGGCGGACCGCTCAGCGCCGAACACAGCGACCAGGCCCGCAAGGCCATCACGCTGTCCGACAACGACTCCGCCGACGCGCTGTGGGCCTACGCCGGCGGCGCACCGGCGTACCAGGTGCTCGCCGAGGAGTTGAAGCTGCCGCACACGCGCCGCGACGACAAGGACTTCTGGAGCTGGACCTGGACCACGCCGGCCGACCAGGTCCTCCTGCTGCGGCGCCTGACTGAAGGCACCCCGGCGCTCACCTCCGACGAGCGGACCTTCCTGCTGGGCCTGATGGGCCAGGTCACCGCCGAGCAGACCTGGGGCGTGGGCAGCCCGCTGACCAAGGGCGTCAGCGTCACGATGAAGAACGGCTGGGTGCAGTTCCAGTCCACCGACAAGCTGTGGGCGGTGAACTCGATGGGCCACCTCACCGGGCTGGGGCGGGACTACCTGCTGGGCATCATGACCCGAACCCCCGACTTCGCGACCGGACGCGAACTGTGCGCCGAGATCGGTCGCCAGGTCTTCTCGATCCTGGGCTCGGGAACCCTCTGACGCGCGGACGCCCGGACCGCTTGCTCGCGGAGACGTTCAGGAGTCCTTGCTGACCTTGCAGATGCTGTCGAGGTTGTCGACCTCCCCCTTCGTGGCGCTCGGGCTGGGCGTCGGGGACGTTGAACCTGTCGTCGGCGCCGAGGCCTGGGCGCTCGGCGGGGCCGACCCGGCAGCCGGGGACGGCGGCGCTGCGTCCAGCGCCTCGGAGGCCTTGATCCGGTCCGCGACAACCTGCCGGATGAACGCGAAGTCGGGCTTGACCGGCTTGATCAGCGGCGGGGCGAAGCTCACCGAGGCCATCGGCAGCGACTTGCCCTTCATGGCCAGGTCGAGCATGGTTGCGATCTCGGTGGTCGGCAGGTCGGTCGCCACGACCTTGCCGCTGGCTTCGGCGATGGCGTTGAACTTCGTCAGCACCGTCGTGGGGTTCAACTGCTTGAGCATCGCGTTCATCACGCACTTCTGCCGGATCATCCGCTCGTAGTCGTTGGAGTACTCCCGCGACCGGGCGAACCAGAGCGCGTGGAAGCCGTCCAGCTTGACGTTCTTTCCAGGCTCGATCCAGTCGTAGACGCCCTTGGGCCCGTGCAGGCTGCCGATCGGCACTCGTTTGGCGATGTCGAGCCTGATGCCGCCGACCGCATCGATCAGCGCCTGGAAGCCGTGCAGGTCGATCATCGCCCAGTAGTTGATCTCGATGCCGAGGATCTCCGCGATCACGTCCTTGGTGGCCTGGACGCCGGGGTACTTCACTCCCGGGAACAGCTTCTTGTTGTTCTCGGCCAAGGTGTACACCGCGTTGAGCAGGCACTCCTGCGAGGCGCACCAGAAGCCGTTGGGGTACTTCTTGTGCAACGGCGAACTGGCCGGGAACGGCGCCCACTGGAGGTTGCGCGGCAGGCTGAACAGCACCGTCCGCCCGGTCTCGGCGTCGATGCTGGCCACGGTCATCGAATCCGGACGCAGGCCGACCCGATCCGCCCCGGCGTCGCCGCCGAGCAGCAGGACGTTGTAGCGGCCCTGCTTGACGTCGGTCTCACCCCCACCGGTGAAGACCTCCCCGATGAGCTTGGACTGGGAGGCGAACATGGTCGAGGCGGCCCAGGATCCTGACGCCATGGTGACGGCGAGGACGAGCGCCAACGCACCGGTCCAGAGGCGGCCGAGGTTCGACATGGAGCGCGGACGGGCCAGGCGCCACGCGTCCAGCACCAGCAGGGCCCAGGCGAACCCGAGCACCGGGACCGCCCACTGCAGGACCGTCAGCGTGATCGGGTTGGCGTAGGCCCCGATCACCACGCCGCGGAAGGTGAACATCAGGAGGACGATCACCAGCCCCAGACCGAGCAGGGCCAGCCAGACCCGCAGGGCGAGGCGTCCGATCCCCCGGCCGCCGGCAGCCACCTGGGCCGAGCCCGGGATCAGTAGCGTCATCGCGATCAGGGTCAGCGCACGGCGCAACGAAATGCCCTGGCTGCGCTCGCGGGGAGCCCCCAGCGCCTGGGGCTTCGTATCGGTGGTGGCCACGCTGGATTCTCCTGTGGACGGTGATCGCTCGCCCTCCAGTATTGCCATGCCGGACCAACGCTCCCGCTCGGCGCGCCGCCGGGCGGGTTCAGGCGCCCCGGACCAGCGCCCCTTTGGCCCGTGCCGCCTCGCAGAGGCCGTCCTGGAAGGCGACCATGGCCTCCACCAGGGACGGGTCGGCCACCGACAGGATGCGGACGGCCAACAGCCCGGCGTTGCGGGCGTTGCCGATCGCGACGGTCGCCACCGGGACCCCCGCCGGCATCTGCACGATCGACAGCAGCGAGTCCATTCCGTCGAGGTACTTCAGCGGAACGGGCACACCGATCACTGGCAGCGGGGTCAACGCCGCCAGCATGCCGGGCAGGTGGGCCGCCCCGCCGGCCCCGGCGATGATCACCTTGAGCCCACGGGAGTGTGCGCTGCGTCCGTAGGCGACCATGTCCTCCGGCATCCGATGCGCGGAGACCACGTCGGCCTCGTAGGCGACCCCGAACTCGGCGCAGGCCTGGGCGGCCATCTGCATGACCGGCCAGTCGGAATCGGATCCCATCACGATGCCTACCAAGGGTTGTTCACTCACCGTTGTCTCCGATCAGGTGGCGGGCAGCGCGCCAGGCGCGGTCACGCGTGGTGTCGAGGTCGTCCCCGAGCGTCGTCACATGGCCCACCTTGCGACCAGGGACGACGGTCTTGCCGTACAGCTGGACGCGCAGCGCCGGGTCCTCGGCGAAGCAGTCCGAAAGCCCGTCGAAAAGGTCGGCGCGGGATCCCCCCAGGACGTTCACCATCACCGTCCAGGGCGCTCTCGGCTCGGTCGATCCGAGGGGAAGGTCGGCAACCGCACGCAGGTGATTCTCGAACTGGGAGGTGAGCGCGCCGTCGATGCTCCAGTGCCCGGTGTTGTGCGGCCGCATCGCGAGTTCGTTGACCAGAACCGAGCCGTCCGGACGCTGCATGAGTTCGACGGCCAGGATGCCGGTGACGTCGAGCTCGTCGGCGATCCGTAGCGCCAGATCCTGGCAGGCGCGAGCTGTCCCCTCGGCCAGCGACGGGGCGGGAGTGAGGGTGGCGGTGCAGATACCCGCGGTCTGGACCGACTCGCTGATGGGGTAAGCCACCGCCTGGCCTCCGGGCCGCCGGGCCACCAGGGCGCTCAGTTCGCGAGCGAAGTCGACGTACTCCTCGGCGATGATCCGTACGCCCGGACGGAGTGGGACTGCGAACGGGTCACCAGCTTCCGCGGGGCCGTCCAGCCTCCACACGCCCTTGCCGTCGTAGCCGCCCCGGGAGGTCTTCGCGATCACCGGCCAGCCGTGCCGGCGTCCGAAGTCAGCCAGCTGGTCGGGCGAATCGACGAACTCGTACACCGGACAGGGCACACCCATCGCGGACAGGCGCGTGCGCATGACCGCCTTGTCCTGGGCATGGACGAGCGCCTCCGGGCCCGGCCGCACGGCCACTCCGTCGGCCTCGAGGTCGCGAAGAATCGCCGTCGGGACGTGCTCGTGGTCGAAGGTGAGCACATCACACCGGCTCGCGAAACGCCTGACGGTGGCAGGATCGGTGTAATCGCCGACATCGACGTTGTGGACGACCTGCGCGGCCGAGACGTCCGGGCCCTCGGCGAGAAGGACGATCCGCACACCCAGTCCGATGGACGCGGCGTGCATCATCCGGGCCAGCTGGCCACCGCCGATGATGCCGATCGTCGTTACCCCTGGGCTCACGGCACCCGAGCCTAACGTCCGAACGCCCCCATCGGCCCGTTCTGCCAAGATGGGGACATGACTGCGCACATCGTCGCGATGGGTGGCGGAGGCTTCTCGATGTCACCGTTCGGGGCGCCCACCAATCTGGACCACTACCTGCTGGAGTTGTCGGGCAAGTCGAGCCCGCTGGTGTGCTTCGCGCCCACCGCATCAGCCGATGACCCGCAGTACATCAACAAGTTCCTGCTGGCCTACGGCACCCTGGGCGTGAGGACGATGGTGCTCACCCTGTGGGGAGGCTCGGCGGACTCGGTGGAGCGGATCGCCGAGGCCGACATCGTGCTCGTCGGAGGCGGTCACACCGTCAACCTGATGGCCCTGTGGCAGGCCCACGGGGTCGACCGCGCCCTGCGCGCCCGCTACGCCCGCGGCGACGTGGTCCTGGCCGGGCTCTCCGCTGGGGCGGCCTGCTGGTACGAGGGGTGCATCACCGACTCCTTCGGAGGGCTGCGCCCCTGGAGGGGCGGGATGGGCCTGGTCAAGGGGAGCTTCTGCCCGCATTTCGACGGAGAGCCGGAACGGGCACCGGCCTACACCGAGGCGATCGCCGAGGGCGACCTGCCCGGCGGATACGCCGCCGATGACGGGGCCGCGATCCACTACATCGACCAGATCCCGGTGAACTTCGTCGCCGAGGCCTCCGGTCAGCGCGTCTACCGGGTGATGCCGAGTGACCTGCCGACGGCCAGCGGCGTCCTCGTCGAGCCACAGGAGATGACCCTGCTCTGACCGGCGCAGGTCGCCCGGGCCGCGACGCGCCCAAAAACCTGCACTCGATGCCTGAAAACGGCTCTCAGCGACGTTTCGACCAATCGAGTGAAGGAATTCGCGCGCTCTGCGTCGCAGCACGGCGACTCCCGATGCCCCGATCCGGCTCAGCCGCGGAAGATGAGACCCCGCTGGACGATGAAGTTGACCGTGGTCGCCACGCCCTGGGCGATCACGAACCCGACCACCTGGGCCGCGGTCACGCTGCCGGTGAGCCCGAGCGCCCAGGGGAACAGCACCGCGAACAACCCGACCTGGAGGGCGAAGGTTAGCCCGTACAGGACCACGACAGCTGCGAAACGTCGCTTCGACGGCTCGGCCTGGAAAGTCCACCGGCGGTTGATGAGGTACGCGGTCGTGGTGCCGGCGACGAAGGAGAGCGCCTTGGCCGGCGTGTGCCCCAGGCCGACGGCCATGAGCACCACCAGCAGGCCGAAGTCCACCACGGCGGACATCCCGCCCGTGGCCACGAAGCGAACCAACTGGGTGCGCAGCGGCATGGCGCCGGTACCGGCGGCCGAGTCGCTCACTCGTCCTTCGCCTTCGGACGGCCGCCGTTCTCGCCGCTGAACAGCAGTTCGGTCATGACGACGTGGACGCGCTCCACGTCAGGGATGTCCTCCAGCGTGACCGGCTCCTCGGCGGCGGTGGTCAGAACCAGCGTGCCGCAGCCCAGGATCCGGTCGAGAAGACCGCGCTCGTAGGCGGCGTTGTTGATCCGGGTCAGCGGCAGGTCGTGGCCGCGCTTGGTGATGATGCCGCGCCGGGTGATGATGCGCCGGTTGGTCAGGGTGTAGGTGGTGGTCAGCCAGCGCAGGAACGGCGTGACCACCCAGACGGACAGAATGAGGAAGGTCAGGAGCAGGATCGCCCAGGAACCCCAGGGCTGCCAGTCCTCGGGCAGGACGGCCAACGCGAATCCGCACGCGGTCGCCGTGACCACCAGCAGGAACGCCGGCAGCACCAGCGCCTTGGCGTGCGTGCGCAGGTGCAGGATCACGGTCTCGTTCTCGCCCAGAAGCTTCAGAGGCAGGCCCATGGCCTCCATCGTCCCACACGTGCCGAAGAAGGCCGCCCTGGGGTCCGCAGCGGACGGTTCAGCGCAGGTGGAGCACGTCGCCTGCGGCGAAGGCGCGTGGCGTCCCGTCCACTCTGACGACCAGCCGGCCCTGAGCGTCCACCGCCTCGGCGATTCCGACCACCGACTCACTGGGCGAGACCACGACCCGCACCGGCCGTCCGATCGAGGTGCAGACATCGACGTAGGACGCACGGAGGTCACCCCCGGCCAGCCACTGGCGGTACCAGTGCTCAAGGTGACCGAGCACCGCCAGCGCGACAGACGTCGCCCCGACCTCGGCGCCCGCGATGGCCAGCGACGTCGCTGTCGGCACCGGCAGGTCCTCCGAGCGAAGCCGGGTGTTGATCCCCATCCCGATCACCGCGGCGGGGCCGGTCGGAGTGTCCACACGTTCGGACAGGATCCCGCACACCTTGCCGCCCCCGATCAGGACGTCGTTGGGCCACTTCACCTCGGCGTCGACGCCCGCCGCGGCGCGCAACCCGCCGGCCACCGCCAGACCTGTCAGCAGCGGCAGCCACAGCCAGCGGGCCGGTTCCACCCCGACCGGACGCAACAGAACCGACATCGCGACGGAATCGCCCGGCGGGGCCTGCCAGACCCGCGCGAACCTGCCACGTCCCCGGCTCTGGTGGTCGGCGATCAGCACCGTCCCCGCCGGCGCACCTGAGCGGGCAGCGGCCGCCACGTCAGCGTTGGTCGACGCCGTGGAGGCGACCGCGCTGATCCGCGTCCACAGGCTCCCGGGCGCGCACAGGCGTTCGGCCAGCCACCCGGCGTCAACAAGAGGATCCACGGCACGACCCTATGCCGACCCTGCCCATCCGCGTTCCGCGTCGGTAGGGTCGAGCCATGAAGATCAACGTCCACAGCACCGCGGGAAAGCTGGCTGACCTCGGCGAACGGCGGGAGGCCGCCCTCCATCCCAGCGCCCCGGCGGCGGTGGAGAAGGTCCACGCCCAGGGCAAGATGACGGCCCGCGAGCGGATCCACGCGCTTCTGGACGAGGGCAGCTTCGCCGAGTTCGACCGGTTCGCCCGGCACCGGTCCCAGGCGTTCGGAATGGACGAGAAGCGCCCCTACACCGACGGGGTGATCACCGGTGTCGGCGCCATCCACGGCCGCCCGGTCTGCGTGTTCTCCCAGGACGTGACGATCTTCGGCGGGGCTCTGGGAGAGGTGTACGGCCAGAAGATCGTGAAAATCATCGACTTCGCCATCAAGACCGGCTGCCCGATCATCGGCATCAACGAAGGAGGCGGGGCGCGGATCCAGGAGGGGGTGGTCTCGCTCGACCTGTA
>CAZPCM010000054.1:0-19736 GCA_964585085.1 uncultured Propionibacteriaceae bacterium
CGCTCGGCATCGAGATGGCCAAGACCGCCGGCAAGTCGGTGCTGTTCCTGCTCGAAGCGAACCCCGGTCCCGGCCTGGGTGTCCTCACCGCGTACATGGTCTTCGGCAAGGGCAACGCCAAGGCGTCCGCCCCCGGCGCGGCGATCATCCACTTCCTCGGCGGCATCCACGAGATCTACTTCCCTTACGTGCTGATGAAGCCGATCCTCATCCTGGCCATGATCGCCGGCGGTATGACGGGCGTGTTCCTCAACGTCATGTTCGGGGTCGGCCTGCGGGCACCCGCAGCACCCGGCTCGATCTTCGCCGTGTACGCCCAGACGCCTCCGGAGAGCTTCCTCGGCGTGACCATCGCGGTTCTTGGCGCCGCTGTCGTGACCTTCCTGGTCGCGGCCTTCCTGCTGCGTCTGTCCAAGGAACCGGCTGAGGACGACCTGGCCGCCGCCACCGCGGAGATGGAAGCCCTCAAGGGCAAGAAGTCGTCGGTCTCCGCCGCTCTCGTCGGCGGGACCATGGGCCCGATCAAGAACATCGTGTTCGCTTGTGACGCGGGCATGGGTTCCTCCGCGATGGGCGCCTCCGTCCTGCGCAAGAAGATCCAAGCCGCCGGTTATGAGGTGAAGGTTGTCAACCAGGCCATCGCCAACCTGACCGACTCCTACGACATCGTCGTCAGCCACCAGGACCTCATCGAGCGAGCGAAGCAGAAGACCCCGTCGGCTGTGCATGTGTCGGTCGACAACTTCATGGCCAGCCCGAAGTACGACGAGGTCGTCGAGATGGTCAAGGCGGCGAACGCTGCCCCAAAAGCTGAGCCCGCCCCTGTCGTGACCGCCCCAGTGGCGGCCGCTGGGGCGGTGGCGGCGGCCGTCGCGGCACCGGTCGAGGACGCGAACGCCATCCTCAAGCTGTCCTCGATCGTGATGAACGGCAAGGCGACCGATCGCGACTCGGCCATCGACGAGGCGGGCGCCCTGCTCGTGGCCTCCGGCGCGGTGGATCAGGGCTACGTCGGTTCGATGCATGACCGGGAGCGGTCCGTGTCGACCTACATGGGCAACTTCCTGGCCATCCCGCACGGCACGAACGAGGCCAAGGGGCTGATCATGCGGTCGGCGATCTCGGTCGTCCGGTACCCGGGCGGAATCGAGTGGAACGGGAACCCGGTGAAGTTCGTGATCGGCATCGCCGGGGCGAACAACGAGCACCTGGAACTGCTCAGCAAGATCGCCGAGGTCTTCCTCGACAACGCCGCTGTCGAGGCCCTGCAGGACGCGCAGACCCCGCAGGACATCGCTGACGCGTTCGGGAAGGTGAACGGCTGATGAAGGCTGTGCACTTCGGTGCGGGGAACATCGGACGCGGGTTCGTCGGCCTGCTCCTTAGTGGGGCGGGTTACGAACTGGTGTTCGCCGATGTCGCCGACGCCCTGATCGAGGGCCTGAAGGCAGCTGATTCGTACCAGGTGCACGAAGTCGGAGACGACCCTCGGACCCACGTGGTCCGCGGGTTCTCCGCGATCAATTCGGCCAAGGAGCTGGACTCGCTGGTCGAAGCGATCGCCGGAGCCGACGTTGTCACCACGGCGGTCGGCGCCCATATCCTGAAGTTCGTGGCCCCGGCGATCGCCGCCGGGATCGCTGCCCGGCCGCCCCGTTCGGAGCGGATCGCGGTCATGGCGTGCGAGAACGCGATCAACGCAACCGACATCCTCGCCGGCGAGATCGCGAAGCGCTACCTCGGCGACGACCTCGCCGAGCGGGCCATCTTCGCCAACACAGCTGTCGATCGGATCGTGCCCAACCAGGATCCCAACGCCGGCTTGGACGTGACGGTGGAGAACTTCTTCGAGTGGGCCATCGACCGGACTCCCTTCGGCGGCGCCGAGCCGACCATCCCGGGAGTCACCTGGGTCGACGACCTGGAGCCGTACATCGAGCGGAAGTTGTTCACGGTGAACACCGGCCACGCCACCAGTGCGTGGTTCGGCTACGCCGCGGGCGTCCACAAGCTCTCCGACGCGCTCGCCGATCCGGCGATCGCGGCCAAGGTGGCGGCGGTGCTGGCTGAGACGGCGTCCCTGATCGTCGCCAAGCACGGCGTCGATCCGGAGGTCCAGGCCGCCTACGTGGCCAAGATCCTCAAACGGTTCGCCAACCCGTACCTGCCCGACACGGTGGAACGGGTGGGACGGGCGCCGCTGCGGAAGCTGAGTCGCAATGAGCGGTTCATCAGCCCTGCTTCCCAACTCGCCGAACGGGGCATGTCCCGCGACGCGCTGCTGGAGGCGATCGGTGCCGGGCTGCTGTTCGATGTCGACAGCGATCCTGAGGCCGTCGAACTGCAGCGGCTCCTGGCCGGCGAATCCGCCGAGGCCTTCACCGAGAAGGTCACCGGACTCACCGCCGATCACCCGTTGTATGCCGACGTGGTGAAGGTGGTGGCCGAGCGTCAGGCGCTCTGACTCAACGGACGCGAGGTGCGTCGGGCTTCGGCCCGGCGCACCTTCGTCTGTGCCTGGAAGGCATGGTCGGAGAAACCGGTAGAATCGGAGGTCGGTTTCCGCGTCCGGCGTTGTGGAGGGGCAGGTGGCGGTGAAGACGGTGGTCACGCAGCGTCCTGAGGCGCCTGCCGTCCCCTCGCAGGACAGCCTGCTGGCCGAGACCGAGCTCCCCGACGGCCGGGCGTTGCGCCTGGTGGATGCAGCGTCGGTCGACCCGGGTGTCCTGGTTGCGGTGATCCGCGACGCGTTCGTCCACCGTCCTCCGGTGGACCCGCCACCGCCGGCGCTGGCGGAGACCCCGGCTTCGGTCAACGCGGCGTTGGCCTCCGGCTTTGGCGTCCTCTCCCTGGTCGGTGACGAGCCCGCCGGCACCGTCATCGTCACTGAGGACCCCGCCGGGTCGACGATCACCCGGGTCTCGGTGCGTCCGCAGTTCCAGCGCCTCGGGATCGCCTCGGCGATGGTCGCGGTGACCTTGGACCTCCTGGCCGGGCGCGGCACGCGCAGCGTCGAACTGACCGCCCGGGCCGAGTTCCCCGCGGTGGTGTCCTGGTGGCGCCGCCACGGGTTCGTCGAGGTCGGCCGGCACGGCACGGCGCTGCGGCTGAGACGTCAGGTTCCGGTGAGCGTCGAGGTCCCAACCGCGGACGCCATGCGCGAACTGGGGAGGCGCCTGGCGGGCATCGTCCGCGCTGGTGACCTGCTGATCGCCTCTGGAGACCTCGGTGCCGGCAAGACCACGCTGGCGCAGGGCCTCGGAGAGGGCCTGCACGTGGTCGGCTCGATCATCTCGCCGACCTTCGTGCTGTCCCGCGTGCACCGCCCGCGAGCTGGCGGTCCGGCGCTGGTGCATGTGGACGCCTACCGGTTGGGGTCGTTCGCAGAGCTGGAGGACCTCGACCTGGAGGTTTCCCTGGACGCGTCGGTGACCTTGGTCGAATGGGGTGCGGGGATCGCCGAAGGGCTGGCCGCCGAACACCTCGACGTGGACATCCGGCGCAGCCTCGATCCGGCCGACGAGACCCGGCTCGTTTTCCTCACCCCGATCGGCCCGCGCTGGGAAGGTGTTCGCGACCAGTTGGAGGCGCTGCGATGAGCCGGGTTGTGCTGGGGATCGACACCTCGACCGACGTCTGCGCCGGCGTGGCGATCGATGGGGCCGTCGCGGCCTCCGCCTTGGTCGCGGATCGGCGCGCGCACGCCGAGCAGCTGACCCCGCTGGTGCTGCGGGTACTGGCCGAGGTCGGGGTCGATGTCGCCGAGTTGGACGCGATCGCCGTGGGTGTCGGGCCGGGCCCGTTCACTGGGCTCCGGGTCGGGGTGGCCACTGCCGCGGTGCTCGCCGAGAGCCTGGGTCTGCCGATTCGCGGGGTGTGTTCCCTCGACGTGCTCGCCTCCCAGTACCTCAGTGGACTGGCCACCCCCTCCGGGGAGTTCCTCGTCGCGGCGGATGCCCGCCGCAGAGAGCTCTACTGGGCTCGCTACCGCGCCGACGGAACGCGCGCTGCCGGGCCGTTCGTGAGTGCCCCCACCGAACTCCCCGCACTGCCGACCGTGGGCCCGGGCGCCGCGCTCTACCCGCTGCCGTGCGTCGACGCGTCCGGTCCCGACACCCTGGACGCCGGGCACCTGGCCGCTGTCGCCGACCGGCTGCCCGAGGCCGGGCTGGAGCCGCTGTACCTGCGGCGTCCCGATGCGGACGTGCCCACCACCGTGAAGTCGACCCTGCTGCAACCGCGGCTGGCAACCTTGAGGAAGCGATGATCATCACTCACGCCTGGGACTGTGACCTGCCCGCCATCGTCGTCCTGGAACGGGCGGCGTTCGTCGCGGCCGAACAGTGGAGCGAAGGCTCCTGGGCCTCAGAGCTGGCCGCCGACGATCGTTGTGTCCTAGCCGCCCGGGACGCCGAGGGGGAACTCGTCGGGGTGGCCACGTTTGGCTGCGTGGCCGACATGGCAGACCTGCACCGCGTGATCGTCCGCGCCGACGCCCGTGGACGCGGCATCGCATCAGCGCTTGTCCGAGCTGGGATCGAGTGGTCGGCCGCGGTCGGCGCCGACCGGATGTTGTTGGAGGTGCGTCCCGACAACGATTCCGCGCTCCGGCTCTACGAGCGGCTCGGGTTCGCGACCCTGACCCGGCGCAGCGACTACTACGGGGCCGGCGTGGACGCCCTGGTGATGTGCCGGCGGCTGAGCGTTGCCGACGAATGGGGACTGGTCCGGGCATGAGCGGACCCCTGATCCTCGGCATCGAGTCCTCCTGCGACGAGACCGGCGTGGGCATCGTCCGAGGGCACGAGTTGCTCGCCAACGAGGTCGCCTCGTCGGTCGAGCTGCACGTCCGGTTCGGTGGCGTGGTCCCTGAAGTCGCCTCCCGGGCGCACCTGCAGGCCCTGGTGCCGACCCTGCGCCGCGCCTGCGAGAAGGCCGACATCGACCTGACCGAACTGGACGGCGTTGCCGTCACCGCCGGCCCGGGCCTGATGGGCGCGCTGGTGGTCGGGCTGGCGGCGGCCAAAGCCCTGGCCATCGCGCTCAACAAGCCCCTGTACGGCCTGAACCACCTGGTCGGGCACGTGGCGGTCGATCTGCTCGACCACGGTCCGCTGCCCGAGCCCTGCGCGGCCCTCCTGGTCTCCGGCGGCCACACCTCGCTGCTGGCCGTCAAGGACATCACCGGTGACATCGCCGAGTTGGGCGCGACCATTGACGATGCCGCTGGGGAGGCTTACGACAAGGTGGCCCGGCTGCTGGGACTCGCCTACCCGGGCGGCCCTGTCATCGACCGGATCGCCCACTCCGGCGATCCGGACGCGATCCGGTTCCCGCGCGGGCTGACCGCTTCGAAGGACCTGGTCGCGCACCGCTTCGACTACTCGTTCTCTGGGGTGAAGACAGCCGTGTCGCGCTGGGTGGAGACCCGGCGGCGCGACGGACTGGACGTGCCGGTCGCCGATGTGGCCGCGTCGTTCCAGGAGGCGGTCTGCGACGTGCTGACCGCGAAGGCCGTGGACGCCTGCGAGTACCTCGGCACCTCTGATCTGCTCATCGGCGGGGGAGTGGCGGCCAACTCGCGTCTGCGGTCCCTGCTGGAGGAGCGGACGGCGGACCGCGGGATCACGCTGCGCCGCCCGCGGCCGGGCCTGTGCACCGACAACGGGGCGATGATGGCGGTGCTCGGCGCCGAGGTGGTGACCCGCGGTCTGCGTCCTTCGTCGCTGGACATCGGCGCGGATTCCGGGCTGCCGGTCTCGACCGTTCTGGTGTGATGTTCACCCCGGTCATCGGCACGCTGGCCTACGTCCTGTCACCGGACGGACTCAAGGTGCTGATGGTCGAGCGGACCCGCGACGGCGATCAGCACCAGGGCAAGTACAACGGCCTCGGCGGCAAGCTGGAGCCGGGTGAGGACGTCATTGCGTGCATCCGGCGAGAACTCGCCGAGGAGGCGTCGATCGTGCCGACCAGCTTGCGGCTGCGCGGGACGATCTCCTGGCCGGGGTTCGGCGCGAGCGGGGAGGACTGGTTCGGGTTCATCTTCGTGGTCGACCGGTTCACCGGCGACCCGCCCGCGGCGAACGCGGACGGGCCGCTGCGCTGGATCGAACTCGATCGTCTGGCGGACCTGCCGATGTGGGAGGGCGATCGGTACTTCCTGCCGCTGGTGTTCGGCACGGGCGAGGTCTTCCACGGCGTCATGCCCTACGCCGACGGACGGCCGGTCGGCTGGAGCTACTCGACCAGCTGAACCGCGGGAGCGGCCGGCGCCTCCCTGTGCGGATTGGCGCAACAGGTGCCGAAGCAGAACTCACCGGGCCCGGACGGCCGTCCCGCGTCGTTCAGGTGTCGCACCACCAGGTCGGCGAGCGAGTCCAGGAACGCCGGGTGGCTGCCGACGGTCGGCACCCGGATCGTGGTCACCCCAAGGCCTTCGGCGGTCTGCCGGGCCTGGGTGTCCAGATCCCAGATCACTTCGACGTGATCGGTGAGAAAGCCGATCGGGACGATCACCACGCCGGTGACGCCCTCAGCGGCGGCGGAGGTGATCGCGTCGTTGATGTCCGGCTCCAGCCAGGGGATGTGCGGAGCACCGCTGCGTGACTGATACACCAACTCCCAGGCCGGGGCAGAACCCAGCCCGGCCAGGCGTGCGGACTCGGCGATCACCGTGGTCGCGACGTGACGGTGTTGGGCGGAGTAGAGGTCGCCGTCGGGGCGTGCGCCGTCGGGGCCTGCGGACGCCGACATCGCGGTAGGGATGGAGTGCGTGGTGAACATGACCCGCAGGCCGCCCGTCCCCGGCACCGAGCGCAGCGCTCCGGCGAGCAGGTCGATGTTGGCCTCGATCAGCCCGGGCAGCGCGGGGAAGGGCGGGATCTTCACAGCGGTCACCTGAGTGCCGGCGCCCAGGCGGGCCAGGGCCCGTCCCAGGTCCTCGCGGTACTGCCGGCATCCGGAGTAGGAGCTGTAGGCGCTGGTGGCCAGAGCCAGGACGCGACGGCGACCTCTGGCCGCAAGGTCAGCGATCACGTCCTCCACGAACGGCGCCGAGTTGCGATTGGCCAGGACGAACTCGACGTCGATGCCACGCGCGGCGAGGCGCTCGGCCAGGGCCGCTCGGAGCGCACGGTTCTGGGCGTTGATCGGGCTGACGCCGCCCAGGGTCAGATAGTGCCTCCCGACCTCGATCAGGCGTTCGGTGGGGATGTTCCGTCCGGCGGTCACCCGCTCGAGGAAGGGCACCACCTCATCGACGTGCTCCGGCCCGCCGAAGCCGAGCAGGACGAGGGCGTCGTAGCTCATCGGAGCACCTCCGCGACTTCATCGAAATCCAGCAGTCGACCGGTGAAGAACGGTGTCTCCAGCCGGACGTGCCGCCGCGCCTGGGACGCGCGAAGGTGCCGCATGAGGTCGACCAGATCGTGCAGGACGGGGGCCTCCAGGGCAAGGATCCACTCGAAGTCGCCCAGCGCGAACGCGGCCACGGTGTTGCTGAGGACAGCTGGGTACGCCCGCCCCATCATCCCGTGCTCGACGAGCATGGCCCGGCGCTCCTCTTCCGGCAGGAGGTACCACCGGCGCGACCGGACGAACGGGTAGACGGTGAGCCATTCCTGAGCCGGCGCCCCCGCCATGAAAGCGGGCACGTGCCCTTTGTTGAACTCGGCCGGACGGTGCAGTCCCATCGCCGACCAGACCAGGCGGGCCGAGCTGCCCAGGTCGCGGCGCAGTTCACGGACCCCGGCCTGGACGTCCTCGGGGGTGGGCCCGTGGAGCCAGATCATCAGATCGGCGTCCGCGCGCATCCCGGAGACGTCGTAGAAGCCGCGCACGGCCACGTCCGACAGGCCGAGCTTGGCCACCGACTGCCGGATCGCGTCGGCAGCGGGAGGTCCGCCCGCGCGGGCGAATACCGTCCAGCAGGTGTAGCGGATGGTCTGATTGATCTCGCGTGCGGGGACGCGGGTGGCTCCTTCAATCATGCGGCGACCCTACCCGGTCGCGCCGACAAGTCCGAGCAGCCGGGGCAGCGAACGGGGGTCGGCTCGCGCCGGCCCCCGCCCGGTCCGGATCGGCACCACCCCCCGGGTGCCGATCCGACGATCGGCTCACACCCTCATCGCCGATCCGGTTCGGTTCGACACCGGCTCGTCCATGAGGACGGCGCGTCGGCCGAACCGATTGACGTCCCGACGGCCCGGGTCTTGAGGCTTCGCACTGGGACTCCTTGGCTCGATTCCTTGTCGCAAGGGGTGATTCCGATGACACGAAGGTAGAAGTCGGCCCGCCCGGCGTCGATGGGACGCATATCCCATGCCTTGGGCGATCGGAACCGGGTCGTCTCGGGTGCGGACGGCGCCCGCCGGTGGTGTGGTCAGCCGATCCCAGCGGCCTCGACCGCGCGGCGGCCATCGGCGATGCAGTCGCCGATGCCTACCCCGCGCAACGCCGACCCGGCCAGCTGCCAGGTGGGCCGGGCTGCCAGAGCGGCATCGACAGTAGCCACCTTCGTCGGGTGGCCGACGGTGTAGGTCGGCATCACGCCTGGCCAGCGGCTGATCCGGACCAGCGACGGAGGCCCGGCGACCCGGAGGACCAGCGCAACGTGTGCGGTGACGGCGGCGAGCAATTCGTCATCGGGCGCCTGGGCGATGGCGCCGAGCCGGCTGGGCACGAAGGCACGCAGCAGGACGCTCCCGGAGGGGGCCCGTCCGGCCCACTTCGCCGAGGACACGGTGACCCCGCTGATCGGCGCTGGGTCCGCCTCCAGCCAGCCGTGGGTGGTCGGCGGCACGGGGAAGGCCTCGATGGGGTAGCCGAGGCTGACAACAGTCGAACTGGCCATCGGAATCGATCGCAGGGCCTGCGCAGCCACCGGGACGTGGGCACTGAGCAGCCTGGCCGACGACTCCGCACCGCCGGCCAGGATGACTGCATCAAGGCTGTCCAGCCGTCCGTCGGTGACCAGGGCAGCGGTCCGGATTCCGTCCCACTCCAGCGACTCGACACTCGTCCGCGTCAGCAGGCGGACGCCGGACGCCGCCAGCACCTCGGCCAGCCTGCCGGGCAGCGACCCCAGGCCTCGGCGCAGCGAGCGGAACGGTGAAGTCGGCCCCCGGGTGAGAGCTCCGGGACGCGACCGCAGTGCCCGGCCCTGGGCCAGGCTGGCCAGCATGAGGCTGCGATGGGTGCGTTCGTTCTCGCGAAGGCTGGGCAGGACCGCGTCCAGGCTGAGCTGGTCGACGCCGGCGCCGTAGATGCCGCCGATCATCGGGTCGGCGAACCGGCGAACGATCCCGTCCCCCAGCCGAGCACGCAGGAAGGCGCCGATCGCCACGTCGTCCGGGCTCAGCCGTCGGGGAAGCACCAGGTCGAGCCCGGCGCGCAGCTTGTCGCTCCAGGAGAGGATGCCGGTGGTGACGAACGGCCAGAGCCGGGTCGGCAGCACCATTCCCATGCCGTCGGGCAGCTTGTGCAGGCGTCCCCGTGACCTCAAGAAGACAGTGCGCTCGCCGGAGATCTCGATGACCTCCTCGCGCATTCCCACTTCGTCGATCAGCGCCAGCGCCGCCGGCCGGTAGGAGACGAACGAGTCAGGTCCGTGCTCGACGGTGAACCCGTCCACGTTCTCGGTGCGCACCTTTCCGCCCAAGTCCGAGGACGCCTCGGCAACGATGACCTCAGCGCCGCGTTGCGACGCTTCCCAGGCGGCGGCGAGCCCGGCAATGCCGCCGCCGACGACCAGGACCCGGCTCACAAGGCGGAGAGGGCGTCGGCCCCCCGTGGCACGTACGGGCAGAGCGGATCAGACTCCAGCGCGTTCCCGGTCCAGGCGTAGGCGCGGGCGCGTGATCCCCCGCACCACCGGTTGTACTCGCAGATCCCGCAGCGCCCGGCGAAACCGGAAGGTTCGCGCAGCGCGACCATCGTGGGGTGCTCGCGGTACAACTCGACGATCGGCGTCTGGCGCACGTTGCCGACGGCCAGCGGCAGGAAGCCCGACGGGGTGACATCGCCGGTGTGCGAGATGAACACGATCCCGTTGCCGTCACGAATGCCGAAGCCGCGGGCCATCGGATGCTTCTCGATCTGTTCGCTGGTCATCCCGGCCTGCTGAAGCGACCGAGCTGCGATGCGCCGGTAGTGGGTGGCCTCGGTCGTCTTGACCTGGAAGGGCGCCTCACGGCTGATCCGCAGCAGCCAGCCCATCAGCTTCTCTGCTTCGCCGGGTGTCAGCTCGGTCAACTCGGTGCCGCGGCCGACGCTGATCAGGAAGAACAGGCTCCAGCGCAACAGCGTCCGGGTCGACAACAGCTCGTAGATCGCCGGCAGGTCGGCGGCAGTCGTCGCGGTGACCAAGGTGTTCACCTGGACCGGCAGCCCGAGCTCGGCGGCCCAGCCCAGTGCGGTCATCGTCGCGTCGAAGGTCCCCGCCACCCCGCGCAGTCCGTCATGCCGGTCCGCATCGGAGCCGTCGAGGCTGAGCGAAATCGCCTGGACCCCGTCGGCGGCGAGTTCGGCCAGCCGCTCGAAGGTGAGCAGTCCGGTGACGGCGGGCGCCAGCGAGACCCCGATGCCGCGAGCATTCGCCTCGGCGATGAGCAGCTTCAGATCAGCCCGCCGGAGCGGGTCGCCGCCCGTCATCACCACATGCGGTAGAGGGCTGCCGAAGCCGGCGAGGTCGTCGAGCACCCGCAGCGCCTCGGCGGTGCTGAGTTCCCCGGGCGCCGGATCGGGCATCGCCGTGGCGCGGCAGTGCCGGCAGGCCAACCCGCAGGCGTTGGTGAGCTCCCAGTACACGATCATCGGGGCACGCGAGTACGCCCAGTTGACCGGACGAACGGCGCCGATGCCGGCGGGGTGGGTTGCGGGCTTAGGCATCGTGGCGCTCCTGCTCGTCGGGGAGGGAATGGACCAGTTCGACCATCCTGGTCAGAACGTCCGGGTCGGTCCCGGGGGGGACGCCGTGGCCGAGGTTGACCACATGCCCGGGGGCGCCCTGACCGCTGGCCAGCACGTCGCGCACGTGTGCTTCGAGGACCGGCCACTCCGCGGCCAGCAGCGCTGGATCGATGTTGCCCTGCAAGGGTGTCCTCCCGCCCAGCCGGCGGTTGGCCTCCTCCAGGGAGGTCTGGGCGTCCACTCCCATCACGTCCGCGCCGGCGTCCCGCATGGCGACGAGGTGATCAGCGCTACGCGTCCCGAAGTGGACCCGCGGCACGCCCAGGTCGGCCACGCGGGCCAGGACGGCGGCCGAGTACGGCATCGCCTGGGTGCGGTACTGAGCGACGGTCAGCGCGCCGACCCAGGAGTCGAAGAGTTGGACGGCGCTGGCCCCGGCCACGGCCTGTGCCTGCAGGAACGTGCCGGTAGTTCTGGCCACCCAGGACAGCAACCGGTCCCACAGATCCGGCTCGGTCGACATCATCGCCAGCGTGTGTTCGTAGCTGCGGCTCGGCCGACCCTCGACAAGGTAGGAAGCGATCGTGAACGGAGCGCCCGCGAACCCGATCAGGGGGGTCGCGCCAAGTTCGGCAACGGTGAGCCGGACCGCCTCGGTGATCGGGGCCAGGGCGGCCGGGTCGAGTTCAGGAAGTCCGGCGACGTCGCGGGCCGACCGCACCGGATGCGAGAGCACCGGCCCGACGCCCGCGACGATGTCGACGTCGACCCCGGCCAGCTTGAGCGGGACGACGATGTCGGAGAAGAAGATGCCTGCGTCCACGTGGTGGCGACGGACCGGTTGGCAGGTGATCTCGGCGGCCATCGCAGGATCGAGGCAGGCCTGGAGCATCCCGGTCCCGGCCCTCAGCGCGCGGTACTCCGGCAGTGACCGTCCGGCCTGGCGCATCATCCAGATCGGACGGTGTCGGACGCGCTGGCCGCGATAGGCGCGGATGAGCGGTGAGGAGGCGGTGAGCCCGGAGGCCATCGGGTGGTCCGCGGGAAGGCCGACGGCTGAGCCAGACCAAGGCTCAGGGACACGTAGATTGACGATGGCTGAGCCTGACGAAGCCTCAGGAGCCGGTGGGGTGGCGATGGCTGAGCTTGACGAAGCCTCGTTGGTGGGCCCTTCGTCAGGCTCAGGGGCCGTGTGGTCGGCTGGGCTTGACGAAGCCTCCGGGACGGTGTGGCCGACGACGGCTGAGCCTGACGAAGCCTCAGGGGCCGGGCGGCGAAGATCAAGCATCGCCACCCCCCAGGAGCGCCTCGGCGACCTGCAGCCCGAGGTTCTCGGCGGCCCCGGGTTCGGCGAACGGCATCGCGCAGGACCGGGCGGCCCGGGCGTACTCGACCCCGCGATGGTCGCTCAGTTCGGCGGTCACCGTGAGACGCCCCTCCTGCCAGGTGGCATGCGCGCCCACGGCGGTCGTACAGGCGGCCTCGATACCACGCAGGACGGCTCGTTCGGCCGTGACGCACACCCGGGCGGTCGGGTCGTCGAGCGTGGCGAGGGCGTCCGCCAGGCTGTCACTCCTGGTCGGGACCAGCGAGCGTGCCGTGTCATCGCGACACTCGACCGCCAAGGCGCCCTGAGCTGGGGCTGGGAGCATCGCCAGCGGGTCGAGGTACTCGGTGATCCGGGCGGTACGGCCGAGCCGGGACAAGCCGGCGGCGGCCAGGATCGCCGCCTCCACCGCGCCGGCGTCCACCCTTGCCAGTCTGGTGTCGACGTTGCCGCGCAGCGGCACCACGTCCAGATCCGGACGGAGCCTGGCCACCGCGGCACGGCGGCGCGGCGAGGACGTGCCGACTCGTGAACCGGCCGGGAGTTCGGCGAGTCCGGAACCGCGGCTCACCAGGGCATCACGCGAATCCTCCCGGGGTGGCACGGCGGCCAGCCTCAGTTCCGCCACCGGTGCGCTGGGCAGGTCCTTGAACGAATGCACCACCACGTCGACCTCGCCGGCCAGCAGGGCGTCCCGCAGCGCCGAGACGAACGCCCCCGGACGCGAGGGGGCATCCAGCGGAACGTTGAGGTTGTCGCCTTCGGTCCGGATGGCCACGAGTTCGCAGGGTTCGCCGGTCACCCGGGTGATGGCGTCGGCAACGATGCCGGACTGGGTGCGGGCAAGCAGGCTGCCGCGGGTGCCGAGGCGGATCACTGACCTGCCTCGACCACGATCCCGAACAGGGTGTGCAGGGCCTGCCGGTAGTCGTCCAGGCCGCCGGTGCGGGCCAGTTCGGCCGCTCTGACCGACGGGGCGTGGAGGAGGGCGTTGGACACCCGGCGCAGCGACCGGGCGACCGCCTCGGCCACCTCTGGTGAATGCTGCGCGCTGGCAAGGTCGATCTCACGTTCGATGATCTGGGACACGTGGGCTCGCATGGCGGTCACTGCAGGCACGGCCCTGCGCCCCTCTTCCAGGTGTTGGTAGGTGACGACGGCGCGGTTGACGATGTCGCGCGCGTCCAGCACCGCGGCCGCCTGTTCGGACGGGACGTGCTCCCCGATCCGGTCCAGCGAGATCAGGTCGACGTCGGGGAGTTGGGCGGTCTCGAGGGAGACGTCCCCCGCGGCTGTCAGGTCGACGATCGTCAGGAAGTCCAGCAGTCCGCGTCGCGCCTGGGACACCGTGTCGGCGGTCAGCACAACCGAGCCGGTTCCGCTGCAGGTCACCACCAGATCGGCCCAGGCCAGCGCCTCTGCCAGATCCTCTGTGGGCTGGACGGGATGGCTCTGCGCAAAACGCTCCGCGCGGCCGCTTCCGGAGTAGACGCGTACGCGTTGAGTCCCGCGGCGGACCAGTTCGGCGACCACGACACGGGCGTAGCTGCCCGTGCCGACGACCAGCGTCTTCGCTTCCGGCCAGGCTCCGATCCGCTGCCCGGCGAGGTCGAGACCCACCGAGGCGATCGACCTTCCCGCCGCGCCCAGGTTGGTGCGCGAGGTGACGGCCTTGGAGGTGGTCAGCGCGTCCTGGAAGAGGCGGCGCAGCGCAGCGCTGGTGGTGGCGTCGGCCTTCACGAGCGCGTCACGGACCTGCCCGGCGATTTCGGCCTCGCCGATCACCATCGAGTCCAGACCGCTGGCGACCTCGAACAGGTGCTCCACCGCGCCCTGACCGGCGTACACCACGAAGGCGTCGAGCACCTCGGCGTCGAGGCCGGGGTGCGTCACGCGCACCGCGTCCAGGATCATCTCGACAGCGCCGTGGAACGTGGGGGAGTCGACGTACACCTCGAACCGGTTGCAGGTGGCCAGGATGGCGACGCCGGCGACCGTGTCACGCGAGGAGAGATGGGCGAGCACATCGGCGGCCTGGCGCGAGAGTGTGGCCACGGCGTCGGATGCGACGTGGTGATGACTGACTCCGGCAGCAAAGACGGGCACCTCCCAAGGCTACCAAAGGCGCCTTGCCGACCATGGAGTGGGACGGCCCCGTAAGGTAGCGGCCATGATCGGGCTGCCCTGGGCCGCGAACCCGCTGATCCACGGCCTGTGGATGGCGCTGGGCATCCTCGCCGGGCTGGCGGTCTTCACCTGGGAGATCCGCCGCCGCAAGGTCGCCGATGACCGGCTGTGGGTCATCGCCGGCGTCTCGCTGGCGCTGGGGGCTGTGGCGTCACGGTTGGGGACCTGGTTCCAGGAGTTCGATCCCGCCCGCAACGCCTCCCTGCTGCAGTGGTGGGCCGACGGCAATCGCAGTGTCTTGGCCGGACTCGTCGGCGCGTGGGCCGGGGTGCTGCTGGGCAAGCGGATCACCGGTTATGCCGCTCCGACCGGGGATCTGTTCGCCCCTGCCGTGGCGCTTGCCATGGCGATCGGACGAGTCGGCTGCCTGCTGACCGAACTTCCCGGCGCGCCCACGGGCGGCCCGTGGGGGGTCGTGCTCACCCCGGAGCAGGCCGCCGCGGTGGGTGGCGTGGCCGGGGTGGGGCTGCATCCGTCCTTCGCCTACGAGATCGTCTTTCAGGCGCTCGCCTTCGCCTGGCTGTGGCGGATGCGTGACCGGCTGCCGCATCCGGGTGACCTGTTCATCTGCTACGTGGCAGGTTATGCAGTGTTCCGGTTCGGCATCGAATTCGTCCGGGCCAACGAAGCGGTCTGGTTCGGGCTCACCCGACCGCAGTGGTTCCTTCTGGTCACCATCCCGTTGCTGGCCTGGCGGGTCCGACGGATCTGGCGGCCGAAATCCGACCGCACTCACGCCGCCTCCCCTGAGCTGACAAGGAGCAATGCATGACCAGCCCCGGTGCCCCACCGCCGAGAGGGCCCTTCTGGACACCCGGCGGGGTCAGGTCGGACGGTCCCGCGCCACGTTCCGGCGGCTCCATCCTGCTCGGGCTTGGCATCGGCCTGCTCGCCACTGTGACGATCTGGTTCGGAGCCAATGCCCTGTCGTCCAGCGACACCGGCATGCTCGTGCTGCTGGGCGGTCCGGTCGTTGTTGTCATCGCCGGGATAGTGATGGCCGCCTACCCGGCCACCCGCCGCACCGGCGCGGGGGTGTTGATCTTCGTCGGGTCGGCGATCCTCATCCTCGGCGGACTGTGCCTGGCGCTCATCGCCACCTTGGGGGGCCTTCGGTGACGCGCCCGGCGGCGCTCGGCCCCGGGCAGCCGCTGCGCGGGGACCGCATCCACCGCTACGTGACCGCGTTCTGCCCGTCCTGCCACGCCGAGAATCCGCCGCTGGCCGACGTGCGCCGCTTGGCCGGGCGACTGGTGGTCGCCGACGAGCGAGTGTGGCTGGAACGCGGCTGCCCGCGGCACGGCCTGATCCGCACGCTCTACGACGAGAACCCGCAGATCCTGCGCTACCTGGAGCAGTGGCAGGCCCCGACCAGGCGGCATGCGCCCGATTCCGAGGGGAACTTCCGTCCGATCCCGGAGGCCTACGCCCACGGCCTGCCGGCGATGCAGACCCAGCACACCTGCATCCTGCTGGAGGACGTGATCGAGCACTGCAACCTGCGCTGTCCGACCTGTTTCACCTCGTCGGGGCCGCAATTGCGGGGGGTGGCGCCGTTGGCGGCCGTGCTCGCCAACGTGGACGCGCGCCTGTCGCGGGAGGGCGGGCGCCTCGATGTGCTGATGCTGTCCGGCGGCGAGCCGACGCTCTACCCCTGGCTCGCCGAACTCCTGGACGAACTGGTCGCCCGTCCGATCATCCGGATCATGGTGAACACCAACGGTCTGCTGCTGGCCTCCGACGACGATCTGGTGGCTCTGCTCGCGCGGCATCGAGCCCGGGTCGAGGTGTACCTGCAGTACGACGGGCCGTCGCCGGCCGCCTCGGTCCACCATCGAGGCGCTGACCTGACCCGGTTCAAGGAGGCCGCCATCTCTCGGCTGTCGTCTGCCGGGGTGTTCACCACGCTGGTGATGACCGCGGCGCTGGGCGTCAATGACGGCGACATCGGCCAGGTGGTCCTGAAGGCCCTGGACACGCCGTTCGTGGGTGGGGTGGCCATCCAGCCGGTCTTCGGCTCAGGACGCGGCCACGGTATCGACCCGCTCGATCGGCTGACCCACACCGGGGTGCTGGCCCGGCTCGAGGCGCAGACCGGCGGGCTGGTTTCCTGGCACGATCTCACTGCGCTGCCCTGCTCGCACCCGCACTGCGCCTCGGTCGGCTACCTGCTGCGCGACGACTCCGGACGCTGGCGATCTCTGGTCGCGCTGGTCGGACACGACGAACTGCTGCGCTGGCTCGAGCTTGATCCGGACACGCTGGCCAACCGGGTCGCCGATCGCGAGATCCCGGCCCACCTGCGGGAGTTGATGAAGAAGTCGATGCTCGATCTGCTTAGCGAGCAGGCGACGTTGACCAGTCCGCGGACCACCGACCTGTGGCGCACCATCTGCACCCAGTGTGACCTCGGCATCGGGACGCTGACGACCCTGGCCGGCGGCACGCTGCCCGGCCAGCGCGAGCGGTTGCGCCGGTTGCTCGCCGAAAGGGTGGTGCGGATCACCGTCAAGCCGTTCCAGGACATCTCCACCATGCTGGAGGAGAGACTGACCCAGTGCTGCGTCCACGTCGGTACCCGCAGTGACGCCGGTGCCGACCAGTGCGCGCCGTTCTGCGCCGTCCAAGCCTGGCCGCAGCTGGGCCGCCAGCGGCTCAGCATCGCGGCATCCCCGACGACCCCGACCCAGTGAGGTGGACATGTCCGAATCCGAGGCTGACGCCGTACGTATCGCGGGCGGGCCCAAGCCGTCCGACTTCCTGCCCGGGTCGGAGGCGGGTGTGCCCGAAGCGGCGCAACCGTACGACCCGCTGCGGCTGTGCATCTTCGCCACCGTCGCCGTGCTGGGCTGGCTGTTCGGTCCGCTGGCGGTTGTGGTCTTCGCCTCGGTCGGGTTCGCCGGCTACCTCAAGGCTCGACGCGCCGGGCTCCTCCGGTCGAAGTGCTACCTGCGCGACACTCGGCTGGTGCTGGCCTATCTGGCGCTGCTGGCCATCGCCGGACTGTGGGGGATCGGTCTCATCCTGCAGCGCTGGCTGGGCTGAGGGTCAGGGCTGTTCGGGCTGCGCGGTGGGGGTCGAAGGCTCGACCGGCTTCTTGGTCTTCGGCATCCCCACGCCCAGGCCGGCGACGAAGCCGCCGAGGACCGCCAGCCCCGCAGCGAGCCACATCACGGCCGACGGGTTCTCAAACTCCTTGCTGCGTCCGGAACTGACGATGATGAACAGCTGATACATCTGCCACCAGGACCAGACAAGCAGGCCCAGAGCGGTGGCGATGGCCAGCGCACCGGCGACCATGAGGGTGCGCGCGAAGATCCTCATGGCGGCAGCCTAGGACCGTGACCCGCGCGGCTGCGCCAGGGAAGAAGGAATGAGCCGATGGACGAGCAGACTGCCCGATGGCTGGCCGGCCCCGAAGCCGCCGAGGCGTTGCAGGAGGCGGCCGCACAGGCCGATCCGACGTCGCTGGCCGCCGCGGCGGCGCTGCGGCGGAGCTACCCGCCAGAGCGGGCGGCGGCGGTCCTGTCCCAGGAGGCGTTGCGGCGCCGGGCGGTGGCCAAGTTCGGCGACGCGGCCCGGGGCATGCTGTTCACCCCAAACGGCCTGGAACAGGCCACCCGTCCCACGGTGGCTCGCTGGCGGGCCGAGCGGTTCGCCGCGGCCGGGGGGTCGGCGATCCTCGACGTCGGCTGCGGGATCGGGACGGACGCGATGGCCTTCGCCGAGGCCGGCTTGGAGGTGGTGGGCATCGAGATCGACCCGGCGACGGCGGTGCTGGCCCAGGCCAACCTGGGTGAGCGCGGACGGGTCGTCGTCGGGGACGCCGAGGAGGTGGTACCCGGTCTGCTCACGCCCGGGATGGCGGTGTTCGCCGACCCGGCCCGGCGGACGGCCCGCGGACGCACCTGGCAGGTGGCGGACTTCCGTCCGCGTTGGGAATTCATCACCGCACTGCTGGGGGGGGAGCGTCCGGCCTGCGTCAAGGCCGGGCCCGGACTGCCCTGGCGCCTCATCCCTGACGGTGTGGCGGCGGTCTGGGTGAGTGACCACGGCGACCTCGTCGAGGCCTCCCTGTGGGCCGGCGCATCGGCCTGGGTGCCCGGTTCGAGGGCCGCACTGCTCCTGCCGCAGGAGCTGGAGTTCAGGGTTGAGCAGCCCGGACGCGAACCCCTGGTCGGTCCGGTCGAGCGGTACCTGTATGAGCCGAACCCCGCCGTGACAAGGGCCGGCGGGCTGGCGCAGTTGGCCGAGGTGGTCGGCGGGCATGCGTTGTCGCCGGGGATCGGTTACCTGGGCTCGGCGGTGCTTGTGGAGACGCCCCTGGCCACTGCCTTCGCGGTGCTGGAGGTGCTGCCCTACGACGAGCGGACCCTGCGGGCCGGGGTGCGGGAACGCGGGCTCGGAATTCTGGAGATCAAGGTCCGCGGCCTGGACGTGGACCCGGCCGCGCTGCGGAAGCGGCTGAAGCCCAGGGGGGCCGGGTCGGCGACGATCGTGCTGACGCCGACGGACTCAGGTGCAGTCGCGATCTTGGTGGAACGGCTATCCGAGCTCACTCGATCACTCGGGGAGATTCGGGGCACTGACCGATGAAGTCGCCCTCCCCGTCCGCCGCGGTATCGTCCCACAACCACGCGACGACCCTCAGAGCTTGTCGGGGCTTCAGTTTCGAAAGCGGAAGCTGCATGGTCACCTGCTTGCCGTCGAAGGATCCGTCGATGTCTTGGACTTTGTCGCCGGACTCCTTCCACAAAGTAGCGGATCCATCTCCATAGACCCAGGCCGAGTAGTCGTAGGCGTCGTCAGCGTTGGTCCAGAAGTCGACGTCCACGGCTTGGGAGTCCTTCAGGGTGGACTTCAGACTCGCTTCGACGGTGACGCGGCCGTCGGTGACGTCAACGGAAATGGCCTTGAATCCGGCGCCGTCGCAGAGCAGTTCGACATAAGGGTCGTAGGTGGTCTTGCTGAATGCAGCTTGTGTCGGCGAGGCTGCCGGGGCGCCGCTGGAGGCTAGCGATCCTGAAGTGCTGTCTTGGCCCTGAGCCTGGCCGAGCGCTATGGAGATCCCGGTGACCGTCAAGGCAATCCCCACGACACCCAAGGCGAGCTTGGTCCCGAAGGCCCACCTCGGATGGGGGCGCTCCGCAAGGGTGCCACGGGGGACGGACAACGCGGCCTGCATCTCCGCCGCTGCCACCCTCGTCGGCTCCAACGCGGGTGCCGGCGAGGCGCTGACGGAAGGGTCAGCCGTCCCTCGGGTGGCCATGATGCCCAGCGTGGCCGAGGTCAGGGGCGGCACCTCGGCGGG
>CAZPCM010000055.1:0-19346 GCA_964585085.1 uncultured Propionibacteriaceae bacterium
TACCCGATGGGCTGGGACGACAACGGCCTGCCCACCGAGCGGCGGGTGCAGAACTACTACGGAGTCCGCTGCGACCCGTCGATCCCCTACGACCCCGCCTTCGAGCCCCCGGCCAATCCCGATCCCAAGCGGCAGGTGCCGATCAGCCGGAAGAACTTCATCGAGCTGTGCCACCGGCTCACTGCGGTCGATGAGCAGGTCTTCGAGTCGTTGTGGCGCACTCTGGGCCTGAGCGTGGACTGGGACACCCTGTACGCCACCATCTCCGAGGAGTCGCAGCGGGTGGCCCAACTGGCCTTCCTGCGCAACCACGCTCGGGGCGAGGCGTACCTGTCCGAGGCCCCGACGCTGTGGGACGTGACGTTCCATACCGCGGTCGCCCAGGCGGAGCTTGAAGCTCGCGAATACCCCGGCCACTACTACCGGGTGGCGTTCCACGCTCCCGAGGCGCCCATCTTCATCGAAACCACGCGGCCCGAACTGATCCCGGCGGTGTGTGCCCTGATCGCCCACCCCGACGACGCCCGCTATGCCCACCTGTTCGGAACTACCGTGACCTCCCCGGTGTTCGGTGTCGAGATCCCAGTCCTGGCCCATCACGCCGCCGAGCCCGATAAGGGGGCAGGCATCGCGATGTGCTGCACGTTCGGCGACCTCACCGACGTCGCATGGTGGCGCGAGCTGCGCCTGCCGATGCGGACCGTGCTCACCCGGGACGGCCGGTTGCAGGCCGATACCCCGCCATGGCTGGTGCACACCGAGCCATACCAGCAGTTGGCCGGCAAGACCACCTACGGCGCCCGCGAAGCCATGGTGGCGCTGCTCCGGGAGGCCGGCGATCTCGACGGGAACCCCCGGCCCACGACCCGGATGGCGAACTTCTTCGAGAAGGGCGACAAGCCGCTGGAGATCGTCTCGACCCGGCAGTGGTACATCCGCAACGGCGGACGGGACGACGACCTCAAGGCCGCGCTGCTGGGCCGCGGAGACGAACTCAGCTGGGTGCCCGAGCACATGCGTCACCGCTTCAGCAACTGGGTCAACGGCCTCAACGGCGACTGGTTGATCTCGCGCCAGCGGTTCTTCGGCGTCCCGTTCCCGGTGTGGTACCCCCTGGACGCCGACGGTGAACCCGATTACAGCCGTCCCATCCTGGCGGAAGCGCAGCGGCTTCCGGTGGATCCCGCCAACGACTGCCCTCCCGGGTTCTCCGAGGCCCAGCGCGGTCTGCCGGACGGGTTCATCGGCGATCCAGACGTGATGGATACGTGGGCGACGTCGTCGCTGACCCCCCAGATCGCGTGCGGCTGGGAGTCCGACCCCGGCCTGTTCCAATTGACCTTCCCGATGGACCTCGCGCCGCAGGCGCATGACATCATCCGGACCTGGCTCTTCTCCCGAGTCTTGCGCTCTCACCTCGAGCACGGGCAGCTTCCCTGGGCCCGGGCCACCATCTCCGGCTTCGTCACCGACCCGGACCGCAAGAAGATGAGCAAATCGAAGGGCAATGTCGTGGTTCCCACCGACATCCTCGACCGCTTCGGCGCGGACGCGGTGCGATGGCGCGCAGCCATGGCCCGGCCGGGGATGGACTCACCGTTCGACGAAACCCAGATGAAGGTCGGCCGCCGCCTTGCGATGAAGGTCCTCAATGCGAGCCGGTTCATTCTCTCCATCGAGATTCCGGGCGGACGTCCCTCGGGCGTGGAAGCGGTGACCGAGCCGGCTGATCTGGCGATGCTCGCCGCGCTGCGCGTGGTGGTCGAGGCGGCCACCACGGCCTTCGACGCCTTCGACTACACCAGCGCGCTCGAGGCCGCGGAGAAGTTCTTCTGGCAGTTCTGTGACGACTACCTCGAACTGGTCAAGGAACGCGCGTACGGGGGCCAGGGCGCGGCGGCGGCCGGGTCCGCCCTGGCTGCGCTGCGGCTGGCGCTGTCGGTGCAACTGCGGCTCTTCGCGCCGTTCTTGCCGTACGTGACCGAGGAGGTGTGGTCCTGGTGGCAGGGGGGTTCGATCCACACTGCCGCGTGGCCCTCCGTGGACGAACTCCCGTCCAACGGTGACCCGTCCCTGCTCGATGATGTTGCGGCGGCCTTGATCGGGATCCGTGGGGCCAAGTCCCAGGCCAAGGTGTCGATGAAGACCGCAGCGATCCGGGCGGAGTTCTCCGCTCCTCCAGAGGAACTGGCCCGGCTGCGTGCCATCGAAGACGACCTGCGGGCGGTCGGCCGGCTCGTCGGCGAGATCGTCTGGGTACCCTCGGACTTCCCCCTATCGGTGCTGGTCGAGCTCGACGACACGTCGGCTCAGGGGAACGGCTAGCAGCAGTGCGCGCCCGTGGCGTTGCCGCCCTGGTGCTGATCGGCGTCCTGGCCGGGGGTTGTGCGCCGGCCGGGCCGCGGAACAGTGCGGGCCAGGTGACCCGGGCCGCCACCACCGATGCGTTCGCGGTGAAGGTTGGGGACTGCACGGGACCGATCACCAATGGCAGCGTCGACAAGCTGTCGCTGGTTCCGTGCGACCAGGAACACGCCTGGGAAGCCTACGCCCGGACCGAACTGGCGGGCGAAGGCTATCCCGGCGCCAGCAGCGTCCAGGACAAGGCCGAATCGTTCTGCGCGGCCGAGTTCGCGACGTTCCTGGGCATCGCCCCCGGCAAGTCGAAGTACCGGGCGACCTACCTCCAGCCCACCCGGCAGACCTGGGAGCAGGCGGGCGACCGGGAGATCCTCTGCCTGGCGGGGCTGGCGTCAGGCGGGATCAAAGGCTCCCTGCGGGCTGTGCGCAAGTAGCTGACACCGACCATCGCGCGCCAAGGGCCGGCCCCTCGGTGACACGAAGGGCCGGCCCTTGGTTCTGGACGATCAGATCAGGTCGAGCAGCACCGGATCCGCCATGGCGAGAACGGCCGCCTTGGCCTCCTTGGCATTCGAAGCCGCCCGAGCCGCCGCCGCCATTTGCTGGCATTCGGCCAGGGTGTGCAGCGACAGGGCTGTCCGCACGCCGGGAACCTTGCCCGGCGCCATCGACAGGCTGGACACCCCGAGACCGGTGAGCACCAGGGCCATCGCAGGATCGCCGCCGGCCTCGCCGCACACACCGATGGGCTTGCCCATCGCCTGGCCGCCTTCGCAGGCCAGAGACACCACGTCGAGCAACGCCGGTTCCCAGGGGTTGAGCAGTTCAGCCAGTTCGCCCTGCATCCGGTCGGCGGCCATCGTGTATTGCTGCAGGTCGTTCGTCCCCAGGGAGGCGAAATCGACGTGGTACAGGATGCCCTTGGACCGGATCGCGGCCGCCGGGACCTCGATCATGACCCCGACCTTCGGCAGCCCGAGCGCCCGCACCCGCTCCGCGAACCACACGGCTTCGGCCTGGGTGGCGATCATCGGCGCCATCACCCGGACGTCGGCCCCGGTTGCCTTGTAGGCAGCGGCCAGCGCCTCAAGTTGGGTGTCGAGGACATCGGTGCGGATCATGCCGAGCCGGATCCCGCGTCGACCCAGGGCCGGATTCTCCTCCGGACCGAGATCGGCGAAGGCCAAGGGCTTGTCCGCGCCCGCGTCCAGCGTGCGAACCACGACCCGGCGATCCCCGAAGGCTTGGAACACCTCGGTGTAGGTCTTGGTCTGCTCCTCCACGGTGGGGGCGGTGTCACGATCGAGGAAGAGGAACTCCGTGCGGAAAAGGCCGACGCCCTCGACGGCCTGCGCCGCCGCCTTGCGGGCGTCATCGGCGGTGCCGATGTTGGCCAGCAGTGCCACGGGGTAACCGTCCTTCGTCACCCCATTGCCCGTGCCGCCCGCCAGCGCGGCCGCGCGACGCCGCTTGCGCTCCTCGAGCAGGGCCTTCTCGCTATCGGTCGGGTTGACCGTGATTTCCCCGACACCGCCGTCGATGGCAACAGTCGTCCCGTACGGGACATCGAGGATTCCTACTGCCTGGACGACCGCGGGGATGCCCAACTGGGCGGCCAGAATCGCGGTGTGACTGGTCGGACCCCCGGCCGCGGTGATGATGCCGAGGCAGGTCTCCGAGGTCAACGTCGCTGTCTCGGCCGGCGCGAGGTCGTGCGCAGCGAGGATGCTCGGCTGGGTCAAGGTGGGGACGCCCGGCTCCGGCTGGCCGAGGAGCCGTGCCACCGCACGATCCCGGACATCCCGAAGGTCCGTCACCCGCTCGGCCATGTAGCCACCGAGGGACTCGAACATGGCGCAGTACTCCTCGACCGCCGCGCTGACGGCGTTGGTGAGGCCCTTGCCGGTCGCCAGTTGGCCATCGATGCCCATCGCCAACCCGGGGTCGCGGGCCATCATGGCCCCGGCCTCGAGGATCGGCTTGGCGTGGGCATCAGCGGTAGCCGCCCTCGCCTCAAGGCCGGTCGCCACGTCGTTCAGGACTCCCCGCACAACCGCGGACGCCGCAGCCGCGTCGGTGGTGGGCGGTTCGTCCGACGGCGCTGTCGGCGCCGGGGTCACGAGGACGAGCGGCCCTACGGCCGTCCCGACGCTGACCCCGATTCCGTGAAATGTGGTGTGCAGCCCCTCGTCCATCGAGAGGTCACTCCGCGTCGAGATCGCGCGCGAGCAGCGCGACGAGGCCGTCCAGAGCCTCTTCGGCGCCCTCGCCGTCAGCCGACAGGGTGACAACCTCGCCGTTCTTGGCGCCAAGGGCCATCACCATGAGAATGCTGCGGGCATCCACCGGGTTGCCGCCCTCTTTGGCGATGGTGACCGGCAGTCCGGTGGCTGTTGCAGCCTGGACGAACAGGGAAGCGGGACGGGCGTGCAGGCCCACCGAGGATGCGATCGCGACTTGCCGAGTGGCCATGGGAACTCCTTTGTCTGTTTCGAAACGTGACGGGCTCAACAACGAGCAGACCTGAACCTTGATGTAGCGTCAGACTCGCGGTTCAGGTCTTGCCTGCCAGGCAGTCACACTCCAGGTGCTTGTGGCAGCGACTATATGCAAACGCGCCGGGCTCGACAAGAAAACCCGAACTCTGGTGGCGATCGCCGTCGGGGCGGCGACTCGACCTTCTCGGCCATCGGGCGTGATTGGCACACTCGGGCCTGACCGGCGATCATGGAGACCCAGCAACCTGCCGAAAGGGGGCACGCGTGGCCGTCGATCCCGCGGCGAAAGTGCTGGACATGCTGTCCGAGACAATCGGAGTCATCAACAGCGGGCGGCCACCCGACCAGACGGTCGTGGACCACCTTGCTGAGGCGCTCAACGCCGACCTGGCCATCTCCGTTCACTTGGACCCCGATTCCGCCCCGGAGCTGATGGCCGGCTTCCCCGAGCGGGCGGCCGCTGCGCCCCTGTTCCAGAGACTGGTCGGTCACGGCGAGGGCTACCTCAAGCGCCATGTGACCATGGATGAGGACCCCCGTTTCGGCAACGTCGTCTACGTCCTGATCCGCCCTCAGGACGACACCATCCCCGCCGAAGGATTCGGCAGGGTGCTGGCCTTCGCCCGACAGGCGGCCTTTGACAACGATGACAAGAACCTGCTCGAGCGCGCCTGCCGCCCGCTCGCGGCGCTGTGGCCGCAGGCGGCCCGCGCCACGGCCCTGCGCCGGGTTTCGGACGAGGACTTCCGCATGACCGACCGTGAACTGCAGGTGCTGCAACTGCTGGCCGAGGGGCTGCTGGCAACGTCGATCGCGCACCGCCTGTCGCTGTCTCCCCGGACGGTGCACAAGCACCTGGGCAACATCTATCGAAAACTGGGCGTGCACGACCGGCTCGTGGCTGTGGGAGTCGCCCAGGCGCGCGGGCTGTTGTGGTCCCAGCGACCCGCGAGCCCGACCTGGAGCAGCGCCAGGGGACCCCTCGGCTCCTACCGGCCCACCGCCTGACCGCCGGTCTTGTCCCGGCGGAGCGGACTCAGCGATCAAGCGGTCTTGTCGCGCCGTTCCGCCCTGACCAACTGGGACCTGGTGATCAGCCTCGGCGGGACCCCTTCGCGGATCACGTCGGCGCTGACCAGCACCTGGGCGACATCGTCGTCGCTGGGCACGTGGTACATCACGTTCAGCAGGATTTCTTCGAGGATGGAACGCAACCCGCGAGCGCCGATGCCGCGCTGGAGCGCCATCTCCGAGATCGCCCTGATGGCTTCCGGGGTGAACTCCAGGTCGACGCCGTCGAGTTCGAACAGCTTGCGGAACTGCTTGATGAGAGCGTTCCTCGGTTCGACCAGGATGCGGACCAGCGCGTCGGCGTCGAGCGAGGAGACCGTTGAGATCATGGGCAGGCGTCCGATGAATTCGGGGATCAGCCCGTACTTCTGCAGGTCCTCCGGCCGCACCTCCTCGAACGGGTTCATCGACGGCGCCCGGCGCAGGCCCGGGTCGTTGTTGAACCCCAGCGGCCGCTTGCCCACCCGGGTGTTGATGATCTCTTCCAGGCCGGCGACCGCGCCGCCGACGATGAAGAGGATGTTGGTGGTGTCGATCTGGATGAATTCCTGGTGCGGGTGCTTTCGGCCCCCCTGCGGGGGAACCGACGCCGTCGTCCCTTCCAGGATCTTCAACAGGGCCTGCTGGACACCCTCGCCGGACACGTCGCGGGTGATCGACGGGTTCTCCGACTTGCGGGCGACCTTGTCGATCTCGTCGATGTAGATGATCCCCGTTTCGGCCTTCTTGACGTCGAAGTCGGCAGCCTGGATCAGCTTGAGCAGGATGTTCTCCACGTCCTCACCGACATAGCCAGCCTCCGTCAGCGCCGTGGCGTCCGCCATGGCGAAGGGGACGTTCAGCATCCGCGCCATGGTCTGGGCGAGGTAGGTCTTCCCGCAGCCGGTCGGGCCGATGAGCAGGATGTTCGACTTGCCCAGTTCCACCAGTTCGTCGTCGGCCACCCTCCGTCCGGGAGTGGCCGCCTGGGCCTGCACCCGTTTGTAGTGGTTGTACACCGCGACAGACAGGGCCTTCTTGGCGGTCTCCTGCCCGATCACGTAGGAGTCGAGGAAGGCGCAGATCTCCTTGGGCTTGGGCAGATCGTCGAGGAGTCCGACATCCGGGGTCTCGGCGAACTCCTCCTCGATGATCTCGTTACACAGATCGATGCACTCGTCGCAGATGTACACACCCGGACCCGCGATGAGCTTCTTCACCTGCTTCTGGCTCTTCCCGCAGAACGAGCACTTCAGCAGGTCCGACGTCTCCCCGATACGTGCCACGTTGCCGCCTTCCTCAGTCCGTCGTGTTGGTCACACTAGCCCGCCGCACCCCGTTCAACCAGGGATCCCGGCACCGTGGTCGGGTCAGCGTGGCACATCCTTGAGGGAGGTCAGGATGTCGTCCACGATGCCGTACTCGACGGCCTCCTCCGCGGTGAGGTACTTGTCCCGCTCGATGTCACGGCTGACCTTGGCGACGTCCTGACCGGTGTTGTCGGCCAGCATCGTCTCCATGAGCGAACGGATCCGCAGAATCTCCCTGGCCTGGATCTCCAGGTCGGAGGACTGTCCGTAGCCGCCCTCGGTCGCGGGCTGGTGGACCAGGATGCGGCTGTTCGGCAAGGCCAGACGCTTCCCTTTGGCCCCTGCGGCCAGCAGCACGGCAGCCGCCGAGGCTGCCTGACCCAGGCAGACCGTCTGAACGTCGGGCTTGATGTAGCGCATGGTGTCGTAGATCGCCGTCAGGGCGGTGAAGGATCCCCCCGGAGAGTTGATGTACATGCTGATCTGACGTTCGGGGTCCATCGACTGCAGGCATAGGAGTTGGGCCATGACCGCGTTGGCGATGTCGTCGCTGATCGGGGTGCCGAGGAAGATGATCCGGTCCTCGAAGAGCTTCGTGTAGGGGTCGACCCGGCGGACCCCGTAGCTGGTCCGCTCCTCCCACTGGGGGATGTAGTAATCCAGGGACGGACCGGCGGGGGCGACCCCGCCCGGCATCGGGTTGCTCATGTCGAAGCTCCTCACTGGTTCGGGGCGTCCGGGGAGGCGATGTCGGCCGCCCGCGTGTACACGTGGTCGATGAACCCGTACTCCAGGGCCTCGGGCGCGGTGAACCAGCGGTCGCGGTCGGAGTCCGTCTCGATCTGGTCCACGGTCTTGCCCGTGTGTTGGGCGATGAGTTCAGCCATCTCCTTCTTGGTCTGGATGATCTGCTCGGCCAGGATCTTGATGTCGGACGCCGTACCCCCGATGCCGCCGGACGGCTGGTGCATCATGATCTTCGCGTGCGGCAAGGCGTACCGCTTGCCCGGGGTGCCGGCGCTCAGCAGGAACTGGCCCATGCTCGCCGCGAGGCCCATGGCGACCGTGGCGACGTCGTTGCTGATCCACTGCATGGTGTCGAAGATCGCCATGCCGGCCGTCACGGAGCCGCCGGGCGAGTTGATGTAGAGGTAGATGTCCTTCTCAGGGTCCTCTGCGTTGAGCAACAGCATCTGCGCGCAGATCGCGTTGGCGTTCTCGTCGCGGACCTCTGAACCGAGGAAGATGATCCGGTTGGCCAGTAGGGCCTGATACACCGAGTCGTTGATGCCTGCGGGGCTCATCCCTGCGGCCATGGACGGGCCGCGGCTGACGGGGGGTCGGTATTCGTTCACGGTGCGAACCTACCCTGCGGCCACGACAATTCCGGCGTGTCGTCGGCGCTGTTCGCTGTCGGCGCATCGGGGCACGCGCGCTTGCGACGAACCCCAGGCCGGCGTCCTCCGGGGAGCCCCTCTGAGACAATGCCACGCCGCCCCCTCTGGGGCGGCGTGGCATGTGTGGCCTACTCCGCGTCGTCCTCGACCGGGTGCGCGGTGCCGCGCAGGACGATGGTGCTGCCGTCGCCATCGACGACCGAGGCTTCGGCCAGGATCAGATCCAGGGCCTTGTCGCGCCTGATCTCCTGCATCCACTCCCCGATGTGGTCGTGCTCCATCATGTGCTGGGCCTCCTGCTCGGGGGAGGTGTTGTTCTGGGCGGCCTTGCGGAGCAGCAACTGGCTCAGGTCGGCCTGCTCGACGCCCACCTCGCGGTCGTCGGCGATCTTGTCGAGGATGAGTTGAGCCTTCAGCCCGCGCAGGGTGTTGGCCGCCAGTCCCGCCCAGAACTCGTCTGGGGTCTGGGCCTCTTCCTGAGCCTGTTCGAGATAGCGTTCCAGGCTGAGGCCGGCCCGTCCGAGCTGCTCGGTCACCTGCTTGCGCCGCGCCTCGACGGACGCGCTCAGGACCCGCTCGGGCACCTCGAAGTCGGTGCGCTCGATGAGCGCCTCCAGCAGGCGGTCACGGCCCTGCGCGGCCTGGTCGAGACGGGCCAGTTCCGCGGCCCGGGTGGCCAGGTCTGCGCGCATCTCCTCCACGGTGTCGAACTCGGACACCATCGAGGCGAAGTCGTCGTCGACATCCGGTAGGTGCCGCTCGCTCACCTTGGTCACGGTCACCTTGATGTCGGCCGGCTCGCCCTCGAACGGCCCGCCCACCAACGTCGAGGTGAACTCGGCGCTCTCGCCCGCAGAGAGGCCGAGGACGGCTTCGTCCAGACCGTCCAGCATGCCGCCGGAACCGATGCGGTAGGTGATGCTCTCCGCTGTGGCGTCGGGCAGAACCTCGCCGTCCCGGCTTCCCTCGAGGTCGATGGTGACGACGTCGCCGTCGGCCGCCGCACGACTCACCTCGGTGGTGGTGGCGAAGCGCGCCCGCAGGATCTCGATGCGCTCCTGCACGTCGGCGTCGGTGTCCCGCAGCGTGTCCACGACGGCGCTCAGGTTGGCGAAGGACGGGATGTCGAAGTCGGGCCGGACGTCGACGTCGGCGGTGAATTCGACCAGACTGCCGTCCTCGAGCCGAGTCACCTCGATCTCGGGTTCGCCGAGCGGAACGACCTGGGCCTCCCCGAGCGCCTTCTGGTAGGCCGGGGACAAGGCGTCGTTGATCGCCTCCTGCAGGACCATTCCCCGTCCGAACCGCTGGTCGATCACCGCGGCCGGGACTTTGCCCTTGCGGAAGCCGGGGATGGTCACCTGCTGGGCGATCTCCCGATAGGCCTTGTCGAGGAAGGGCTTGAGGTCGGCGAACGGGATTTCAACGGTGAGCTTCACCCGCGAGGGGCTCAACTTCTCGACAGTGCTGGGCAAGGGACGACTCCTGATCGGCTGTAGACAGACTCGGTCATACTAGCCAGCCCGCTCAGGCTGTTCACACTCGGCCCTCCGGCCAGGTTGCCGGCCGCCGCCCCGCGTCGTCCCGAGCCGACGGGTCGCTCGGTGGCTCAGACGCCTCGGCGACGCCCGAGGAACAGGTAGGTGAGCGGGACTGCGCCGGCGGAGTTGACCAGGCTCAGCGCCAGGGCCCACGCCGACTTGGGACCGTTGACCTCCGACGCGGGTCGTCGTGCCAGATCGACCAACGCGCAGGCTCGAAGCGCGAGGTCGAGTCCCCCGACCACCACGATCGCGGTGCGCGCCGCTGGCGGAAGGTCGGCCCACTGGACTCGCGATTTCGTCACCGGTCGACTCCTTGCCTTGGATCAAGCCAGCGTACCCATCCTCACCGGCTTTCAAGCGGGCACCGCGCTTCAGGCTCGGACCGGTATTCCACGCGAGTCAGCGATGGAGCTTTGCTGTGCCCAGGAGGGTCCGTTCACTTGCCTGAAGCGGGCCGGGCAAGGGTGAGAACCGGAGCGGATGACGGGAATCGAACCCGCATGGCCAGCTTGGAAGGCTGGGGCTCTGCCATTGAGCTACATCCGCGATGGGCCCAGACTAGCCGAGCTCTCCTGGCCCGGCCGCCCCGACCAACCAGCCGGAAGGACCCGTCGGGGCGACAGGACTCGAACCTGCGATCTCCTGCTCCCAAAGCAGGCGCGCTAGCCACTACGCCACGCCCCGGATTCCTGGGCGAGTGTACGCCTGGGACACACCACGTCACCAACTCAGTGGACCGTCCCCAGCACCAGCCAGGCGATCGGCTCGGCATCGGCGAGCCGTCCATCCGACCAGGCAGACAGGATCCGGGTTCGAGTCTTCCCGGCCACCTCCGCGGCAAGGGCTGCCACGGGCCACTCCTCAGGGCACAAGTCCAGCACCCCCACCAGGCGTGCCTGCTCGGCCCAGGACATCGCGTACGGCTCGCCCGGCAGTTCTCCGCCGAGCAGGTTCACCAGCCCGGCAAGCCCGGGCATGCCCGAGTCAGGACTTCGGTAGTGCAGGAGCGAACTCTCCAGCGCGGCGAACCCGTCCGTCGCGCGGCGGCCGAGCAGGTCCAGGCAGCGCCGCCGAGCGTCGACACCGGTCGCCACACAGGCCAGCCAGGCCCGCATCACCACCCGCCCGAAGCCGATCGTGGCCGGCAGCCGGTCCAGGATCCGCAACGCCTCGGTGACCGAGACCGCCTCACCGTCACGGACGGCGCGCTGGAGCCCGAAGGCGACCCCGAAGAGGCCGTCGTGACCGGTCCAGTCCACCAGGTCCAGAACGTCATCGACACCCGCGGCCGAGATGGCGCCCTGGTCGAGCGCGTACTGCAGGCACAGCGCCACAGCCGGGTCGGGAGCCGACCCCCCAGGATCCAACGCGTCGGAGCCCACGGCGGCGGCGACCTCGGCGAGCGGCCGCGCCCACTCCAGCGCGACGGTGGTGATGCCGCGTCCCTCGTGCACCCCGACGATGTGACTGCCCGGCTCAGCAGTCACCCACACCAGTCCGGTCTCGGGTCCGAAGTACAACTCGACTGCGTCATCGGCGGTGACCCCCACATCGGCCAACTCGGCCCCCCACGGCTCATCAGCATCGAGGTAGGGCCACTGCATCCAGGCGGGCAACTTCGCCAGCACCTGGTCGATGCCGGTCAACCACTCCCCCGTGGCCGAGACGACCCACCGGCGGCCGGGGTCGAGGGTGAGTTCCGGGGGCGCCAATCGCAGCCGTCCCGAGCCTTCGGGATCGGGCGATCCGGGGCGGCGCTCGTCTCGCGGAGGCATTCCCCACCAACCCTGATCGAGGCGTACGGCCAGAACCGGGCCCTGCCGCTCAGTTGGTGCCACCACGATCAGGCCGGACGCGCCGGCCGCCCAGCACCAGGCTGCGTAGCCCGGGGCGCAGGCCAGGTCAAGCCGAACGTCGACCTCCGCCGCGTCGGCGGTCTCGTTGGCGACCACCCAACGCCAGCGCCAGGTCTCCCCGACAGCATGGCGCTGGAAGATCCGCAGGTGCGCTCCGGCGTATTCGTGTTCTGCCTCGTCATCGGCCCGACAGGTGAGGCCGAGTGGACGAACCCCCGTGAGCCGGACGGTCACCACCTCGCCGTCGGCGTCCTCCAGGGACGCGGAACCGTCGGCCTCGACGGCGACGAGCCCGTCGGCCCAGGACAGCCTTACCGGCGCCGTTGGCATCGCGAGCACCAATAGAGCCTGCGTCCCTCGAACGTGCGGACGCTCACCGGACGCCCGCAGACCAGGCAGGGCAGACCCGAGCGGCGGTAGACGTAGACCTCGCCGCCGTGACGATCGACTCGCGGCTCCCGTCCGGTCACTTCGGGGGCGTGCTCGGGACGGACGGTGTCCGCCCGGCCCCGCGCGGCGCCCTGCGCCATGAGCTCGACCAGGTCGGACCAGATCCTGCCCCAGGCCGCACGCGTCACCTCCCGCCCGGGCGTCTGCGGGTGGAGCCGCCGGCGGAACAGGACCTCGACCCGGTAGATGTTGCCGACTCCAGCGGCCACCTTCTGGTCCAGCAGAAGTGAGGCGATCGGACGGGAAGACCCGGTGATCGCCGTCCAGCCGCGGGCCGGGTCCGCTTCCGGACGCAGGGGATCAGGACCGAGCTGACCCACGATCCGATCGCGTTCGTCCTCGTCCACCAGCCGACACCATTGCGGTCCACGCAACTCCGCGGCCACGCCGTCGCTCTCAAGGCGTAGCCGCAGCGTCTGTGGACTGGTCGGCGACCCGGGCTCGACCAGCCGAAAGCGTCCGATCAGCCCCAGGTGGACATGCACGAATCGACCGGTTCCGAAGTTGAGGAACAGGTGCTTGCCGTAGGCCTCGGCGCCGCGAAAGACCGCTCCGTCCAGGTCAACGGCTTCGGGAAAGCGGCCCTGAGGGCTCGACACAGCGACCACACAACCGCTGAAGGCCTGGTCCAACTCGGCCGCGAGGCGGTGGATCACGTGTCCCTCAGGCATCCCACTCCTGGTTTCGGCGAAGTCCGGAGTCTACGCTGCAGCCATGGCCAGTGGCGATCGTGCGGACATCGATCGAGGATTCGGCCGGGACGGCATTTCCGGCCTGGTGACACCCCATCGGGCGATGCGCAGCCGCGACGTCTCCCGGCCGACGCGTGAGGACGTGGAAGCAGCCCAGGCGGGAGCGGACGCGTTGCCGGCCAGGAACGAGACGCACCGACGCTGACGGTCCGCAGACCGCGTCCTCCTGTCCGCCCGGGATCCGCAGTCGCGGGTCGGTCAGCCCTCGGCGAGCCGGGCACCATTTCACCACCTGCCGGCTCTGGTGTGCTTGAGTGGTCTCGCCCGCCCGAGGTAGCCTCGGCAGTCCGGCAAGCCCCGTCACCCCAGTCCGCCCATGCCAGCGAGGACCGCCATGTATCCGGCCAACATCACCCGCAGCGAAGCCGCCGAACGCGCGGCCGTCATCACCTCGCACAGCTACGAAGTGCTGGTGGACCTGTCAGGCCGTGTGCCCGATGCGAACGACGCCGACCCGACTGCGACCTTCGTGTCCACGTCGCGGGTGCGGTTCAGCAGCGAGGCGGCCGACAGCTACCTCAACCTGATCGCCGATCGCGTCCTGGCGGCCACGCTTGACGGAGCGCCGCTTCCCGAGAGCAGTTTCGCCGACCACCGCGTCCACCTCACCCTCGCCGAGGGGGAACACGAGGCCGTGGTGACCGCGCTCTGCCGCTACAGCCGCACCGGCGAGGGTCTGCACCGGTTCGTCGACCCGGTCGACAGCCAGACCTATCTCTACACGCAACTGGAGACGGCGGACGCGCGGCGCGTCTACGCCTGCTTCGAACAGCCCGACCTGAAGGCCACCTTTCAGCTGTCGGTGATCGCCCCCCTGGAGTGGACCGTCTTGTCCAACTCGCCCGCAGTGGCACCCTCGCCGATCGGTGACGGGCTCGCACGTTGGGACTTCATGGCCACCCCGCCGATCTCCAGCTACATCACCGCCCTGGTGGCGGGCTCCTTCCACACCGTTCACGACAGCTACCCGGGTCGCGAAGGCGACATCGCCCTGTCGCTGTCGTGCCGGCAGTCGGTGAAGGAGCATCTTGATGCCGAGCGGCTCTTCGCCACAACCAAGGCGGGCTTCGCGGTCTTCGAGCAGCACTTCGGCCAGCCGTACCCGTTCGACGACTACGCACAGATCTTCGTCCCCGAGTTCAACGCCGGCGCGATGGAGAACGCCGCCTGCGTCACCATCCGTGACGAGTACCTGTTCCGGTCCCGCATGACCCGGGCGTCCTACGAAGCCAGGGACAACACCATCCTCCACGAACTGGCTCACATGTGGTTCGGAGACCTGGTCACGATGACGTGGTGGGACGACCTGTGGCTCAACGAGTCCTTCGCCGAATGGGCCTCCCACTTCGCCCAGGCCGAGATCCGGGCGGGCGGTGGGTCAGGTGATGATCCCTGGGCGACCTTCACCAACAACCGCAAGACCTGGGCGTACCGCCAGGACCAGTTGCCCTCCACCCATCCGATCGCGGCGGACATGGTCGACCTCGAAGCTGTCGAGCTCAACTTCGACGGCATCACCTACGCCAAGGGGGCCTCCGCCCTCCGCCAACTGGTGGCCTTCGTCGGCGAGGACGAGTTCCTCGCGGGAGTCCGGACCTACTTCGCCCGCCACGCCTGGGGTAACACCACCCTGGACGACCTGCTCACCGCGCTGACCGAGTCATCCGGACGCGACCTGTCGCACTTCGCCGCCGAATGGCTGCAGACCAGCGGCGTCAACACCTTGCGTGCCGAGGTCGAGGTCGACGACGAAGGCAGGTTCACGCATTTCGCGATCCGGCAGACCGCACTGCCGGAGTGGCCCACACTTCGTCGGCACCGTTTGGCCGTCGGCCTGTACGACCTCGGTGCCAGCCAGCTCTACCGGGTGCATCGGGTCGAGGTCGATATCGCCGGGGAGGTGACCGAGATCGACGACCTCGTCGGGGTCCCCCGGCCCGACCTGATCCTGATCAACGATGACGACCTCACCTACGCCAAGATCCGGCTCGACGAAGGCTCGCTGGCCACGCTGGTCGGCCACATCCATGAACTGGACAACCCGCTCAGCCGCGCCCTGTGTTGGGGGGCCACCTGGGACATGTGCCGCGACGCGGAGATGACCGCAGCCGATTTCGTCACGCTGGCGCTGCGCGGCGTCCCAGCGGAAACGGACCTGACCGCGGTGGGCACGGTCCTGGGCCAAGCCCGCACCGCCATCGACTACTACGCCCCGCGGGCCGCCAGGGAGCCCCTGAACAACCACTTCGCCGCGGGCGTGGCTCGCCTGCTCAAGGACGCCGTCCCCGCCTCCGATCATCAGTTGGCCCTGGCGCGCGCGCTGATCGCGGCGGTCGAGAACGCCGCGGGAATCGCCGTCCTGGAGGCCTGGCTCGCCGGTGAGGAGGTGCCGACCGGGCTGGCGGTGGATACCGACCTGCGCTGGCAGATCGTGACCCGGCTGGCCAGGCTCGGCGTGTTCGGAGAGGCTGAGATCGCCGCCGAGGCCCTCAGGGACAACACCGCGCACGGCGCCGAACGGGCAGCGGGCGCTCGGGCGGCGCAGCCGCTGGCCGACGCCAAGGCAGAGGCGTGGCGGCTGGCGACCACCGACGATTCGGTCCCGAACGAGACGCACTTCCAGATCTGCCTGAACTTCTGGCAGCTCAACCAGAATGAGGTCCTGGCACCCTATGTCCGCTCCTACCTCGACGTCGCCGAAGCGATCTCGAACGGAACGGACGGCTGGGAGAGCCGCAGTTCGGCGATCCGGCAGCACGTGCTCGGCCTGCTGTTCCCAAAGCCGCTGGCAGATCGGGCCATGCTCAACCTGCTGGACCTGTGGAGGCACGGGACGCCGCTGCGCGATGCGGTCTCACGCCAGATCGATGAGCGGCGCGACGACGCCGAACGTGCACTTCGTTGCCAGGAGGCGACCACCGACTAGACCAGGGATCTGGGCGCTCGCATCTGGCCAACGGCCCCACGGCTTTGGCGTGGTCCCGGCCGGCCGGTGGCAGTGGGGTCAGCTGTGGGACTTGCGCCAACTCGGCGCCAGGAACGCCACCACGAACGCCAGCGCGATCCCGCCGGGGATGAAGAGGATGAGCGCCAGGAGTTCCAGCAGGGTCGGCTCAGGAACCGCTGGCCACCCGGGCAGGGTCTCCAGCAGCACCTGTACGGTGAGTGGAAGCATGCCCTCAGGGTAGTGGACCTGGGCTAGATTGCAGCTTCGAGGACGGCCGGAGTCTCACCTCGCGCAACGGTGCGTCCCTGAACCGAGGAGCGCGTGCGTGACCGTCCCATTGCCTGATCCACAACCTCACTTCGACCCGGGCCGCGTCATCGTGGACGAGTCCGAGCTCGCCCGAGCGATCGTTCGGATGGCTCACGAGATCCTCGAGGTGAACAAGGGCGCCGATGACCTGCTGCTGCTGGGAATCCCGACCCGGGGCGTGTTCCTGGCCAGGAGGCTCGCCGAGGCCATCGCCCAGGTCGAGGGGTACCCGGTGCGGCTCGGCGAACTCGACATCACCATGTACCGCGACGATCTCCGGGCGAATCCCACCCGCGCAGTGGGACGGACCTCGGTCCCGGGCAGCATCGACGAAGCCGTGGTGGTCCTGGTCGACGACGTGCTCTATTCGGGACGCACCGTCGCGGCCGCGATCGATGCGCTGCGCGACCTCGGCCGTCCCCGCGCGGTGCGGCTCGCCGTCCTCGTCGACCGTGGCCACCGCGAGCTCCCCATCGCCGCGGACCACGTCGGACGGTCCCTTCGCACCGCAGCGGACGAGCACGTCGATGTGCACCTGACGGAGATCGACGGCCGTGACGCGGTCACCATCAGCCGTCCCAGGAGGGCCCAGCGGTGAAGCACCTGCTGAGCGCGGCTGATCTGAGCCTCGACCAGATCAACGGCATCCTCGATCTCGCCGAGGAGATGCACCAGGTGCAGTCGCGTCCGGTCAAGAAGCTGCCGGCGCTGCGTGGCCGAACGATCATCAACATGTTCTTCGAGGACTCCACACGGACGCGCGGCTCCTTCGAGATCGCCGGCAAGTGGCTCTCGGCGGACACCATCAACGTCTCGGCCAAGGGCTCCTCCGTCTCCAAGGGCGAGTCGATGCGCGACACGATGCTCACCCTCGACGCGATGGGCGTGGATTGCTTCGTGATCCGGCATCCGTCCTCGGGCGCGGTCGCCCAGGCCGCCGGCTGGGTCAAGGCACAGGTGATCAACGCCGGTGACGGGCAGCACGAACACCCCACCCAGGCCCTCCTCGACGCGTTCGCGATGCGCCGGCGCTTCCGCGGGCTCGGCGCTGAAGGTTGGCCCGGCAAGCGGATCGCCATCGTCGGCGACCTGCTGCATTCGAGGGTCGTCCGCAGCAACGTGCTGCTGCACCGCACCCTGGGGTCACAGGTGGTGCTGGTCGCCCCGCCGACGCTGCTGCCCCCCGGAGTTGAGACGTGGGGCTGCGAGGTCACCTCGGACTTGGACGCCGTCGTGGGGGACGTCGACATCGTGATGATGCTGCGGGTGCAGCGCGAGCGGATGTCCGGGGGCTTCTTCCCCACGCCGCGGGAGTACTCGGAAGGATTCGGGCTGACCGAGGAGCGGCTCAGCCGACTGAAGCCCGGTGCGGCGATCTGCCACCCAGGCCCGATGAACCGGGGCGTGGAGATCTCCAGTGCGGCCGCCGACGCGGCCAACTCGCTCATCCTCGACCAGGTCTCAGCAGGGGTCGCCGTCCGGATGAGCGTCCTGTACCACCTGCTCGGAGGCACTGACGAAGGAGTCACCCCGTGAAACCTCTCCTGATCAAAGGCGCCACCATGGCCGACGGCACCCGGCGCGACCTTTTTGTGCGTGAGGGGGTGCTGCTGGATCCTGCCGAGGCGGGAGCCGAAGCCGAACGGATCGACGCCGAGGGTCTCCTGGCGCTGCCCGGGCTGGTCGACCTCCATACCCACCTGCGAGAACCCGGACGCGAGGACACCGAAACCGTGGCGACAGGGACGATGGCCGCCGCCCGCGGCGGCTTCACCTGCGTCCACGCGATGGCGAACACCAACCCGGTCACCGACACCGCCGAGGCCGCTGAGCACATCGCCGATCTGGGCCGGCGCACCGGCCATTGCCAGGTCGTCCCGGTCGGTGCGATCACGAAGGGCCTGGCTGGTGAGGAACTGGCCGAGCTTGGCCTGATGGCCAAGTCCCGCGCCCACGTCCGTGTCTTCTCCGACGACGGCAGGTGTGTGGGCGACTCGCTGCTGATGCGGCGCGCTCTGACCTATGTCAAGGCCTTCGACGGGGTCATCGCACAGCACTCCCAGGACACCCGGCTGGCCGGCGCGTCCGCCTGCTGCCACGAGTCGGAGATCTCCGGAAGGCTGGGCCTGCCGGGCTGGCCCGCACAGGCGGAGTCCATCATCATCGCCCGGGACGTCCAGCTCGCCGAACTGACCGGCTCGCGGATCCACGTCTGCCACGTCTCCACCGCTGAGGGAGTGGACGTCGTCCGCTGGGCGAAGCAGCGCGGCATCGACGTCACCGCGGAGGTCACCCCGCACCACCTCCTGCTGGACACTCCGCTGGTGGAGGGCTTCGACACCACCTTCAAAGTCAATCCCCCGCTTCGGACCTCCGAGCACCTCGAGGCTGTCCGGGAGGCGCTCGCCGACGGCACCATCGACGTGGTCGGCACCGACCACGCCCCGCACGCCCGGGAGGACAAGGACCACCCGTTCGACGTCGCCCTGCCCGGGATGCTGGGCTTGGAACAGGCCCTCGCCGTGGTCATGGAGGTCATGGTCAACACCGGTCGGATGGACTGGCCGACCCTGGTCAGGCGGATGTCGAGCACACCGGCGCACATCGGACGCGTAGCCGGTCAGGGGCGTCCGTTGGCCATCGGGGAGCCGGCGAACCTGGTGCTGGTCGACCCCGCCGCCCGCGCCGTCGTCGACCGGGACGCCTCGGCGTCCAAGTCCCGCAACAACCCCTACCACGGGCGGGATTTGCCGGATCCCGTAGTGGCCACGATCTGGGCGGGACGGGTCACCTACCGCCGCGGGTGAATCAGGTGATCCCTTCGTCAGGCTCAGGGATCGTCAGGCTCAGGGATCGTCAGGCTCAGGGATCG
>CAZPCM010000056.1:0-19106 GCA_964585085.1 uncultured Propionibacteriaceae bacterium
ACAGAATCCGGCTTACAGGCCGGCTCGTCCCCTTCACCCGACCCGCAGGGACCCTCGCGCCCGGTCCACGTCCGCCTGAACTGCCTTGTCCCACAAGGGGGCCACGCCCACGAAGATCGAGCGTCGACCGGGGGCCACCTGCACCATCAGGATGTCCAAACGGTCGCCGGTGATCACCGGGTTGTCCAGTTCGACGCGGATCTCCCGGCGAACCCACCAGGCGTCGTGGCCGTCGACGCGAGCAGATCGGCTGTGCGCTTGCCGGACGTCGACCACGCCCCGCGGGAACAGGTCCGCTGTGGCCACCGCGGCCAGATCCTCGGCCTGCATACGCAGGGTGGGTCGGGAGGTGGTGGCCTGGCCCAGCTTCAGGTCGGCGTACCAACTGTCGACGATGTGGAGGTCGAGGATCGCTGGGCAGTCGATCCAGTCGAAGTTCCGCCACACGTCGTAGCGCCACCCAGTTGGTACGTCGATGCTGAGCAAGCCGGCGGACATCCTGCCGTTTCGGATCGGGGTCTCGGTCGGGCAGGGCGAGTCGGGGCGCGGCTCGGGGCTGGCCGGTTCGGAAGGGCTGGGTGTGGCGGTCGGCGTCGGGGTGACGGTTGGCGTCCGGGTCGGAGTCGGTGACGGTGTCGGTGGTTCCTGCTCATCCCAGCCGCTCACGGTCGGCGTCAGCTCTGTCGAGGGTGCGGTGACGGGGGAGGAGCAGCCGGCCAGCGCGAGCGCGAGGAGCACGAGGAGAGGCTTCGTCAGGCTCAGCCATCGTGGATTGGAGCTCGGGCATGGTGGATTCGAGCTCAGCCACAGACGTTCCAGGTGCAACCAGCGGCGTCTCGGGCGTGGCCAGTGGCGCTTCAGACTCGGCCATCGAGTGAGCATTCGGGGCACCCCTTCACAGGTCAGGGCAGGGTGAGGATCTCCGCGCCGTCCTCGGTGACTACGATCGAGTGCTCGAACTGGGCGCACCGGCTGCCGTCGTTGGTGACCACCGTCCAGCCGTCCGACCACAGGTGCGAGCGGTAGTCGCCCAGCGTCAGCATCGGCTCGATGGTGAAAGTCATCCCGGGTTCCATCACCGTGTCGTGCCGGGGCTCGTCGTAGTGCGGGATGACGAGCCCTGAATGGAAGGCGCTGTGCACCCCGTGGCCGGTGTAGTCGCGCACGACCCCGTAGCCGAAGCGCTTGGCGTACGACTCGATCACCCGTCCGATGACATTGACCGCTCGTCCAGGACGGACGGCCCGAATCGCCCGGTTCAGTGCTTCCCGGGTTCGTCCGGTGAGGAGGCGCGACGCTTCGTCGACCTCCCCGCAGAAGAATGTGCCGCAGTTGTCTCCGTGGACACCGCCGATGAAGGCGGTGACGTCGATCTTGACCAGGTCGCCGTCCTCGAGCGGTCGGGCGTCCGGAATGCCGTGGCAGATGACCTCATTGATCGAGGTGCAGCAGGACTTCGGGAAGCCCCGGTAGCCCAAAGTGGACGGATAGGCGCTGTGGTCGAGCATGAACTCGTGGGCGATCCGGTCCAACTCGTCGGTGCTGACTCCGGGAGCGATCGCCTCGGCCGCAGCCTGCATGGCCTGGGCGGCGATCCGCCCGGCGAGTCGCATCCTCTCGATCGTCTCGGGGGTCTGGACATCGGGGCCGCTGTAGCGCTCCGGACCCGATCGGCCGACATAGTGCGGGCGCTCGATGTCGGCCGGCACCGGCCGCCGGGCGGAGACCGGGTAGGGCTTGATCGCTGTCACGGACGCGATCATAGTGTCAGCAGAGAGACGGCCAAGGAGGGCTGATGGGCGAGGGCCAGTGGTACTACTGCCTGGACCACCAGGCGATCGAGCCGTATGAAGGCTGCCGGGCGGCGACCAGGCTCGGGCCCTACTCCACCCGGGACGAGGCGGCTGCCGCCCTGGAGCGGGTGGCGGAGCGCAACGAGGATTGGGAGACGGACCCGCGCTACCACGATGCCGAGGAGGAAGCCGAGAAGGCGGACACCGAAGGCTGGGGGCCGTTTCGGCACTGATCTCGTCGTGGCCTGTGCCCGTAGGCCTTCACGGCCGCGTTGTAACCCCACTGAAACATGCGCGGCGGCAGACTTGGCCCATGGACAAGCAGACCGAATTCGTGCTCCGGACCATGGAGGAAAGGGACGTCCGATTCGTCCGGCTGTGGTTCACCGACGTGTTGGGATTCCTGAAGTCGGTGGCCATCGCGCCCGCGGAGCTCGAAGGCGCGTTCACCGAGGGCATCGGGTTCGACGGGTCTGCGATCCAGGGGTTCGCCCGGGTCTACGAGTCCGACATGGTGGCCCACCCCGACCCGTCCACTTTCCAACTTCTGCCGTGGCGCGGGACGTCCCAGGGTACCGCGCGGATGTTCTGCGACATCCGCCTGCCTGACGGGTCCGCGTCCTTCGCCGATCCGCGTTACGTCCTCAAGCGCGCGTTGCGCAAAGCAGGGGACATGGGCTTCACCTTCTACACCCACCCCGAGATCGAGTTCTACCTGTTCAAGCAGCCGGTCGTGCCCGGTGAGGTGCCGGTACCGGCCGACCAGAGCGGCTATTTCGACCACACCACCAGCAACGCAAGCACCGATTTCCGCCGCCAGGCGATCACCCTGTTGGAGCAGATGGGGATTTCGGTGGAGTTCAGCCACCACGAGGGCGGGCCCGGTCAACAGGAAATCGACCTGCGCTACGCGGACGCGCTGACGATGGCCGACAACATCATGACCTTCAAGGTGGTGATCAAGGAGGTCGCGGTGATGATGGACATGTTCGCCTCCTTCATGCCCAAGCCGCTGTCGGACCACCCCGGTTCGGGCATGCACACCCACGTCTCGCTGTTCGAGGGCGACCGCAACGCGTTCTACGAAGCCAGCGCTGAGTACCACCTGTCCAAGGTGGCCCGGCAGTTCATCGCGGGGCTGCTCAAGCATGCCGCCGAAATCACCGCGGTGACCAACCCCTGGGTCAACTCCTACAAGCGGCTGATCTCCGGCGGTGAGGCCCCCAGCTACATCTGTTGGGGTCAGAACAACCGGTCCGCCCTCGTTCGAGTGCCCATGTACAAGCCCAACAAGGGCGCTTCGGCCAGGATCGAGGTGCGCTCCATCGACTCGGCGGCCAACCCGTACCTGGCCTATGCCATGGTGCTCAGCGCCGGACTGGCGGGGATCGAGAACGGCTACGAGTTGCCCGAGGGCGCCGAGGACGACGTGTGGTCGCTGACCGACCGGCAGCGCCAAGCGTTGGGCATCAAGCCGCTGCCCCGCAGCCTGGGCAACGCCATCGACGTGATGGAGAACTCCCAACTCGTGGCCGACACCCTCGGTGAGCACGTCTTCGACTTCTTCTTGCGCAACAAGAAGGCCGAGTACGAGGCCTACCGAGGTCAGGTCACTCCGTGGGAGTTGGCGAACTCCCTGCCGGCGCTGTAGCGAACCGCACCGTCATCGAGCCGGCCCGTGGCCAGAGCGCGTACTCCGGTCGGACGTCCGGACCGCAGGAGCGCGAGCCAAGCCCGTGCTGGAACAAGTCCAGGTACAGGTGGGTCGCCCGCGAGGCTGGGAGTTCGTGCTGATGCTGTGCGGCGGCCAGTTCGTGGGCGTCGTGCCGGACGACGGAGAACCCTGGACGGAAGCCGTTGACCGGCTCGGTGCGGATGAGCAGGAGGGGGAGTCCCGGACCGCTGAGGCGGAGTTCCCGCATTGCGGCCCTGTGGCCCGTCTCCTGGGGCACCGCATACCGGACGCCGAGCGCGTCGATAGGGGCTGAGAAACGGCCGACGTGCGCGGCCGCCCGGCTGTCGGCGTAGTTCTCCAGGGGCCCGGTGCCGAACCAGTCGGCTTGGGCGTAGCCAGTTGGCAGACCCAGATGGACACCCAGCCTGCCCCAGGTCGTGGTCCAGGGTCCGGTCGGTTCTGCGTCCACTCGCAGGCAGAGTTCGTTGCCCAGCCAGCCCCAGTCGAAGGTCATCAGGACACCTTCGGCGCGTCCGGCCGCCGCGATCCGCTGCACCACGCGCAGGCCGGTGCCGGTCACGTCCATCCGGATCAGGCGCGGGTGCAGCCGGTCCAGGCCCACGGCGCGCCACCTCTCCGCGGACGATGGCCCCGGCACGCCCATGCCGCGGGTGCTGGCGGGGTCGCCGAGTTCGTAGGAGCCGGACGTGGTCAGCCGGTCGTTCTCCGTCGGAGCCCGCCACAGCTCGCCGTGCGGACCCGCCAGCGGGAGCTCGCCGAGTCGAAGCAGCCGGCCCGTGCGGGCGTCGAACTCGGCGTCGCCCAGGAGGAGCCGCTCGCCGTCTGAGCGTGGCGCGGTGTGCGGCGCGCGCGGCAGTGGCTTGGCACGATCGGCCAGCAGCATCTCCGCCGCGCACGAACCAGCTGCTCCGGTCGCTTCGACTCGCAGCCAGTGCTCGCCCGGGCCGGTGAGGTCGACGTGCGGCACAGGCGTCGAGGCGGTCTCGCCCGGAGCCACCGCAGCCAACGCGAGGACGCCGTCGGCGGCGGGCCGGCCGTCCACCTCGTGCCTCCAGCGCACCACGACATCCTCGGTGGTGCCCGCGTGGCGCAGGTTCGTCAAGCGCACCCCGTCGGACGCGAGGTCCAGCCTCAGCGGCGAGGCGTGGGCGGCGTACTCCGACAGCATCGGGGTGGAAGTGCCGTCGGCCAGGAGCAGACCGTCGCAGACGAAGCTGCCGTCATGCAGTTCCTCTCCGAAGTCGCCGCCGTAGCCGAAGTACTCGGTGCCATCGCCGGTGTGGGTGCGGAGGCCGTGGTCGCGCCATTCCCAGACGAATCCGCCGTGGATGCTCGGGAACGCCGCGAAGGCTTCCTCGTATTCGGCAATGCCACCCGCGCCGTTGCCCATGGCGTGCACGTACTCGCACAGCACGATCGGACGCTTCCGCAGCGCCGCCGCGCGTCCGGGGATGCCGCTGCGGGCCTCTCCCCGGCCGTGCACGAGGTCGTCGAGTTCCTCCACCGAGGGGTACATCCGCGACACCAGGTCGGTGTAGCGCCGGCGTGGTCGCCCTCGTAGTGGATCGGACGGGACGGGTCGCGTCGCGAGATCCACGCCGCCATCGCAGCCAGGTTGCCACCAGTCCCGGCCTCGTTGCCCAACGACCAGCAGATGACGCTGGGGTGGTTCTTGTCACGCTCCACCATCCGCTCGGCCCGATCGAGGTAGCAGTCGCGCCACGCCGGATCGTCGGAAGGGTTCTGGGCCCAGCCGACGAGTTCGAAACCGTGGGTCTCCAGGTCGCACTCGTCGATCACCCAGAAGCCGAGTTCGTCGGTCAGGGCCAGGAAGTCCGGGTGCGGGGGATAGTGACTGGTTCGGATCGCGTTGATGTTGTGCCGCTTCATCAGCAGCAACGCCTCGCGGACCGCGGCGTGGTCGTACACCCGTCCACGGTCGGGGTCGAATTCATGGCGGTTCACGCCACGGATCCGGAGCCTGCGTCGGTTGACCAGCCAGCGGTCGCCGTCGATCTCGACCCGCCGGAAGCCGGTGGCCACCGTCACCGTCTCGCCGGTCGACGCGAGCGAGACCTGGTACAGCCGGGGCTCGTCACAGCTCCAGGGTTCGACCGGACCCACATCGAGGGGTCGGGCGAGATCCTCCCGTGCCAGGACGCGGTCCAGGCCCAACTCGGCGCAACGCAGCCGGAGCGGGAACGCGTCCGTCTCGGCGGTCACCTCGGGGTGCAGCAGTCCGTGCCCGGTGTCCGGGTCGTAGTCGGCGCGCAACCACACGTCGTCGAGGCCCCGGTTGGGACGGTGCTGCAGGCTGACGTCGCGGAAGATGCCCGGGAGCCACCACTGGTCCTGGTCCTCCAGGTAGCTCATCGCCGACCACTGGTGCACACGGATGTGGAGGACGTTCCGGCCGGGGACCAAGGCGTCGGTGACGTCCAGTTCCTGCCGCAGCCGGCTGCCTCGGACGACTCCGACTTCGCTGCCGTTCAGGCTGACGACCCCGAGTGATTCGATTCCATCCGTTCGTAGGAAGACCCGGCCGGAATCCAGCCAGGAGGCCGGCACCTCGAAGCTGCGCCGGTGGTCGCCCGTCGGATTGGCGTCGGGAACAAACGGCGGGTCGACCGGGAACGGGTAGACCACATTGGTGTAGATCGGTCGACCCCACTCGGGACGCCCCTGCAGGACCCAATGCGACGGGACCGGGATCTCCGGCCAGCGGGAGTCGTCGAGCTCGACCGAGGAAGCGTCGGCGGGTGCCAGTGAGGCCTCGGGTGAGTAGTGGAATCGCCAAGTGCCGTTGAGTGACAGGCTGTCGGCCGAGGTGCTCAGGTGCGCCCGGGGTCGCACCCGCGGTCCGGTGCCGGGGGTCAGCTCGTGGAGGTGGTCGGTGCCCATGCCTCGGCACGCTAGCACCGGCGTCCGACGATTTTCAGCGCCGGGCGGCCGAGGGCTCAGCTTCGGTCGTCATGACCGGCACCCCGTGCGCTGGGAGCCTGGAGGTCGCCGACCGGCCACAGTCGAGACAGGTCGCTGCGGGTCCCCGATGCCCTGACCCGGCGATCCGCGACAGCGTCAGCCCAGCCCAGCCCGCCACCGGCCAAGCGGAGCAGGGTGAGGGCGTCGGTCTCCACCACATTGGGCGGAGTGCCCCTGGTGTGCGCGCCGCGCTCTCCTGAGCCGAGTTGTACGGCCGCATACCCAGGCACCCGCAGCTCGATGTCGCGGCCGGGGTGGCGCTGGGCGAGCCAAGCGCACAGGGTCCGAACGGCCCTGGCCGTCACTTCCTCTGACAAGGTGGTTCGCGGAACTTCGGGGCGCAGCGACGCGATTGCGCCGCGCAGGGCGGCGAGATCGGAATCGCTCAGCTTCCTGCCCACCCGCCAGACGCTAGCATCGCGGCATGGCCCGGATCGATTCCCTGGAGGGCCGGTTCGCCCGGTGGGGCTTCGGGGACCCGACCAAGGCTGTCGCCATCGTCGAGAGCTGGTACGCCGTCGCCTCTCGCGAGCAGTGCGACGGAGTCGTGGAGGAGTTGCTTCCGACCGCCGACCCCGACCTGGCACTGGCAGGGCTCAACCGGCTGGTCCAGGCCCGTCCGGACCTCCTCGGCGCCCTGTGGCCCAACCCCGTCTGGACGCGGCGGCTGATTCGCGTACTCGGAGCCAGCGTGGCGCTCAACCAGCACCTCAGCGTGCACCCGGCCGACATCGACGCCCTGGCCGGTGATGTCGGACGCCGCTCCGCGTCCGCACTGCGCGCCGAACTCCTGACCGCGATCGGCGCCGATCCCGCATCGCGACGGCCGGTGGCCGAACCGAAGGAGTCCGACCGGCTCCGCCTGGCCTACCGCCGCGCGCTGCTTCGCATCGCGGCACGCGACCTGACCGCCCCCGATGCGATGGCCGACCTCCCAGAGATAGCCGGAGAGCTGGCCGACCTCGCCGACGCCACGGTCGAGGCCGCGCTCGCCCTCGCTCGCGGGGAGGTGCCGGGCTGGCAGGTGTGCCGACTCGGCATCGTCGCGCTGGGCAAGACCGGGGCGCGAGAACTCAACTACGTCAGTGACGTCGACGTCCTGTACCTGGCCGAGCCCGCCTGTGACGATGCCGGCGCGCCGCTCTGCCCCACAGCCCAGGCCGTCACCGTGGGCGGCAAGCTGGCCTCGGCGCTCACCCGGGTCTGTTCGGCGCACACTCCGGCCGGGACGATCTGGCAGATCGACGCGGCCCTGCGGCCCGAGGGCAAGGCGGGCCCCCTGGTCCGCACGCTGGCCTCCCACCGCGCCTACTACGAGAAGTGGGCCAAGAACTGGGAGTTCCAGGCGATGCTGAAGGCCCGTCCGATGGCAGGCGACTTGGCGCTCGCCCAGGAGTTCGTCGACATGGTCTGGCCGATGGTGTGGCGCGTCGCGGAGAACACCCAATTCGTCGCGGAGACCCAGGCGATGCGCAGGCGGGTGATCTCGCTCCTGCCGGCTCGTGAGGCCAACCACGAAATCAAGCTGGGCGCCGGTGGGCTGCGCGACGTCGAGTTCAGCGTCCAGCTGCTCCAGCTCGTCCACGGACGCGCCGACGAGCGGCTCCGGCTCCGCGGCACTTTCGAAGCACTGACCGCCCTGGTCGACCACGGCTACGTGGGACGAGGGGACGGCTTCGACCTGGCCACCGCCTATCGCCTGCAGCGGCTGCTGGAGCACCGGATCCAGCTGTACCGGCTGCGGCGTACCCACTTGATGCCCGAGGACGAGGTCAACCAGCGGTGGCTCGCTCGCAGCCTCGGCCTGGCCGAGACCAAGGAACTGATGCACCTGTGGCGCCAGTCCACCCGGCGCGTCCTGGCCCTGCATCAACGGCTGTTCTACTCCCCGCTGCTGGAGGCGGTGGCGCGGATCCCGTCCGAGGCCGTCCGGCTGACCTCGGAGGCGGCCGAGACCCGGCTGCGGGCCCTCGGCTACGGCGACCCCAGGGCGGCTCTGCGCCACATCGAGGCGCTCAGCCGCGGGATGAGCCGCCAAGCCGAGATCCAACGCCAGCTCCTCCCGGCGATGCTGGGCTGGTTCACCGCCGGGCCCAATCCCGACCATGGGCTTCTGGCCTTCCGGCAGGTGTCGGAGGCCCTCGGCGGCACCCCCTGGTACCTGCGCGCGCTCCGGGACGGGGACGCGATGGCCGAGCACCTGGCCAAGATCCTCGCGTCCAGCCGCTACGCCGTGGACCTGCTGATGCGCGCCCCCCAGACCGCTGCGCTGCTGGGCGACCCGGCGGGACTGCGCCCGCGTCCGTTGGCCGAGACCCTTGCCGAGATGGTGACCTCGGCCCGTCGGCACGAGGCTGAGGACGCCGCGATCGGCGCGATCCGGGCCGTCCGCCGCAGCGAACTGCTGCGTCTGGCGATGGCCGACCTGCTGGGCGAGATCAACTTGGAGGCGCTGGGCGCGGCACTGTCCGACGTGGCGACGGCCACCATCGAAGCGGCGCTCGAGGTCGCCTCGCGCGGTCACGAACACGTGCCTGGCATAGCTGTGATCGCCATGGGGCGCTGGGGCGGGCAGGAGTTGTCGTACGCCTCCGACGCCGATGCCATGTTCGTCGTGGCGGACTCCGAGCAGCCTGACGCGACGAGGATCGCCACCGCAGTGGTGAGCAGGTTGCGGTCGCTGCTGGCCACGCCCGGGCCCGACCCGGCACTGGAGATCGACGTCGACCTCCGCCCCGAGGGCAAGGGCGGACCGATCGTCCGTTCGCTCAGCTCCTACCTGGCGTACTACCGGCGCTGGTCCTCGACCTGGGAATCGCAGGCATTGCTGCGTGCCTCGGCCGGGGCCGGCGACCCCGACCTGGCGGCCGCGCTGCTGGCCGAGATCGACCCTCTGCGCTACCCCGTGGACGGCCTCACCTCCAGACAGCTCAACGAGATCCGCAAACTCAAGGCCCGGATGGAGGCCGAGCGGATGCCGCGCGGCAGTGACCCGTCCAGGCACACCAAGCTGGGTCCGGGCGGGTTGAGCGACGTCGAATGGGTGGTCCAGCTCCTGCAACTCTGCCACGCCGGCAACGTCCCGGCCCTGCGCTCGACGACCACCCTGGGTGCGCTTGCCGCCGCTGCCGACGCCGGCCTCATCGCCGCCTCGGACGCGTCGGCTCTTCGCGAAGCCTGGGTGATGGCCAGCCGGATCCGCAATGCGATCATGCTGTTGCGCGGCCGCGCGTCCGACAGCATTCCGACAGATGCCCGCGAGTTCGCCGCAGTGGCCGAGATCCTCGGCTATGGCAAGGGAGAATCGTCGTCGTTGATGGAGGATTACCGTCGCCGGACCCGCTTGTCGCGTCAGGTGATGGATCGGCTGTTCTGGGGGGTTGAGTGATGTCACCGACGAGGTTGACCGTCATTGGTGCCATGGCCCGGGCGCGTCGGCTGCTGGCCGATGCCCAGGGGTCGGGGGAGCGTCTCATTCTCGGCATCGCCGGGGCGCCTGGCTGCGGCAAGTCGACGCTGGCCGAACTGGTGCTGGGCCCGTTGCGCCAATCGGATCCCGACGCGGTCGCACTGGTCGGGATGGACGGATTCCACTTGGCCCACTCCAGCCTCACCCGGCTCGGGTTGACCGGTGTGAAAGGTGCGCCGCAGACCTTCGACCCCGCCGGTTACGCCGCGTTGCTGCGCCGGATCCGGACCGAAACCCAGGGCTCGGTCTGGGCGCCGGAGTACCGACGTGACCTCCATGACCCGGTGGCAGGGGCGGACGAGGTGACCCCGGACGTCCGCCTGGTGGTGACCGAGGGCAACTACCTGCTGCTGCCCGACGAACCATGGGCCGGCGCTCACCGGGAACTCACCGAGGTCTGGTGGATCGACCTGCCCGAACCGGTTCGCATCGAGCGGCTGGTCGACAGGCACGTCCGATTCGGCCGCACCCCCGAGGCTGCCCGCGCCCATGCCATGGGCAGCGACCAGCGCAACGCGGACCTGGTCAACCGCTACGCGCATCGGGCCGACTTCGTGGTGGACACCGCTTGACCTGCACTCCTTGACGTGCCCCGACCCCGGTGCCAGGGTTGGTGACATGCCGAGCAAGGAGAAGGTCGAAGCGCTCAAGCAGCGGGTCGCTGAACTTGAGAGCGAACTGGCCGCGGCCAAGCAGCAGCTCGCCGAGGCAGCCCAGCACCATCACGCCATGACTGGTGAGGACTCCGAGTGGGGGCAGTTCAATCCGGGCTGATCGGCCGCAGGGGTAGAATGGCGGTCGATGACTGCCACCTCAGCCCCTGACCTGCCCACCGTCACCGAGCGACTCACCGGCTGGGGACGTACCGCCCCCAGTTCCGCGCAGGTGCTCTCCACCCCCGACGTCGACTTGATCGCGCGCGCCGTCCGAGCCGCCGCGGAGCATAACGCCGGTTCTCCGGCCCACCTGCGCCGGGGTGTTCTCGCGCGCGGGCTGGGTCGCTCCTACGGCGATGTCGCACAGAACGCCGGCGGGATCGTCGTGGACATGACGGCGTTGAACCAGATTCATTCGATCAACGCCGGCTCGGCCACCGTCGATGTGGACGCCGGAGTGAGCCTCGATGCCCTCATGCGTGCGGCGTTGCCGTACGGATTGTGGATTCCGGTGCTTCCGGGCACCCGCCAGGTGACCGTCGGCGGGGCCATCGGGTGCGACGTGCACGGCAAGAACCACCACAGCGCCGGCTCGTTCGGTGACCATGTCGCGTCCATGCAGTTGCTCGTCGCGGACGGACGGGTGCTCACCCTCACCCCTGACGGTTCGCCCGACGACCCGGACGCGAGCCTGTTCTGGGCCACGATCGGCGGGATCGGGCTGACCGGCATCATTCTGCGCGTGGTGCTGAACATGACGCGGACCGAGACGGCGTACTTCGTCGCCGACGGTATTGTCACGCGCACTCTCGACGAGACGATCGCCGTGCACTCCGATGGTTCGGAGGCCAACTACGACTACTCCAGCGCCTGGTTCGACGCCATTTCGCCTGAGCCGAAGCTGGGACGGGCGGCGCTTTCGCGCGGGTCGCTGGCCACGCTGGACCAGTTGCGGGAGCACGCTCCGAAGCTTGCCGCCGATCCGCTGGCCTTCAATGCCAAGCCGCTGTTCGACCTGCCCGACGTGTTCCCCAACGGGCTGGCCAACAAGTTCACCTTCACAGTGCTGGGCAACCTCTGGTACGCCAAGAGCGGCAACTACACCGGAAAGATCCAGTCCTTGACCGGCTTCTACCACCCGTTGGACATGTTCGGCGAGTGGAACCGGGCCTACGGCTCGCACGGTTTCCTGCAGTACCAGTTCGTCGTTCCGCCCTCGGCGGTGAGCGAGTTCAAGCAGCTCATCCGCGACATCGCGGCGTCCGGCCATTACTCCTTCCTCAACGTGTTCAAACTGTTCGGCGAGGGCAACCGGGCGCCTCTGTCCTACCCGATGGCCGGCTGGAACGTCTGCGTGGACTTCCCCATCAAAGCCGGCCTGCACGAGTTCCTCCACGGACTGGACGCCCGGATCCTGGAGTTCGGCGGACGGCTTTACACCGCCAAGGATTCTCGCACCACTGCGGCGACCTTCCACGCCATGTACCCCGAACTCGATTCCTGGATCGCCACCCGCCGCCGGATCGACCCGCATGGCGTCTTCGCCTCCGACATGGCTCGTAGATTGGAACTGATGTGATCGACGCCACCGGCAACCCCCAAACCGTCCTGCTGCTCGGGGGCACGTCCGAGATCGGCCTGGCGATCGTGAAGGAGTACCTGGCCAAGCAGCCGCTGAGGGTGGTCCTCGGTGTCCTGCCCGGCGATCCCGACCGCGACCGGGCGGTGGCCGACGTGACGTCCTGGGGGGCGTCCTCGGTGGACGTCCTCGATTTCGACGCGATCGACTTCGCCTCCCATCCCGGCATCATCGATGCGGCCTGGAACATCGCTGATGTGGACGTGGCCATCGTCGCCTTCGGCCTGCTCGGCGACGCCGAGCAGCTGTGGCAGGACCAGGCCAAGGCCGTCCAGATCGCCCAGGTGAACTACACCGGCGCGGTGAGCGTCGGGGTGCTGCTGGGTCAGAAGATGAAGGCCCAGGGTTACGGCCAGATCATCGCGATGTCGACCGTCGCCGGGGAGAAGGTGCGCCGGTCGAACTTCGTCTACGGCTCCACCAAGGCGGGACTGGACGGCTTCTACCGGCTGCTCGGTGAGGCGCTGGACGCCTTCGGGCCGAAGGTGCTCGTGGTCCGTCCTGGCCAGGTGCGCACGCGGATGTCGGCGCACGTCAAGGACGCGCCGCTCACGGTTGAGAAGGAGGTGCTCGCCAAGCAGGTGGTCGACGCCGCCCGTGACGGCGAGCGGCTGATCTGGGTGCCGTCCACCTTCAGGTTCGTGATGCTGGCGCTGAAGCACGTCCCGGGTCCGATCTTCCGGAAGTTGCCTCTGTAAGCGTCACCCGCAGGCCCAGCGGCCGGTCGCTGCGGAGCTCGATGGGCTGCTCGGGGGAGTCGAAGAACACCAGGTTCGTCATCGCCACCGCGCCGTCAGCGGCGAAGACCTCCAGCGAGCAGTGGTCGACCACGATGGTCAGGTCCAGCCCGCCCGGCGAGGGCGGCAGGTCCACCCAGGTGCGTGAGGCGAACTCGGGATGGAAGTCGCGCCGGCCCGCGCGTGATCGGTCGACCGACAGCACCCCGTCCGCAACCGTGATCGGGACGCCGCCCACCACCGCCTCGAAGCGACCGGGCGCGGAGGCGAGCTGCAGGGCCAGGATCCCCGCGCCGATCGTCCGGTCCAGCCTGGTCGTCCCGACGAAGGCTTCATCGGCCAGCACGACGACCGGCGTCCCGAGAGCCCGGACCACGTCGCGTGCCGGTCGCTGCCGGACGACGACCCGTCCGCCCTGGTCGATCAGGGTGATCTCCCGCGGCAGGGTCATCGCCGAACGCCCGCCGGTGAGCGGCACGTCCCGGCCGTAGTCCCAGTTGTTCATCCACCCCAGGAGCAGTCGCCGTCCGTCCGGCACGTCGGCGAACGAGACCGCTGCGTAGAAGTCGCGGCCGTGGTCGAGCCAGTCGAAGGACCGAAGGTCGTCCCCGTCCACCACCCGGTCCGGGGTGAAAACGACACCGTCGAAGTCGCCGAGGAAGTACTGGGTGCCACCGCCCCCGGAGACCGCGCCCGGGTTGATGCTGACCACGAGCAGCCAGCGGTGACGGTCGGTGCCCTCGATCGGCAGTCGGAACAGGTCGGGGCATTCCCAGGCGCCGGCCGTGGCGTGGGCGGGACCGAAACGGCTCAGGTAGGTCCAGTCGATGAGGTTGTCGGACCGGTGGAACACGACGTACTGCTCCTCGGCTTCGACGGCCACCATCAGCCAGTGTCCGTCGTGGCGCAGCACCTTCGGGTCGCGGAAGTCCTTCGAACCTCGGTCGAGGACCGGGTTGCCCGGATAGGGCGTCCAGGTGCCCCCTCCGTCGGTGCTGGACGCCAGGCACTGCGCCTCGGTGCGGAAGCGCGGTGACCCTGGTCGATAGTTGGCGGTGTAGACCGCGACCAGCGGCGGATGGCCCGCGGTTCCGAGCCCGGAGGAATCGGTCGCGTCGAAGACGCAACTGCCGGAGAAGATCTCCTCGGTGTCGGTGCACGGCAGGGCGACCGCGAGTTCGGTCCAGTGCAGCAGATCGGTCGAGGTGGCGTGTCCCCAGGACATGTTTCCCCAGTCGACGCCGAACGGGTTGTTCTGGAAGAACAGGTGCCACGTGCCGTCATGCCAGATCAGCCCGTTGGGGTCGTTGGCCCAGGTACGCGCCGGGGCGAAGTGCAGGGCTGGTCTGGGCCGCATGGCAGAAGACTAGGGGTTCCCCGCACAAACGCAGCGGCCCAGCCGGGGGGAAGGGCGGGGCCGCTGCCGGGGAATCGTGAGTCGTGCCGCTCCAGTCGCCACCTCCTCGGTCTGTGCATCTGTCTTGTTCCCCACCCTGTCGACCGGTCCTGTGTGGTCGATCGGGCCTTCCTGTGAACCGGCAATGAGAACCCGTGGGGAGGAATCAGGTCGGCGTCGAATCCGTTGCATCAGTATGAACATCGCCGTCTTGGGCAGCGGCACCGTCGGCCGCACCCTCGCTCGTCGTTTCGCTGTGCTGGGTCACCAGGTGCGTCTGGGTACGCGCAGTCCAGAGGTGACCGCTGGCCGGGAAGGCTGGGAGGCGATCCCCGCCGTGGAACTGCATACCTTCGCCGACGCGGTCGCCGGTGCCGATGTGGTGGTCAACGCGTCGAACGGGCAGGCCAGCCTCGAGGTGCTCGCGTCCGCGCGGCTCGCCGACCTGCCCGGCGTGGTGGTGTGGGACATCTCCAACCCGCTGGACTTCTCGGCGGGCTTCCCACCCACCCTGTCCGTCTCGAACACCGATTCCCTGGGCGAGCAGTTGCAGCGCGCCTTCCCTGCTGCCCGCGTGGTCAAGGGCTTGAACACCCTGACCGCAGCGCTGATGGTGGCGCCGTCGGCGCTCCCCGAGGCGACGACGGTGTTCGTCTGCGGGAACGACGCTGCCGCGAAAGCCGTGGTGAGCGGGCTCCTGCGGGAGCTGGGTCACACCGACGTGCTCGATCTCGGTGGGATCGAGGCCGCCCGTGGGACCGAGCAGTGGCTCCCGCTGTGGCTTCGCATCATGGGTGCCCTGGGCAGCCCGATGTTCAACCTGAGGATCGTCCGGTCCTGAGCCGGTTCAGATGAACAGGGTGGTCCGGGAGTCGGCCGCCTCGTCCAGGAACGTCGCCACGCCACCGAACTCGACCCCGTCGATCAGGTCGGACTCGGCGATGCCCAGCAGGTCCATGGTCATCGTGCACGCGATCAGCCGGGCTCCACCCTTTCTGGCGGTCTCGATCATCTCGCGAAGGGAGGCCACGCCGTTGTCCTTCATCACCTTGTTGATCATCGCCGTTCCGGCGCCCAACATGTGCATCTTCGACAGGCCGAGGGCGTCGGCGCCCGAGGGCATCATGCGCGTCATCATCGCCTCCATGGCCTTCCGCTCCCGTTTGGGTGCGTCCGGGCGACGCAGCGAGTTCAGCCCCCAGAACGTGAAGAACATCGAGACGTCCTCGCCCATCGCGAGCGCACCATTGGCGATGATGAACGCCGCGATCAGCTTGTCCAGGTCACCGGAGAAGACCACGAAGGACGTCTTCGCCGGCGCCGGGGCGGCGACCTGCGCGGCGGAGAGCTGGCCGGCAGCGCCCTTGCGGAAGACGGCCCGGTAGCCGGGGCCCTCCGGGTCGAGTTCCAGCAGCTGGTGGCCGTTGCGCTTGGCCCAGGCCGGGGCGTCCTTGCCGAAGCCCATATCAGAGACGTGGACCAGCACCTCGTCGCCAGGGTTGAGCTGAGTCATCTTCTCGCTCAGTTTCAGGATCGGGCCGGGGCAGGCCAGCCCCGCGCAGTCGAGATCGACCCGGACGCCAGTGCCCGGCCGCTCAGGGGACGTGATCGACTCGCGCTCGGCGTAGTTCTCCACCGGGGCAGGGGACCCGTGAGTCTCGTCGGCGACGTCGTGCCAGAACCGGAACGTCGTCGAGCCGCCGGAGAGGGTGGCCACATCGGTGAACCCCCGTTGGACCAGCGCCCGGTGGGCGAGGTAGCTCCGGAAGCCGACCGCGCAGTAGAGGCGGAGCGGTACCGAGCGGTCCCAGCTGTCGCACGCCGTCCGAAGGGTGCCCAGTGGGATGTTCTCAGCCCCGGAGATGTGCCAGATGGCGTACTCCTCGGGCGTCCGGACGTCGATGATCCGGGCGCCCTCGGTAGTGGCCGGGTATTCCTGGGAGTACCACAACGTGAGGTCCCCGCGGATGGTGTTGGCTGCCACGAATCCGGCCATGTTGATCGGATCCTTGGCAGAGCCGAACGGCGGGGCGTAGGCGAGTTCGAACTCCTCCAGGTCGAACACGGTCAGCCCGGCCCGAATAGCTGAGGCGAGCACGTCCAGTCGCTTGTCAACGCCGTCGAAGCCGGTCGCCTGGCCGCCGAGGAGCTTGCCGGTCGTCGGGTCGAACAGCACCTTCAGGTGCAGCATCGCCGTCCCGGGGTAGTACCCGGCATGCCCGGACGGGTGCACGTGCACCGCGCGGTAGGGGACCTTGAACGTCGTCAACTGGCGCTCGGTGGCACCCGTGCCGCCGGCGACCATGTCGAACACCTTGACGATCGAGGTGCCCTGCGTCGAGCGGTACTCGGTGTCCCGCTCGCAGATGTTCTCCGCCGCGACCCGGGCCTGCCGGTTGGCCGGCCCGGCGAGTGGCACGAGGTGCATCCCGGGCAGCACCGTGTGCGGGGTCTCGACCACGTCGCCCGCGGCGAAGATGTGGGGGTCGGAGGTGCGCATGTGCGTGTCGACCTTGATCCCGCCGCGCTCGCCCAGCTCCAGGCCGGCGGCGACCGCCAAGTCGGTACGCGGACGGACGCCGGCAGCCAGGATCACCAGGTCGGCCTGGAGCGCCTGGTTGTTGTTCAGCTCGACCCGCAGGCCGCCCCCGGGCCGGGCGGCGAAGGCGGCCACCGCGGTCGAGAGGTGCAGCCCGATCCCGCGCGCCGTGATGTGGTGCTCGACGGGGATGGACATCTCTCGGTCCAAGGGAGGCAGGATCTGGTCGGCCATCTCGACCACGTCCACCACCGCCCCGCGATGGCGCAGGTTCTCGGCCATCTCCAGGCCGATGTAGCCGGCTCCGACGACCACGGTCCGGAGCTCCTTGCGCTTGCCGGCCTTCACCTCGGCCAAGGTGCGATCGACGAGGGCCTTGATCTCGTCCATGTCGCCGATGCGCCGCAGGACGTGAATGCCCGGCAGGTCCAGCCCGGGAAGTGGCGGACGCAGCGCGCGGGCACCCATGCAGAGGGCCAGCTTGTCGTAGGTCTCGGTGTACTCCCGTCCCCCGTCGACTTCACGGACGATGACCGTCCTGGCCTCCCGATCGATCGCGACCACTTCGGTGGCGATCCGGACGTCGATGTCCAGTGACTCGCGCAGGCTCTCCGGGGTCTGCAGCAGGAGCCGGTTGCGCTCGGTGATGACCTCACCGATGTGATACGGCAGCCCGCAGTTGGCAAAGGAGACGTGGTGGCTCTTCTCGAACACCACGATCTCGGCGAATTCATCAAGGCGCCGGGCTCTCGCGGCCACGGACGCGCCAGCGGCAACGCCGCCCACGATCACAAGCTTCACCCGACGATGCTACCCCGATCCAGGCATACGCCGGGGGGTATTCCCCTGGGTGGTTCCGCCGGTCTCAGAACCCTGCGGCCGCGGACAGGATCGCGGTGATTTCGGGATTGTGCGGCAGAGGCGCGCCGTCCAGGGTCAGGATCGGTTGGACGCCCCGAACGGCAGAAACCAGCCAGGCGCCCTGGCTGTGCTTCAGATCGTCCGGCCGGAACAGGCAGGCGCCGGTGTCGACGCCGTGCTTGGACGCCTCGTCGAAGATCACTGCGATGGTCACCGAGGCCAGGATCCCGGTGCCTTCGGTGGAGGTCGTCCAGAGCCGGTCGTCGGTAGCGACCAACAGCCCCGCGGTTGGACCTTCGAGGGCGTAGCCGTCCGCGGAGACGAACAGCACGTCGTCCGCCCCCCTGGCTGCGGCCTCGCGCTTGGCCGCCATGTTGATGACGTAGGACAGCGACTTGACCCCCCCGAGCAGCCACGGCGCCTCGGCGAACGCGTCGGCGGCGTAGCCCCGGTTCAACGTGACCACGTTGATGCCCGCCCGCACCTTCTCCACCTCGGGATCGACGGCGGTGACGGTCAGCAGGGAGGTGGGGTGGCCGGGGTTGTGCTCAGGGCCTCGGGTCAGGACCAGCTTCAATACAGCTTCGCCGGTCACGTTCCAGCCGCCCACCGCCTCGGCGATCAGCGCCCGCCACCGGTCGAGATCAGGTTCGGGCAGGCTCAAGGCCGCCGCTGAACGAGCGAACCGGGCCAGGTGCAGTTCCAGGTGGTGGACCTTGGTGCGTCCGTCCTCGACGACGACGCGAACCGCGTCAAAGCAGCCGTCGCCCCTGGTCAGGCCGAGGTCGTCGGCGGTCACCAGGGCTGTGCCGGGGGGAACGATGCCGCGTCCGAGGACGGCGACCAGTTGCCGGGAGTCGTTGCTCACTGCGACAGCCTACGAAGCCGGGCCCGTTCGCGCACTTCCGGCGCCATGGGTGTGTGACGGCGCTGCTGGCGGAAAAGACAAAGGGTGTGGGGACTCCCGTGTCGGGAGTCCCCACACCCCTTGTCTCGCGGAGAGGTGACAGCGCAGCTGTCAGATGTCGAAGTACATCTCGAATTCGTGCGGGTGCGGACGAAGCCGGATGGCGTCGATGTCGGCCCGCTTCATGTCGATCCAGGTCTCGATCAGGTCAGGGGTGAAGACATCGCCGGCGAGCAGGTACTCGTGGTCGGCTTCCAGCCTGTCGAGCACGGCGTCCAGCGAAGCCGGGACGGTGGGGACCAGGGCATGCTCCTCCGGGGGCAGCTCGTAGAGGTCCTTGTCCACCGGAGCCATCGGCTCGATCTTGTTCTGGATTCCGTCCAGGCCGGCCAGCAGGCACGCGGCGAACGCCAGGTACGGGTTGGACGACG
>CAZPCM010000057.1:0-18463 GCA_964585085.1 uncultured Propionibacteriaceae bacterium
GCCTTTATTGTGCATTGACTTTAAGCACGCTGTTGAGTTCTCAAGTTTCGGGTGCACACCTCGTTCGGGCTCTCGCCGTCGCTTGGGGCAACTCGTCTTACTTTACCCGTCCCGATCCCCGGAGTCAAATCCAGTTCCTGGGCCGGTCCCGCCCGCGACCATCGACGGACCTTGGTGGGTTCTGCCTGAACGCACACCGTATCCGGGATCTCGTTGGTGGGATTGGCGCCCCGATTCGTCCGTCCCGGATCTTGTCCGTTCCGTCCGTCTCACCGGCGGCGCCCGATGAACATTACGCGGTTGGCCAGCCTCGGTCAAATCGGCCAAGACCTCGGGCGTGTCGCGGCTTTGACAAGGGGAAACGTCGTTCGGGAGGCGCGATCTCCCCTCCAGAGCGTTTGGGTTCCTGGCGTCACCGTGTGATCCGAAGTGCTCCGACGGTCCTGCGGCCCCGGCGCACGATCACCCAACGCCCGTGCAGCAAGTCGTCGGTCCTCAGGCGTGAGTCGACGTCGTTGACCTTGGTGTTGTTCAGGTACGCCCCGCCCTCCTCGATGGCCCGGCGGGCGGCCGACCGCGAGGCGACCACCCCCGAGGCCACCAGAGCGTCGATGACGCTGGGTAGCTCATCGCCACACGGCAAGGTCGCAGCCTTGAGTTCCTGCGCCACCGCCACCAGCACGGGCTCATCGAGCAGGGCGAGCTCTGCGTGTCCGAATAGCGCCGCCGCCGCCGCCGTGGTTGCCCGGCGTTCGGCTTCCGAGTGCACCAGGTCAGTCACGTCGTCAGCCAACGCGCGCTGCGCGGCTCGAAGATGGGGTCGCTCGGCGGTCTGGCGTGCCAGGTCGGCGATCTCCTCCGCCGATCGCCGGCTGAACACCTTCAGGTAGTCGATCACCATCGAGTCCTCGGCGTTGAGGAAGAACTGATGGAACGCGTAGGGACTGGTCATGTCCGGATCCAGCCAGATCGTCCCGGATTCGGTCTTGCCGAATTTCGTGCCGTCGGCCTTGGTCAGCAGCGGTGTGGCGAGCGCATGCACGCGGACTCCTTCGGACCGTCTGATGAGTTCCACGCCAGCAGTGATGTTGCCCCACTGATCAGATCCCCCCGTCTGCAGAGTGCACCCGTGTCGTCGGTAGAGCTCGCGGTAGTCGAGCGACTGGAGCAGCACGTAGGAGAACTCGGTGTAGGAGATCCCGTTCTCCAGCCGGGCCCGGATCACCTCCCGGTCCAGCATCCGGTTCACCGAGAAGTGCTTTCCGACGTCACGCAGGAAGTCCAGGGTGGACAGCGTCGCGGTCCAGTCGTAGTTGTTCACCACCAGCGCCGCGTTGTCACCCTCGAAACTGACGTACTTGGAGACCTGCGCCCGGATTCGTTCGACCCAGCCGTGGACGAGCTCCCGCGGATTCATCGACCGCTCGGCGGTGTTCTTCGGATCGCCGATCAGACCTGTGGACCCGCCGACCAGCAGGATGGGCCGGTGGCCGGCCGCCTGGAGGTGCCGAACCAGCATCAACTGGACGAGGTTACCCATGTGGATGCTGGCGGCTGTCGGATCGAACCCGACATAGAAGCTGATGGGCCCGGAGCCCAGATGCGCTGCCAGCGCTTCAGGATCGGTGGAGTGCGCGATCAGCCCGCGCCAAGTGAGTTCGTCGAGCACAGCGGTCACGGGCCGACAGCCTAGTGGCTGCCGTCACGACCACAGGCAGCCGGCACCGTCCGAACCTACTGGTGACGGAACGGCTTCACCGCTTCAGCAAGCTCGTCGAGTTGTTCGCGGACCCTGGCAGGTGCCGTCCCGCCCCGTCCATCGCGGGAAGCCACCGAACCGTTCACCGTGAGGACCGCGAGTACGTCAGGGGTGAGGTCGGAGGAGATCTCGCGGAGTTGGCCGGGCGTCAGGTCGGCCAACTCCATGCCCCTCTGTTCGCAGAAGCGGACGGCAGCGCCCGTTATCTCGTGGGCGCGGGCGAACGGCACCCTCCGGCGGACCAGCCAATCGGCCATGTCGGTGGCCAGGGAGAAGCCGCGAGGGGCAAGAGAGGCCATTCGCTGGGGGTGGAAGGTCAGCGTGCCGACCATGCCAGCGACTGCCGGGAGCAGAATGCGTAGTTGGTCGAGGCTGTCAAAAACCGGTTCCTTGTCCTCCTGCAGATCCCGGTTGTAGGCCAGCGGCAGGCCCTTCAACGTCGCCAACAGCCCAGTGAGGTTCCCAACCAGACGTCCGGCCTTGCCCCGAGCAAGTTCAGCGACATCGGGGTTCTTCTTCTGCGGCATGATCGAGCTGCCGGTGGACCAGGCGTCATCGAGTGTCGCGAACCCGAACTCGTGGGTGCACCACAGGATCACGTCCTCGCTGAGGCGGGACAGGTCCACCGCGATCTGGGCCAAGACGTAGGCGGACTCCGCGACCAGGTCGCGGGCCGCCGTCCCGTCGATGGAGTTCGGCACAGAGTCAGCGAAGCCGAGCTCGCGGGCCACAGCGCGCGGGTCGAGGCCGAGGGAAGTGCCGGCGAGGGCCCCCGACCCGTAGGGGCTGAGCGCCAGGCGGACGTCGAGGTCTCGCAGACGCTGCAGGTCCCGCGCCAGTGGCCAAGCGTGCGCGAGGAGATGGTGCGACAGAAGGATCGGCTGGGCGTGCTGGAGGTGCGTGCGCCCCGGCATGACCACCTCCAGGTGACGCTCGGCCTGACCCCTCAGAGCGTCGATGACGTCGAGCACCCCGCCGGCAACGATGTCCAGTTCGTCGCGCAGGTAGGCGCGGATCAGGGTGGCGATCTGGTCGTTGCGCGAACGGCCGGCGCGGAGCCGTCCGCCCAGTTCGGGCCCGACCCGCTCGATCAGAGCGCGCTCCAGGCACCCGTGAACGTCCTCGTCGGTGGCGGCCGGGGTCAGGGTCCCCGCCGCCACGTCAGCGTCCAACTGGTTCAACGCGGCCACCATCGCAGCGTGCTCCACGACCGTGAGCAGCCCGGCACGGAGCAGCGCCCCAGCGTGCGCGACCGAGCCGGCGAGATCGTGCCGGGCCAGGCGCCAATCGAATTGGGTCGAGCGGCTGAGCGCGAACATGGCCTCGGCGGGCCCGCCGGCGAACCGCCCGCCCCAGAGTCGCCCTTCAACACCCGGCTGGTTCATCGTTACCTCTCACGTCGCGTTCAGGCCAAGGAAGGTCTCCGCCATCGCCGTACCCCCCGACGGGTCACGGGTGATGATGGCCACCGTGTCGTCTCCGGCGATGGTTCCCAGGATCGACTCCCAGCCAACCTTGTCGATGGCGGAGGCGAAGAACTGCGCCGCTCCCGGAGGCGTGCGCAGGACCGTCAGGTTGGCCGACCCCTCCGCTGACAACAGCAGTTCGCCGCTGAGACGGACCAGACGCGCGAGGGCGCCGGGTGTTCCGGGCAGCTGGTCACCAGCGAGCAGGGCGTACTTGAAGTCGCCCGCCGAGGAGCGCACGCGAACCGCCCCGATTTCGAGGAGGTCCTTGGACAAGGTCCCCTGGGACACCATGACGCCCTCGTCAGCGAGCCGTTGGGCGAGGTCGGTCTGGCTGCCGACCCGCTCGCGCTCGATGAGTTCAGCGATCCGCGCCTGACGGGCGGATTTCGTGAGCGGACTGCGTGATTCGGTCATCGAACACGGTCCAGCAGACCCGGCAGCGCTTCGACGAACTCGTCGAGGTCCGCAGGCTGGATCACCAGCGGTGGGGCCAGCCTGAGGACCGAGGGACGGGGTGCATTGATCACGAAACCGGCCTCCAGGGCGGCGTCGGCCACCGCGCCGGCGACCGGCTCGGTGAGCACGACGCCGCGCAACAGGCCCGCGCCGCGCACGTGGTCGACCAACCGATGTCCGAGCCGCTCGATAGCGCTGGACAGATGGGACCCCATCCGTTGCACATGGGCCAGTACGTCATGCCCTTCGAGGTGGTCGAGCACAGCCAGAGCCGCTCGGGCCGCGAGCGGGTTCCCGCCGAAGGTCGTTCCGTGCGATCCCGGGCCGAGTGCGTCGGCAACCCGTCCCGTTGCGATGCAGGCGCCGACCGGGAAGCCCGCGCCCAGACCCTTGGCCAGCGTCACCAGGTCGGCGGTCACGCCGGTAGGGAGGTGAGCGAGCCATTCGCCCGTCCGGCCGATTCCGGTCTGAACCTCGTCGAGCCACAGCAGTGAACCCACACGCTCGGTCAGTTCCCGAGCCCGCACCAGGAAGTCGGGCGGCGGCACCACCACGCCGTTCTCGCCCTGGATCGGCTCGATCACCACCGCCGCCACGGTTTCATCCAGAGTCTCGGCGAGGGCGTCCGCGTCGCCGTAGCGAACGAACGTGACCTGCCCGGGAAGTGGTTCGAAGGGTTCGCGGTAGGCGGGGTTCCAGGTCAGCGCAAGAGCCGCGCTGGTGCGTCCGTGGAAGGACCCCTCCATCGCGATCAGGCGGGTTCGTCCCGGACGCGCCGGATCGGTGGCATGCGCCCGCCGGGTCACCTTGAAAGCAGCCTCATTGGCTTCGGCGCCCGAGTTGGTGAGGAATACCCGGGCCGGAGTGCCCGGCGCATTCTGGGTGGACAAGGCGGCCAGCCGCTCGCCCAAACGGATCTGGGTCGGGGTCGCGAAGAAGTTCGACACATGCCCGAGAGTGGCCACCTGATCGCTCACCGCCGCCACGACGGCCGGGTGCGCGTGGCCGAGGGAGTTCACCGCCAGTCCGGCCAGCAGGTCGAGGTATCGCCGCCCGTCGGCGTCCCAAAGGTGGACGCCCTCACCCCGGACGAAGACCCTCTTCGGAATCCCGAAGGTGTTCATCATCACCGCGCCATAGCGCGCCACGTAGGCCTGCCCAGACGTGGTCACGAGTCACTCCTGGCGAGGGCACCGGCGGGCGACCCGGCCTCTGAAGATGGCGGCTGGACGACCATGGTGCCCAATCCCTGATTGGTGAAGACCTCCAGGAGCAGCGAATGCTCGACGCGTCCGTCGATGATGGTGGCCTTGTCGACCCCGCCGCGCACGGCCCTCAGACAGGCTTCCATCTTCGGCACCATGCCCGACTCGAGACTGGGAAGTAGTTCCTCGAGTTCGGCGGGGGTGAGGGAAGCGATGACCTCGGTGCTGTGCGGCCAGTCGGCGTACAGACCCTCCACATCGGTGAGGATGACGAGCCGCTCGGCGCCGAGCGCGATAGCTAGAGCGGCGGCCGCGGTGTCGGCGTTCACGTTGTGCACCTCGCCGCCGCCGTCGGGGGCCACCGTTGCCACCACAGGGATGCGGCCGGCGTGGATCAGGTCGAGCAGGGCTTCAGGACGCACCTCGGCGACGTCGCCGACCAGGCCGAGGTCGACGTCCTCACCGTCGACGACCACACCCCGACGAGAGGCAACGAAAAGGCCCCCGTCCTCGCCGGACAGGCCGATGGCGAGCGGACCGTGCGCATTCAGCAGTCCGACCAGTTCACGCCCGACCTGTCCGACCAGGACCATCCGGACCACGTCCATGGCCTCCGGCGTGGTGACCCGGAAGCCACCCTTGAACTCGGACTTGATTCCCAGGCGCTTGAGCATCTTGGAGATCTGGGGACCGCCGCCGTGCACGACCACGGGTAGTACGCCGCAGCGACGCAGAAACACGACGTCCTCGGCGAAGGCTCGCTTGAGCGTGTCGTTCACCATGGCGTTCCCGCCGTACTTGATCACCACGATGGCGCCGGCGTAGCGCTCGAGCCAGGGCAGGGCCTCGATCAGCGTCGCCGCCTTTGCCTGGACCACCTCCCGGTCGATGGTGTGCCTGGTGCTCATGTGGAGTACTCCGCGTTCTCCTTGACGTAGTCATAGGTGAGGTCGTTGGTCCAGATCGCGGCGGACTCGCTGCCGGCGTGCAGGTTGACCTCGACGAAGACCTCGCGCCCGCTGAGGTCGACCTCGGAGCGATCCGCCCCCAACTGCCCGTCGACGAAGACCTTCACCCCGTTGAACGAGACGTCGACGTGATCAGGGTCGAACGCCGCCGCCGCGGTACCGGCCGCGGCGAGCACACGTCCCCAGTTGGGGTCATTACCGAAGATCGCGCACTTGAACAGATTGCTCCGCACTATCGCCCGACCGACCTCGAGTGCATCGGCCTCGCTGACCGCGCCCTCCACGCGGACTTCGATGTCGTGAGCCGAGCCCTCCGCGTCGGCCAGGAGTTGACGGGCAAGGTCGGCGCACACCCCGGTCAACGCCTCGACGAACTCGGCCTCGTCGGCTCTCACCCCTGAGGCCCCGCTGGCCATCGCGATCACGGTGTCGTTGGTCGACATGCACCCGTCGGAGTCGGTGCGGTCGAAGGTGAATCCTGTCGACACCCGCAGCGCCGCATCCAGGGTCTCCGCGGCCACAACGGCGTCGGTGGTGATCACGACGAGCATGGTGGCCAAGGCTGGCGCCAGCATGCCGGCCCCCTTCGCCATCCCGCCGATCGTCCAGCCATGGGGGGACGTGTGCACGGCCTCCTTGCTGACCGTGTCGGTGGTGAGGATGGCTTCGGCAGCAGACGGACCTCCGGCGTGGGCCAGGTCCTGGGCGGCCAGCTCGATCCCGGTCAGGACCGCGTCCATGGGCAGCCTCGTCCCGATCAGACCCGTGGAGCAGACTGCGACATCCGCGACGGAACAGCCGACCTCCGCGGCGGTCCATTCGGCCATCTTTCGCGCGTCAGCCAGCCCGGCCTTCCCGGTACACGCGTTCGCTCCGCCGGAGTTCAGCACGACTGCGGCCAATCGGTGATCCGTCACAGCCCGCATCGACCAGATCACCGGGGCGGCTTTGAACCGGTTCGAGGTGAACACGGCCGCGGCGTGCGCGTCCGGACCCTGGTTGACGACCATCGCGAGGTCCGGCCGCCCCGAGACCTTCAGACCGGCTATCACGCCGGAGGCAAGAAAGCCCTTCGCAGCGGTGACACTCATGGCGCGACTCCGATCGTGGTGAGGGCGAGATGTTCCGGAAGGCCGAGGGCGAGATTCATCGATTGGACGGCGCCGCCGGCCGTCCCCTTGGCCAGGTTGTCCAGTGCGACGACCACCACGATCCGATCAGCACCCTCGTCCACCGCGACCTGCAGGTGCACGGCGTTCGAGCCCAGGATCGACTGTGTTTGCGGCCAGAGGCCTTCTGGGAGGAGCGTGACGAAGGGCTCCTCACCAAAGGCGGCCTCGTAGGTCGCCCGGACCACGCTCGGCGAGGGCCGATGACCGGCCAGAGGCGCGGTCACCGTGGCAAGGATGCCGCGCGACATGGGCACCAGAACCGGGGTGAACGACACCGTGGGGTTCACCGCCCCCAGCAGCGCGAAGTTCTGCAACATCTCAGGCACGTGTCGATGGACGCCCCCAACGCCGTAGGCGCTGGCTGAACCCATCAACTCGGCGCCGAGCAGGTGGGGCTTCAACGCCTTGCCTGCCCCCGAGGGTCCGCTGGCCGCCACCACGACGACATCCTGGCCGGTGACCAGCCCCCCGGTGAGCGCCGGCATCAGGGCCAGGGTCACCGCCGTCGGGTAGCAGCCAGGTACGGCGATCCGCTTGGCTCCGGCGAGGCGGACGCGCTGCCCGGGCAGTTCCGGCAGTCCGTACGGCCAGGTGCCGGCGTGGGCCGTGCCGTAGAACTTCAGCCAGGCCGCCTGGTCGACCAGCCGGTGGTCGGCACCGGCGTCGATCACGAGGACCTCCTCGCCCAACTGGGCAGCGATCTCCGCCGATGCGCCGTGCGGCAGGGCCAGGAACACCACATCGTGCCCAGCGAGTGTCTCCGCGGTGGTCTCGACGATGGTGCGTCGTCCCAGCGGGGTCAGGTGCTGGTGATGCTGGAGCAGCGGCGTGCCCGCGCTGGCCCGAGCGGTGAGCGCTCCGATCTCAACTGCTGGGTGGGCAAGCAGGAGCCGAAGCAACTCCCCTCCCGCGTAGCCGGTCGCCCCGGCGACCGCAACCTTGTACGTCACGGGCATTACTATGCCGCAGGTCGAATGAATATTCCAGTCAAATCAGAGCAGCGCGGCGAGTTCTGCGACTCCGGAAACGATCTGGTCCGGTCGGAAGGGGAACTTCTCGACGTCGGACGTCGTGGTCACCCCGGTCAGGACCAGGACCGTGTGCAGACCGGCCTCCATGCCGGCAACGATGTCGGTGTCCATTCGATCGCCGATCATGGCGGTCGTTTCGGAGTGGGCTTCGATACGGTTCATGGCCGAGCGGAACATCATCGGGTTGGGCTTCCCGATCACGTAGGGCTTGCGGTTGGTCGCCGCCGTGATCATCGCGGCAACCGCGCCGGTCGCCGGCAGCAGGCCGTCCTTGGAGGGCCCGGTGGGATCGGGGTTGGTGATGATGAAGCGCGCGCCGTCGGTGATCAACCTGATGGCCTTCGTGATCGCTTCGAAGGAGTAGCTGCGGGTCTCCCCCACCACGACGAAATCAGGGTCGACGTCGGTGAGGACGAACCCTGCCTCGTGCAGCGCGGTGGTCAGGCCCGCCTCGCCGATGACGAAGGCGGTCTTGTTTCCCGGCTGCCTGGCCAGGAACGCACCGGTGGCCATGGCTGATGTCCAGAGGTTGGCCTCCGGGACATTGAGGCCCGACCGGGCCAACCGTGCCGCAAGGTCGCGAGCGGTGTAGGTGGAGTTGTTGGTGAGGACGAGAAACCGGCGGGACGTGGCCAGCCAGCGGTCGATCAGATCGACCGCCCCGGGCAGTGGCTGGTCCTCGTGCACCAGGACGCCGTCCATGTCGGTCAGCCAGCATTCGATATCGCGAGGCTTTCGCATGGCTCATTGTTCCACGAGCGCACTCCTCATCCGCGCGGGGCGTGGCCCCACAGGGAGGCGGTGCGGCAGGATCGCAGGGTGCAGGTTCGACCACTGGCCAGGCGGCGTGTGCTGGTGCCCCGCCGGGACGACCCGAGCCTGGCCAGCGCCCTCGCCGCGGCCGGCGCGCTCGTCGACGAGGTGGATTTCATCCAGCGGCTGCCCCTCGAGTCGCCCGAGTTGGACCGGGCCGCCGAGGTGGCACATCGGGGCGGCTTCGCCTGGCTTGCAATCACGTCCGCCTTCACCGTCTTCGCTCTGGAGCGGACGGGCCACCCGCTCGCGTCGCTCATCGGCGCGGGGTCACGGGTGGCCGCAGTGGGCCGAGCCACCGCGGCCGCCGTCCGCAACGCGGGCGTGGGCGTCGACCTCATCCCGGCGACAGGTGAAGGCGGGACGGCGCTGGCTGCCGTGTGGCCCGAGGGTAGCGGACGGGTGCTCATCCCCGGTGCGGCTCAGTCGGCCCCGACGCTGGAGCAGGGGTTGCGCGAACGGGGCTGGGACGTGCTGACCGTGGCTGCGTACCGGACGACCCAGGCGACCCACCTTCCGGCCGCCGTCGCCCGGCGCGCGGCCGCCGGGGAGTACAACGCGCTGGTGGTGACCGCGGGCTCCGTGGCCAGGACCGCCGCAGGCTTGCTGGGAACCTCGCTGCCCGTGGTGGCGATCGGTGAACCGAGTGCCGCGGCCGCTCGGCAGGCCGGCTTCACCCGCGTCCGGGTCGCAGCATCAGCCTCCGCGGCAGACGTCGTGGCGGCGATCGTCAGTCAGGTCGGCTAGCCTCGGGCGCGTACCAGGAGGTGTCCCATGAACGATCTTGGACGGCGTCCGCGACGGCTGCGGGCAACGCCGGCGATGCGGCGGCTGGTCCGGGAGACCCGCGTCCGGCCGGGGCAGTTGGTGCTGCCGATCTTCGTCCGTGACGGAATCGACCGGTCCGTTCCCATCGCCAGCCTGCCGGGAGTCTCCCAGCACACTCTCGGGTCCTTGGGGACGGTCGTCGCCGAGGCGGTCGCAGCGGGATTGGGCGGCGTGATGCTGTTCGGCGTCCCCAAGCCCGCCGACAAGGACGCCACAGGCTCGCACGCGATCGCACCGCATGGCATTCTCAACCGGGCCATCTCGGTTGCCGCGGAGGCTGGCGGGGATCGGGTGGTCGTCATGGCGGACACCTGCCTCGACGAGTTCACCGACCACGGTCACTGCGGGGTTCTGCGGCGGGGGCGGGTCGACAACGACGCCACCGTCGACCGCTACACCGAACAGGCGATCGCTCAGGCCAGGGCTGGAGCCCACGTCGTCGCCCCGTCGGGGATGATGGACGGCCAGGTGGCCGCCATCCGCGAGGGCCTGGACCAAGCAGGCTTCAGCGAGGTGGCAATCCTGGCCTACGCAGCGAAGTACGCCTCGGCCTTCTATGGGCCCTTCCGCGAGGCGGTGGGCTCGTCCTTGGTGGGAGACCGGCGAACCTACCAGCAGGATCCATGCAATCGCCGGGAAGGTCGTCTCGAGGCGACCCTGGACGAGGCGCAAGGCGCCGACATCGTGATGGTCAAACCGGCCGGCTACTACCTCGACGTGGTCGCAGATGTGGCCGCCCAATCCCTGGTTCCGGTCGCGGCGTACCAGGTCTCCGGCGAGTACGCGATGATCGTCGCCGCCGGCGAGCGCGGATGGATCGACCCCCACGCGGCCCTGGCCGAATCGGTGACCGCGATCGTCCGCGCCGGGGCCGACATTGTGCTGACCTACGCCGCTCTCGACCTGGCGGGCCGCTCGGATGACTGAGATGGGGATGGATCAGCTGTTCGACCGGGCCCGCTCGGTGATCCCCGGAGGCGTGTCGAGCCCGGTTCGGGCGTTCGGCTCCGTCGGCGGAACGCCCGTCTTCGTCGCTCGCGCCGAGGGCCCGCGGATCTTCGACACCCAGGGACGGGCCTACGTCGATCTGGTGTGCTCCTGGGGGCCGGCGCTGCTCGGACACGCGCACCCTCGGGTGGTTGCCGCCGTGCAGGCGGCAGCGGCACGAGGACTGTCCTTCGGCGCACCCACGCTTGCTGAGGTCGAGTTGGCCGAGGCTATCCGGTCGCGCGTCCCGGCGCTGGACAAGGTGCGCTTCGTCTCCACCGGAACCGAAGCGACAATGACCGCGATCCGCCTCGCCCGTGGGGCGACCGGGCGGGATCTGGTGGTCAAGTTCGCCGGCTGCTACCACGGGCACTCCGACGCGCTCCTGGCCGCCGCCGGTTCCGGCCTGGCCACTGCCGGCCTGCCCGGCTCCGCCGGGGTTACGACGGCCACCGCAGCGCAGACCATCGTCCTGCCGTACAACGACCTGACTGCGCTGGAGACTTGTTTCGGCCAACAAGGGGGCCGGATCGCCGCGGTGATCACCGAAGCCGCGCCCGCCAATATGGGCGTCGTGCCGCCTCTGCCCGGGTTCAACCGGGCGCTTCTACGCCGCTGTCACGATCACGGGGCCCTGCTGATCTTCGACGAGGTGCTCACCGGCTTCCGAGTCGGCCCAGCCGGCTGGTGGGGAGTGGAGGACTGGGGCGATGCCGGTGCGCCTGATCTGTTCACCTTCGGCAAGGTGGTCGGTGGAGGCATGCCGCTGGCCGCGATCGGCGGACGTGCTGAGGTCATGGACCTGCTGGCTCCTGTGGGGCCGGTGTATCAGGCGGGCACGCTGTCGGGGAATCCGCTGGCGACCGCGGCCGGCATCGCGACTCTGGCGTGCGCCGACAGCGGGGTGTACCGCCTCGTCGATGAGGCGGCCGCCCGACTATCGGCGTCCGTCTCGGCCGCGCTGGACGCAGCGGGTGTTCCGCACCGGGTGCAGCACGCAGGCTCGCTGTTCTCGGTCTTCTGGGGCGAGAGCCCGGCGGCCAACCCGGTCGCGACCTACGCTGACGCGCAAGCCCAGGACGCCGAGAGGTTCCGGGCCTTCTTCCATTCGATGCTGACCGACGGGGTGGCCCTGCCTCCGTCCGCTTTCGAGGCCTGGTTCGTCTCGGCCGCCCACGACGACGCCGCGTTGTCGACGATTGAGAAGGCACTGCCGAAGGCGGCCGCGGCCGCGGCGAAGGCCGGCCTCGCCAGCTCAGCTCCCTCCCGTACGGCGCACCGCTCGGCTGCGGCGCAAACTCCGCCAGGCGGGGCCGAAGGCCCAGGGACGGTGACCCTGGTCGGAGGCGGTCCCGGCGATCCGGGGCTGCTCACTCTGGCCGGACACCAGGCTCTCAGCGAGGCCGACGTGGTCCTGTACGACCACTTGGCACCCCGATCGAGCCTGGCCGACACCAAGCCGGGGGCGCTGCTCATCGACGTCGGCAAACTGCCCCGAGATCGACATACCCCCCAAGCAGAGATCAACCGGCTGTTGGTGGAACACGCCCGCGCCGGGCGGAGTGTCGTCCGATTCAAAGGGGGCGACGTCTTCGTGTTCGGGCGCGGAGGCGAGGAATGGCTCGCCTGCGCCGAGGCCGGGATTCCCGTCCGGGTCATCCCCGGGGTGACAGCGGCGACGTCCGGACCGGGTTTGGCCGGGATTCCGGTCACCCATCGCGGGCTTAGCCAGGGCTTCACGGTGATCTCGGCGCATGTCGGGCCGGACGACCCCGCGTCCACCCTGGACTGGCAGGCTCTGGCCACCAGCGGCACCACCTTGATCGTGCTGATGGGGGTCGCCACTCTGCCGGAGGTCTGTGCGGGCCTCATTGCCCGCGGACTCGACGCCGACACGCCCGCGGCCATCGTGGCCGATGCGTCCCTGGCCTCGATGCGAACGATCCGGGGTACGGTCTCCACCCTGCCTGCCCTTGCCCGACGAGCAGGGATCCGGGCACCGGCGCTCACCGTGATCGGCGCAGTCGCAGCCGTGGACCTGGCCGGGGAGCGCTGAAGGCTCCCGGGAGCTCCGCGGCGATCTCCGCCGATGGAGCTCCCGACTTGCGTGGGGTCAGAAGGACCTTAGTTCGGCAGAGCACGCACGCGCCGCCTCGTCCACCGCCGCGTCCCGGGCCGCCGCGGTCTCAGCGTCGGTCAAGGTGCGGTCCGAGGCGCGGAAACGGAGTGCGAACGCGATCGATTTCTTGCCTTCGGGCACCTGCCCGCCGGTGAAGACATCGAAGAGCGCCACCGACTCCAGGAGCTCCCCCGCGCCCAAGCGCAGCGCGGCGAGTACCTCACCGACCGGCATGCCCTGGTCGACAACAAGGGCCACGTCCTCTTTGGCCACCGGATGGGAGGAGACCGGCACGATGAATCCACGCTCGGGCGCGAGCCGGATTAGTGCGTCGAGGTCGAGTTCGACGGCTGCCGTACGAGCCGGCAGTCCGAACTCCCGGCAGACATCGGGGTGCAGTTCACCCGCGTGGCCGAGGATCTGTCCGTCGACCACCAGCGCGGCACACCGCCCGGGGTGCCAGGGCGCCTCGGAGGCGGCGCGCCGGACGACGCTCGCACCGATCGCAGCGGCGGCGACATCGGCGAAGGCGAAGGCCTGCTGCCATCCCGCGGGCTGCCCCGCGCCCTGCCAACCGGGGCGATGCCAGTGGCCGGACAGCACTGCCGCGAGATGCTTCGGCTGCTGCGGCAGCGCCTCGGCGATGGCGGCAAGGTCAGCCTGACTCGGACGACCGGTGACCGGGGGGATGGGGGCTGCGACGGAACGCACGCTCCGGAACACACTGCCCGACTCGAAGAGCGCCAGATCGTCGTTGCCCCGGGATGTGTTGCGCGTCACGGCGGCGAACAGCCCGGGGAGCATGGTTGTGCGCAGGTAAGGCTGTGTTTCCGCAAGCGGGTTCGCCAGCCGCACGAGCCGGCGCTTGGGGTCCTCGGCAGGGATCCCGAGCCGATCGAGATCCTCTGCCGAGGCGAAGGGGAAAGTGAGCACCTCGACGAACCCGGCCGTGGCAAGGGCTTGGGCGATTGCTCGACGGGCCCGCTGGGCATCGGTGAAGCCCCGACCGACCGGAGCCTGAGGCACGACCGAGCCGATCTCATCGAAGCCGATCTTGCGGCCCACCTCCTCGACGTAGTCGTAGGCGTCACGCAGGTCCGGCCGCCAGGAAGGAGGCACCAGGCCGAGGAGCTCCACACTCCCGGTCCCTGCACCGGCGGAAGGGTCTTCGACCGCGACTCGGACCCCGCTCGCCCGGAGCACCTCTACAACGCGCTCGGGGCTCAGCGGAGTGCCCAGGATCCGTGCGGGCAGGTCGGCCGAGATGACCTGGGGGGGCATCGCCGGCAACGTGCCGGCCACGGTCTCCGCAGGCGATACAGCGCCACCCGCCAGGTCCACCAGCAGCTTGGCGGCCAAGTGGGCAGCACTGTAGGCCGCATCCGGATCAACGCCGCGGTGGAACCGCTTGGACGCCTCCGAGGGCAGGTTATGGCGGCGCAGCGTCCGGCTTATGGTGGTCGGGTCGAAGTGCGCGGCTTCAATGACCACTGACGTCGTCGTGCCCCGCAGCTCCGTCGACTCCCCGCCCATCACCCCGGCCAGGCCGATCGGGCCCGTGTCGTCGGTGATCAGGAGGTCATCGGTGGACAGCCGCCGGGTGCTTCCGTCCAGGGTGAGCAGGGTCTCTCCTGCCGCCGCCTTGCGCACCACGATCGGACCGCGCAGCAACTGGGCGTCGTAGGCGTGCAGGGGCTGGCCGGTGAGGAGCATCACGTAGTTGGTGATGTCCACGGCCAGCGAAATCGACCTCATGCCGGCCATCATCAAGCGACGGACCATCCACCGGGGGGAGGGCCGAGCCGGGTCGATGCCGTCCACCTGCAGGGCCACGAAGAGCGGACAGGCCGGATCCTCCAGACGGACCGCGTAGCCATCATGCCGCGGAGAAGGGGTGGGACGGTCGACGACGTCGCGGAACGCGACCGAACAGGCCTGACCGGCCTCCCGCGCCAGGCCGCGGATGCTCAGGCAGTAGCCCATGTCGGGGGACACCTCGATGTCGAGCACCTCGTCTCGCAGGTGCAGGACCGCCGCTGGATCGTCCCCGGGTTTGAGCGGACGGCCGTCGTCGTCAACGTCGGGCAACACAATGATCCCGGTGTGGTCGGCGCCGATCCCGAGTTCGTCTTCGGCGCAGATCATCCCGTCCGACGTGTGCCCGTAGGTCTTGCGCGCTGATATCCGAAAACCGCCGGACAGGGTGGTGCCGGGTAGCGCCACCACGACGAGATCCCCGACGGCGAAGTTGTGCGCCCCGCACACCACCGAGCGGCTGCCTTCGGGAGCGTTGTGCTCCGGGCCGACGTCGACCTGAACCCAACGGATCGTCTTGCCGTTGGATTGGGGCTCATCGGCGTAGGCGAGGACCTGGCCGACGACCAGCGGTCCGGTGATGTCCCCGCCCACGACATCGACCGCTTCAACCTCCAGTCCGGCCTTGATGAGTACCTCGGCGAGGTCGCGTCCGCCCAATCCCTGTGGCAGCTCAACGTGCTCGGCCAGCCACCGCATTGGCGCCCTCATCGTGCAGCTCCCCTCAGCGAACGGCTGAACCGGACGTCTCCCTCGACCATGTCGCGCATGTCCGCGGCGTTGTTGCGGAACATCAGGGTCCGCTCAATGCCCATACCGAAGGCGAACCCTGAATACACATCGGTGTCGATGCCGCAGGCAGCCAGGACGCGCGGGTTGACCACTCCACAGCCGCCCCACTCGATCCATCCCTCGGAGCGGCAGGTCCGGCACGGGGCGTCGGGGTTGCCCACCGAGGCACCCTTGCAAACGAAGCACTCCAAGTCGACCTCTGCCGAGGGTTCGGTGAAGGGGAAGTAGTGCGGACGCATCCGGGTCCGGATCTCCTCCCCGAACATCTCACGGGCGAAATGGTCCAGGGTCCCCCGCAGGTGGGCCATGGAGATGCCGCGATCGACACAGAGCCCCTCGATCTGGTGGAACACGGGCACGTGGGTGGCATCGAACTCGTCGGCGCGGTACACCTTCCCTGGGCAGACCACGTAGACCGGCAACTCACGATCCAGCAACGAACGGATCTGCACCGGCGAGGTGTGCGTCCGCAGGACCAGATGGTGCTCGACGGGATCGACGAAGAGAGTGTCGGTGGTCCCACGTGCAGGATGATCGGGTCCGATGTTCAAGGCATCGAAGTTCAGCCACTCGCCTTCGAGCTCAGGACCCTCGGCGATCTCCCACCCCATCGAGACGAAGACGTCGCACATCATGTCCATCAGTGCGGTGATCGGATGGACAGCCCCCTCCGGGGCGAGCTCCACAGGCAGGGTGACGTCGATCTTCTCCTCGACCAGGACGCGCGCCAGCTGCGCTGCGTTCACCTCGTCCTCGCGGGTCTTCAGCGCGTGGAGGACCTGCGCCCTCGCCTGGCCGAGCCGCTGCCCGGCCGCCTTGCGCTGTGGCCCCGGGATCGTCCCGATGGATCGGTTCGCCAACGCCAGCGGAGAGCGGTCGCCGGTGTGCGCCAGGCGGGCTGTTTTCAACTCGGCCGGCGAACCGGCGGCCGCGAAGGCCGCCACGGCCTGGGCCACGAGGGCGCCGATCGCTTCCTCCCCCAGGGCATCAACGGAGGACTGCTCGATGGGCGATGAGGACATGGGGTGTTGCTCCTACTGATCGTTGGACGCGCGCTGAGCGCTGGCGCTGGCATAAAGGCAGACAGCGGCCGCTGTGGCCAGGTTGAGGCTCTCAGCCTGCCCGTAGATGGGGACGGCGACGGTCTTGTCAGCCAGCGCAAGGTGCTCCACCGGCAGCCCCCACGACTCGTTGCCCATCACCCAGGCGGTGGGGCGGCCGAGTTCGGCGTCGAGATCGGTCAGGTCGGTGCCTGCCTCGCCATCGGTGGCGAACACCTGCATTCCGGCCCGGCGGCACGCCTCGATTGCCTCGGCAAGGTCGACACCGGTCACGATCGGCAGGTGGAAGATGCTCCCCACGCTCGCGCGCACGGTCTTGGGGTTGTACAGCTCGACCGAGTCGGAACTGAGGATGACCGCGTCGGCACCGAACGCGTCGGCGCACCGGATCACAGTCCCGGCGTTGCCCGGATCGCGGACCTGCGCGCAGATCACCACGAGCGAGACGTCACGGCGGCGGTGTTTCGTGGGCTTGTCGGGGGACTTCTGACGCTTGCCCAGCACTGCCGTGAGTGGCACGTCGATCGCGCGCGCCACGGCGACAACCCCCTGGGGGGTGACGGTGTCGGTCATCGTGGCGAGATTCTGCTCGCTGACCCCGTAGTGCGGCACTCCGGCCGCGGCGGCCATCGACAGAAGATCCTGGTTGTCGAGGACGGCGTCCCACCGGAAGAAGATCTCGCTGACGACACCGGGCAGCTTCAGCGCTTCACGGACGGCCTGTCGCCCCTCAACGAGGAAGAGCCCGGTCTCCTTGCGCTCCCGGCGACGTCGCAATGCCCGGGCGGATCGCAGCACGGCCTGGGATGGCTGGGGCAGCTCAATGGACTCAGCACTCATGGGAGTACCTCCGACGGGTATGGGAATGCCAGCGCCGCGGCTCACCGAGGAGCCGCAGCCCGGCTGGGGAACCGGTCAGGCGACCTGGACCGGCTGGCTCGCCTTCGCGATGTCGACCAGGGCGGCGAAGGCCGTGGGATCATTCACCGCCAGGTCAGCGAGGTTCTTGCGGTCGACTTCGACGCCCGCGTTCTTGAGCCCGTTGATGAAGCGGTTGTAGGTCATCCCCTGCTCGCGTGCCGCGGCGTTGATCCGCTGGATCCACAGACCGCGGAAGTCGCCCTTGCGCGCCCGGCGGTCCCGGTAGGCGTACGCATAGGAATGGAGCAGCTGCTCCTTGGCCTTCCGGTAGAGCCGCGAACGCTGGCCGCGGTAGCCGGAGGCCTGGTCGAGAACTTCGCGACGCTTCTTCTGTGCGTTCACCGAACGCTTGACGCGTGCCATGGGTCACTCCTTGTGGTCGTGGGATCCTCCCCCGAGGGCCGGATCCCGGCGCCGATCCGGCGCGGATGGTCTGGGGGTCAGTTCGCCTTGTAGCTACCGAGCAGGCGCCGCGCCTTCTTGGCGTCACCCTTGGAGACAATGGCGTCACCGGCCAGGCGTCGGGTGCGGCTGCTGGGCTTGTGCTCGTTGAGGTGCATCTTGCCCGCCTTGCGGTGGGTCAGCTTGCCCGAGCCGGTCGCCTTGAATCGCTTCTTGGCGCCCGAGTGCGTCTTCATCTTCGGCATTGCCGTTCTCTCTTCCTCCTGGTGTGGATTCTGGTCACAGGTCGACGTCGGGGTCCATGTTGTCGGCCGGTCCCCGCCGCTTCCTCGTGGTCTGCTGGCCATGCGCAGCCCGCAGTTCGGCCTGCTCAGTACGCTCGGCCTCGGCGTTGGCGGCCCGCGAGGCAGCCCTGGCTGCCTTCGCCGCCTCAACCTCGGCCTTGGCCTCGGTCTTCTTCCGGGTCGGCGACAGCACCATCAGCATGTTGCGGCCGTCCTGCTTGGGCGCGGATTCGATGTAGCCATCGGCCGCGACGTCGTCGGCCAGCCGCTTGAGCAGGTTGAAGCCCAACTCGGGACGGCTCTGCTCGCGTCCGCGGAACATGATCGTGATCTTGACCTTGTCGCCGGCCTTGAGGAACCGCACGACGTGACCCTTCTTGG
>CAZPCM010000058.1:0-18316 GCA_964585085.1 uncultured Propionibacteriaceae bacterium
GCGCGTCGGCGTCCGGGGTGACGGTGACCGCGACGGCGAAGGTGCAGCGGGTCCGCTGGCTGCTGGGCGATGGTGCTGTCGTGGTGTGTGCCGGGCCGGGCACGGTGTACGAGGACCGCTTCGGCAAGACCGACTCGCCCACGTGCGGCTACACGTTCCGCAAGCAGGGCACCTATACCGTCCGCGCGGAGTCGCAGTGGTCGGTGGCCTGGTCGGGCATGGGCGCTTCGGGCACCATCCCGCTCACCTTGACCGACTCGACCACGGTCACGATCGGCGAGCTGCAGGTCATCACGATCGGCTGAGCGAGCGCCGCCCCCCTTTCCGTGTCCACACCCCCCACGAGAGCGAGTTACCCCATGTCTGTGACCACCCGTCCGAACGCGTCGCCGCGAACCGCGCCCCCGGCCGTGCCCGAACCGCCGGGGCTGGCGGCGCCGCCGAAGTTGCGCCGGCGTCCGGTGGCGCTGGTGGTGTCGGTGGCCACGGTCGTCTTGGGGTCGATGGTCGGCTTGTGGTTGTGGTCGGCGGCCGGCCACACCACTGAGGTTCTCGCGGTCCGCACGCTGGTGCATCGCGGTGAGGTGATCGACCGCGACGACTTGATGGTGGTCCGGGTCAGCCTGGACCCGGCTGTCAGGACGGTGCCCGCTGCGCAGGCGGACGCGGTGGCTGGCCAGCGGGCCGCGCTCGACCTGGCGGCGGGTGGGTTGCTCACCCCGGGCGATCTGGCCGCCATGGTGGTGCCGGCGCGCGGTATGTCGGTGGTGGGGATCGGGCTGGCGCCGGGCATGTTGCCGGCTGAGCCGATCGCGCCGGGGGATGCGGTGCGGGTGGTGCAGACGCCGGGCCAGCAGGGCGAGGTCGCCGGTACGCCGGTGACGATTCCGGCCACGGTCGTCGGGGTCCATCCGTCGGAGGCGGGCGACCAGACGATCGTGGACGTGCTGGTGCCGTCGGAGGCGGCTGCTGATCTGGCGGCGCGGGCGGCCACGGGCAAGGTCGCCCTGGTGCTGGATTCCCGGGAGAGGTGAACCCGTGTCGATCATCGCGTTGACCTCGGTGACGGCTTCCCCGGGCGTGTCGACCACGGCAGTGGGGCTGGGCCTGTGCTGGCCGCGGCCGGTGGTGGTGGTGGAGGCCGACCCGACGGGCGGCTCCAGCATCCTGGCCGGCTACTTCCAGGGCCAGGTCGCCCACGAGGGCGGCCTGATCGAGTTGGCAATGGCCCAGCGGGAGGACCTGGTCGCCGCCGAGCTGCCACACCAGCTCCTCGACTTCCCCGGCTCGCAGGCCCGCCTCCTACCTGGGAGCCGCTCGCATGCGCAGGCCGGCAGCCTAGTCGCCTTGTGGCCCGCGCTACTGGAGGCGTTGCGGGACCTGGACGAGACCGGGCAGGACGTGATCGTGGATGCTGGCCGTCTGGGGTTGGAGGGGTCCCCGACGCCGCTGCTGTACGGGGCGGACGTGACGTTGCTGTTGACGCGGAGCACCCTGCCGGCGGTGATCGCGGCCACGTCGTGGGCCGAAACCCTGCGAGACCAGACCGAGGCCACCCCGACCCGAGTCGGGGTCGTGGTGGTCGGCGAGGGCCACCCGTACAGCGCTCGGGAGGTGTCCGAGGCGTTGGGCCTGCCGCTGGCGGGCACCTTGCCGTGGGACCGCCGCTCGGCCGCGGTCCTGGCCCGGGCCCGCGGCAGCTTCCCGAAGCGGGCCCCGCTGCGGCCGGGCTTCTCGGCGTTGGGGGAGGCGATCCGCGCCTACGCGTCAGCGGGGGTGGGTCGTCCGGCGTCCCCGTTGGCGTGGTTGGCCCGTTCGGTTCCCCAGACCCTGGGAGGTGCACGATGACGTTGCCCCTGGATGACGAGCGTCCGGATCCGCGGTCGTTGCCGCTGTTCGAGTCCCGCACCCGCCGGTCGAACCCTGCAGACCCGACGCTGCGGCGTCCGCCCCGGCCCCGGACGGTGTCCGGCCTGCACGCCGTGGACGCCGTCGCCGAATCCGTGGGCGACCCGACCCCGCGCCGCACGACGAGTTCAGACGTCGATTGGGAGGTGGTGGCCGCGTTCCGGTCACAGGCCTCAGATCTGCTGACCAAGCGGCTCGGGGATGACCGGCTGCACCTGGACCGGGCCGCGCAGGAGGCGTTGGGCCGCTCCATCATCGTCGAGCTCCTGGAGGCCGCCGCGGCGGACGCGGTGACCGCCGGCCGACCGTCGTGGACGCTGGCGCAGCAGGACGGGTTGGCGCAGGCGATCTTCAACGCCCTGTTCCGGATGGGCCGGCTGCAGCCGCTGGTGGAGGACGACCGGGTCGAGAACATCATCATCACTGGCTTCGACCGGGTGTGGCTGGAGTTGGCTGACGGCAGCCGCATCCAGGGGCCGCCTGTGGCCGATTCCGATCAGGAGTTGATCGACTTCCTGGCGTTCCTGGCGTCCCGCTCGGAGGTGAACGCCCGCCCGTTCAGCGAGGCCCAACCCAAGCTTCATCTTCGGCTGGATGACGGCTCCCGGTTGGCGGCAACCGCGTGGGTGACCCCGCGCCCGAGTGTGGTGATCCGCCGGCACCGGCTCACCCAGGTGACCCTGGACGATCTGGTGGCCCGCGGGTCGTTGTCGCCGTTGGCGGCCTCGTTCCTGACCGCGGCGATCCGGGCCCGGTTGTCGGTGGTGGTGTCCGGGGCGCAGGGCTATGGGAAGACGACGATGGCCCGCGCCCTGTGTGGGGCGTTCGACCCGGCCGAGTCGGTCGCGACCTTGGAGTCGGAGTACGAACTCGGCCTGCATGAGCTGCCTGGCCAGCACGCGATTGTGCACGCGTGGGAGTCCCGGCCCGGGTCCGGCGAGCGCGGCCCGGACGGCAAGGCGAGCGGCGAGTTCACGCTCACTGAGGCGCTGAATGACTCGTTCCGGTTCACGGTGGGCCGCACGATCGTCGGGGAGGTCCGCGGCCCGGAGGCCTGGTTGATGATCAAGGCGATGGAGTCGGGGTCGGGGTCGATCTCAACGACCCACAGTGTGGACGCGGCCGGCGCGATGCGGAAGCTGATCACCTGCGCGATGGAGTTCGGCCCCCAGATCACCCACGAACTCGCCACCTTGAAGCTCGCCGAGACGATCAACCTGATCGTCCAGTTGGACATGGACGCCGAAACCCGACCCGACGGGTCGGTCCGGCGGCGCCGGTGGGTGTCGGAGATCATCGCGATCACCCCCGGCGAGAAGGACAAGGGGTACGCCACCACCACCGTCTTCCACGCCGGCGACACCCGCCACGCGACCGCCCGCACCCTGCCCGACCACCTGCGCCGGTTGGAGCGGCACGGGTTCGACCTGGCCGGCTTCCTCACCGAAGCCCGCACCCGCGGGGGGATCGCATGACCGGCCTGCTCGCCGCCCTGGCGGGCGCTTTGGTCGCCGCCGGGGTCCTGGGTGTCATCGCCTCGCTGCGCCGGGTGCCGGTCGAGCCGGCCCCGGGTCCGCGCCGGTCGCCAGCGCTGCTGCGCCGCTTCCGGACGATCCCGCCCCGCACCCGTGTCGTGGCGCTGGCAGGTGTCGGCGTTGGTGTGCTTGTGGCGGTGGTGACTGGGTGGCTGGTCGCGATCGTGGCCGTCCCGCTGGCGGTGGTCGGGCTGCCCAGCCTGTTGGCGTCCCCGTCCGAGACCGCCCAGATCGAACGCCTCGAGGCGCTGGCGGAGTGGACCCGGAACCTCGCCGGCGTGCTGACCGTCGGCGTCGGGTTGGAGCAGGCCCTGGCCGCGACGCTGCGCTCGACCCCGGAGCCGATCAAGCCGGAGGTGTCGCGCCTGGTGGCCCGCCTCCGCGCCCGCTGGTCCACCGAAGCGGCGCTGCTGGAGTTCGCCGACGAGCTGGACGACGCCACCGGCGACCTGGTCGCCGCCTACCTGATCCTCGGCGCCCGCCGCCGCGGCAGCGGTCTGGCCAGCGTCCTGCAAGGGCTGGCCGAGTCGGTCGCCGAAGACGTCACCGCCCGCCGCAAGATCGAAGCCGATCGGGCCAAGCCCCGCGCCACGGCCCGCAACGTGACCCTGATCACGTTGGGCGTGCTGACCCTGCTGGCGTTCAACGGCCAGTTCATGGCCCCCTACGGCACCCCCCTCGGACAGGCGCTGCTCGCCGTCCTACTGGCCGCCTACGCCGGAGCCTTGGCGTGGATGCGGCGCATGTCCGTCGGCGAGCCCCTGCCTCGGTTCCTCGGCGAACGACCCGCGGACGCCGACCGCACGGTGGGGGCGGGGGTGACCTCGTGACCGGCGCCCAGCTCGCCCTGGCCTCGGGGGCGTTGATCGCCCTCGGACTGGTGCTCGCCGTGTGGCGGCTGGTGCCCGCCGCCCCGGACTTGGCCGACGTGGTGGACCGCCTGTCACCGACCTACGGACGCCGCCAGCACCAAGCGGCCGACGTCCCGGTGACCGGCGGCAAGGAGCGGCTCGGCCTGTGGGCGATGCGGCACCTGCCCGCCGGCGTGTGGGGCACCATCCCCACCCGCGAACTCGCCCTGCTGCGGATGAGCCTGCCCCGCTACTACGGCGAGAAGATCGTCTTCGCGATCCTCGGCCTTGTGTTCCCCAGCCTGCTCACCCTGGCGGTCGGCCTGTTCGGCTTCCAGCTGCCCGTGGTGATCCCCGTGGCGGCCAGCCTCGCGTTGGCAGGGCTGTTGTGGTTCGTGCCCAACCTGAACGTCCGCGGCGACGCCAAACACGGCCGGATGGAGTTCAACCGAGCCCTCGGCGCGTACGTCGACCTCGTCGCCCTGGAACGCAACGCCGGCTCCGGCCCCCGCCAAGCGATGGAGATCGCCGCGAGCATCGGCCACAGCTGGGTGTTCCGCCGCGTCGGCGAGGAACTCGCCCGCTCGCGCTGGTCCGGTCAAGCACCGTGGGACGCCCTCACCGTCCTGGCTGACGACCTCGGCGTCCCCGAACTGGCCGACCTGGCCGACATCATGCGCCTGTCCGGGGAGGAAGGCGCCCAGGTGTACGCCACCCTGCGGGCCCGCTCCACCGCGATGCGGACCGCCATGCTCACCAACGCCCAGGGCAAGGCCAACGAGGTGTCCGAACGCATGGTCGTGCCCGGCAGCCTGCTCGGGGTCGTGTTCATCGCCCTGCTCGTTACCCCCGCCCTGCTCCGCCTGCTGTCCTCCTGACCTCCCGCAACACCCAACCCACCCGAGAGGAAACACCGATGATGAACACCCACCTGATGACCACGCTCCTGCTGTTCAACGCGTGGCTCGAGCCGAAGGCCCGCGACGAGCGAGGCAGCGTCAGCACCGAACAGGCCGTCGTGACCAGCGCCCTCGTCCTGCTCGGCGTCGTCGTCGTCGCCGCGATCACCGCCTACGCCCAGGGCAAGCTCACCCTCCTCGGCTGAGGCGGGCAACACTCGTGAGGAGTCCCCGGACGGTCCGAGCCGACGAGCGCGGGTCAGCGTCGGTCGAACTGGTCGTGCTGATGCCGCTGCTGCTGCTGATCCTGTTCAGCGCCGTGCAAGGAGCGGTGTACTACCACGCCAGCACCCTGGCGATGGCGGCCGCCCAGGAAGGCGCCCGGGCAGCCGCCCGCGAGAACGGCACCCTCGCGGCGGGAACCTCCGCCGCGTCGGCGTTCGTCGGCGACACCGCCGGGGACTCCCTCACCTCCGTCACGATCACCGGAACACGCACGGCGGCCACCGCCACCATCACCGTGACCGGGTCCAGCCTGAGCCTCGTGCCCGGCTGGACCCCTACGGTGACCCAGTCCGCCAGCCTGCCCGTCGAACGGCTCACCCGATGATGCGGCGAGTTACGGAATCCCGACACACGAGCCCACCGAAGCGGAATGAGCGCGGCTCGGCCAGCGTCGAGGCCGTCATCGGCGTCCCGGCGTTTCTGCTGCTGGTCGGCCTGCTCGTCCTCGGCGGTCGCAACGCCATCGCCGAACAGGCTGTCCAGGCCGCGGCCAGTGACGCCGCCCGCGCAGCGTCCATCGCCCGGACCGTCAGCCAGGCGCGCACGGACGCCACCACCGCCGCCCGGTACGGCCTGGCCAACCAGCACCTCGACTGCGCCACCACCAACGTCACCGTCGACACCGCCGCCTTCGCCACCCCGGTCGGGACGCCCGGCCAGGTGTCGGCGACCGTGACCTGCGCGCTGCGGCTGGACGACCTCGGCCTGCCCGGGCTGGCCGGCACCAAGACCATCACCGCCACCATGTCCAGCCCCCTGGACACCTACCGCGGAAGGTGACCACCATGACCACCCGCCTCCACCGTCGCCGTGACGAGCGTGGCTCGGTCAGTGTCTGGCTCGCGCTGGCCGCCCTGGCCATGGTGGTGTGCGTCGGGATCGCCGTCGACCTCGGCGGCCACGTCCACGCCCAGCAACGCGCCCGCAGCATCGCCGCCCAAGCCGCCCGCACCGCCGGTGAAGAAGTCGCCGCTGCGCAGGCGATCCGCGGCGAGACCCCCACGGTCGACGTCGCTGCAGCGAAACGGGCGGCGTCGACCTACCTCGCCCGGGCCGGGGTGTCCGGCAGCGTGAGCGTGCGGTCGGGCAACGTTCTCGAGGTCACGGTGACCGACACCTACACCCCGATGTTCCTCCCCACGATCGGCGTCGGCACCCTCACCGTCACCGGGCACTCCACCGCCCGCCTCGTGCGGGCCGTCCAAGGAACCGAACGATGATCCGCCGCCGCCTCGTCGGCCTGACCGCCACCCTCGGCATTGCCGCCCTTCTCGTCGGGCTGCCCACGGTCCTCCTCCAAGTCGGGTTCGGCACCCTCCCGACCATCACCAGCTCGGCCGACCTGGTCGACGTGCTGCTCCGCCGCGACGACGGCACCCTGGCGCTTATGGTGATCAAGGCCATCGGCTGGCTCACGTGGGCGCTGCTGGCCGGGCTGATCGTCCTCGAGATCGTCGGCCGCGCTCGCGGCGTCCAACCCCGCGACCTGCCCGGCCTGCGACTGCCACAATTCGCAGCCCGGCAGCTCGTCGCGGCCGCGGCGGCCCTGTTCGTCGCCCTGCCTGGCACCCCCGCCCCAGCCCAGGCGGACCCCCTCCCGACGCCGACCATCACCGCGAGCCAAACCGTCACCGCCAAGCCCGCGCGGGAGATCGCTCCGATCGTTGAGGAGGCGCCAGCCGCACCTGCCCCGACCCGGCAGCACACAGTGAAGCGGGGGGAGTCGCTATGGTCCATCGCCGACACCCAACTCGGCAACGGGCGCCGCTACACCGAGATCGCCGCCCTGAACACCCGCCTCCTCGGCGGCAAGGGCGACGACTTCCTCCGCCCCGGCTGGATCCTCAACCTCCCCGCCGACGAGGCCCACGCCACACCCAGCACCACCACCGAGAACTACACGGTCCGGAAGGGCGACACCCTCAGCGAGATCGCCCTCGACCACCTCGGCGACGCCCACGCCTACCCGCGCATCGTCAAAGCCTCCCGAACCATCACCCAACCCGGCGGACACCACCTCACTGACCCCGACGTCATCGACATCGGCTGGAGACTCGCCATCCCGCAAACGGATAAGGACAGCCCGAAGGAATCGGCGCCACGCGCGGTCCCCGCGCAACCCGAAGACGAGGCGGCACCAGCACCCTCCGCGGAAGCGTCAGCGTCGGCCGAGGACACGGCGCCACCCGAGACGGTGGTCGTCGCCCCGCCCGCCGCCACGCCGGCCCAGCCGGCCCGCGGGACTACCACCCCGCCACCGGTCACGCGTGCGACGGAGGCGCCCGCGAGCGCGAGCGTCACCGCGGAGGAGGAAGCACCCACGCCGGGTTGGCTGGTGACCGGATTGGTCGGCGCCGGCGGCCTCCTTGCCGGCTCCCTCTGGCTAGCCCTGGGCCGACGACGCGCCGCCCAACTGCGCCGGCGGCGTCCGGGCCGCATGATCGCCACCCCACCACCGGAACTCGATCCGATTGACAAGACGCTCCGCACCGAAGGCGCGGCGGCCGCGCTCGATGTCGCGTTCCTCGACGACGCCCTCCGCCGATTGGCCGCCCGCCAAGGCCGAGCCGGACAGCCCATGCCACACCTCGCCGCCGTCGAACAAACCGACGACGTGATCCGGCTGCACCTCGCCGACCCGGCCGACCTGCCCGAACCCTGGCAGAAGGCGCCCGACCAGCTCCGGTGGGAGATCTCCACCAGCCTCGACCTCACCCTGGTGGGGCCGCTCAACCCGGCGCTGCCCGCCCCCTACCCGCAACTGGTCACCCTCGGCCTCGACGACCACGGCCACCGCTGGCTGTACAACCTCGAGGAAGCCGGCGTCCTCCGCGTCACCGGCGACCCCGACCGAGCCCGCAACTTCGCCCGCCACACCGCCGCCGAACTCGCCGTCCACCCCTGGACCCGCGACGTGCAGGTCGAGTGCGTCGGCATCGCCGCCGAAGCAGTTACGCTCAACCCCCGCCGCATCCGCCACCACGACACCAGCGAAATCACCGCCCACGTCATCGCCGACACCGTCGCCATGATCGACCGCACTCGCGAAGCCGAACGCGACATCCACACCGGACGCGCCACTCTCCTCGACGACCCGCTGTGGGACAGCCGCCTGCTCCTCCTCGACGGCGACCGCACCGACCTCACCGACCAGCTGGCCCAGCTCCTCAACGACCAACCCCGCCAGACAGGCACCACGCTCGTGCTCATCGACACCGCTGGCGAACACGTGGACGTTGATGCGAAGGTTCTGCAGTTCACCGTGGATGGCCGTCTGCGCCTGCCTGGGGTGGGGCTCACTTTGATCGCCGCCGGGCTTACGCCGCAGGAGACGGCCGGGTGCGCCGCCATCTTCGCCCAGGCCGACGAGCCCGATGTCGAATACCCCGAGCATCCCGAACCCGCCGAAGGCTGGAGGGCCTACGCCAACCAGGCTGGCCAGCTCCGGCCTGACCTCACCGTCCCGCGCGATGAGGTTCTCGATGAGCCCGTCACGAACGTCCTGCCCGAGGACGACGAGGTCTACCTCGACGCCGCCGCTGTCACAAGCGAGGACCTGGCAGCCCTCGCCCCGCATATCCCAGAGCGCGTCGGTGAGCAGGTTCAGCTGGACGACCGCACCCTCGACGACGACCTCAAGACCTGGTTCGATCCGCGCTGCGACCTGCCCAAGCTGATGCTGCTCGGCCCGCTCACCGTCCGGGTCGCCCCCACGGGCAAGCCCGCCGCCGCTGCCGGACGCAAGCCCTACTTCAGCGAACTCCTCGCCTACCTGGCCACCCGCCCGCACGGAGCCACCACCGAAGAAGTCGCCGACGCCATGCGAATCCCCACCGACCGCGTCCGCAAGGACATCTCGGCGCTCCGCAACTGGCTCGGCGTCAACCCGCGCACCGGCCGACAACACCTCCCCGACAGCCGCCAAAGCGACGCCGCCCGCCTCCGAGGCCAAGCCGCCTACCAACTCGAAGACGTCCTCGTCGACGCCGACCTCTTCCGCCGTCTCCGCGCCCGCGGCGAAGCCCGCGGACTCGCCGGGCTGGACGACCTCCGCCAGGCCCTGACCCTCGTCAAAGGCACCCCGCTCGGGCAACTACGCAGAGAAGGTGGAGCCTGGCTCGACGAGGGACAACGACTCGACCAGCTCCTCCAATGCTCCATCGTCGACGTCGCCCACCTCGTCACCACCGCCAGCCTCGCCCTCGGTGACCACCCGACGGCACAGAAGGCCGCCGAACTCGCCACCCGCATCGCGCCAGCCGAAGAGACCGCCCAACTCGACCTCGCCGCAGCCCTCGCCGCCCAAGGCCACCATCGCGCCGCAGAACAACTCCTGCGCGAGCAAGTCCTGGCTCGCAGCGACGACGAGGACGAGATCCCCACAGAACTCCCCGCCCGCACCGAACAGATCATCGACAACAGCCCGGAGTGGCTCGCTCGACGCGGAACCAAGGCATCCGCCTGAAGTGCTCCCGACGGTGGGCCTGGGGCGGCTTTCCCTCCCGCATCCGCCAAGTGATGGCGCGTACTAATACTTACGATCCGCGGCTTGAGCGTGCCGACCGCGCGGCGTGCGCATTCCGACCAGAGTTCACGCGGCATCGACACCGGTCATGGGCCCGTGTCACTCACGGCGGAAGGACGGCAAGCCGCATGCCATGCGGTTGCACAGCGCGACGCTCCGGCACGGCCGTGTGTCGTCGGCCTCCGTCAGTCGGCGACTTCGGAGGCGGTTGCGGCGGCGATCTTCTTGGCGGCCTCGTCCAGCGACAGCGCTGCTCCAGTGGTCAGCCCGGAGCGTGCGCCGAGCAGTGGGCTGACATCCCGTAGGGCGTCGAAGTCAGTACCGTGCGCGACCGGGATCACCCGGTCCGTGGCGAGGAGCGCGGCCAGTTCCTTGCTCGCGATCCCGGTCGCCGCCTCCAGGGTCTTGAGCATCGCGGGGGTCACCAGAACGATCCCCGCGCGGGAGCTCCTCAGCCCTTTGTCGATCTCCGTGAGCAGCGACTTGCCAAGTCCGACGTCGTACTCACTGAACCAGACTGTCGCGCCGTATGACACCAGCAGGTCGCACAAGTCTCTGGCGGCCCCCTGCCGGTCGTCCCACGCGTGGCACAGGAAGATGTCGCGGCGGTCCGGGTAGTCCCGGGCGATCACCTCGGCCTGGCGGGCTAGAGGCGCGAACGTGCGCCACTCGGACGACGTGTACGACGCCGTGCCTCCACTCCGGGTCCGCCGTGACATCCCCCCGCCACCGGAGGAGGACCCAGCCCCACCGTTCGAGGTCCCGCCCCCGCCTCGGTATTGACTGACCGGCGGGGAATAGGAGTAGGACGGCCGATACGACGATCGGTACCGGCACACCGGGCAGTTCGCCGCGCCGCTCGCCGTGCGGTGGCCGTAGACAGGGGCTGTGCAACCAGACATGGCTTTTATGCTACGAGGTGCCTCCGACATGGAGCCTTGGGGTGGGGCAAGCCCCACGGCGGTCAGGGTACCCAGACTGCACCGGCGAACGACAACAACTGCCTCCCATGCGGATCGGCCTGGAGCCGCCCCGAACGCTCACGTTCCGAGTCTGCAGGGTCCTGGGGCTAGGCGTCCCAGTTGGACGAGATAGAAGCCGGATCGCTTGACCCCGTGCCGCGAGCCGGCGACGGCCCAGCATGCGTTCATCTGGGCGGATTGACGTAACGTACCCTCTCGCGTTCCTCGACCGCCGAGACGAACGTTCGCAAGGCATCCCCCCAACAAGCGTCTGAGGACGTGTTGAGTGGTGTCACGTCCATGAGCATCTCCGACCGCACCACGCCGTCAGCCTGACGATTGTGTACATCTCACCGGCTCCTGACTCGACTACGGAGCAGGACCCCGCCGCTCCGCTCGAAGCCGGTGTCACCAAGGCCTGGTTGCGAACCCGGCGGAGGCGGCGTCGTGGACGATCTGGACCTCGGTCTGCTGCCTGCCGTCACTATGCACCGGGGAGCGGTTCCCGGGGAACTCGATCCGGGCCGGTTCATAGCCACGATCTGCAACGTCGTCCTCGACCGCACGCCGGTCATTTCCACCGCAAGTCCCGGACACGCACGCTCAGTCAGAGCCTGCGCGCGGGCTCGAGTCAGGTGACCGAGCCGCGGGTCATCGCGGTGTGTGGCTACTTGACGTCGAAGAACCGGGCGCGGATGCCGGTGACGCCGAAGCCCTCCAGGCGCTTGGTGCGCATGGTGGCGTAGGCGCGGGCGGACGCCTCGTCGGCGAACAGGTAGATACCGCCGGCGGTCTGCTCGGTGGAGTCCTCGGTCCAGATCTTCCACAACAACCCGGGTTGGGTGGCGATGCTGGCGGCCAGGTCGGCGTACGCCTCGGACATCTGCGCCTCGAACGGCCCGGCGCTGGGGAAGTCGATCTGCAACAAAGTCGTCATGAACATCCTCCAATCGGAGCGCACGGTTGTGCCGGGCGGCGACCCCGATGTCTCCAGTCGTTGAGGTGGTCGCCATGAACATGGGGCGTGATTCCTCATGCCCTCCCATCAGGGGTGTCCGGCGAGGTGCGCGAATCATTGCCCCAGACATTTTCCTCACGGGTTCACGGTCGTGGACATTGGTTGTCCCTGGCCCCCTGGGCATGTCCGCAGGTTGTCCCGAGGCGGGGACATTCCGTTGATGGGCGTTGTTCGCGGGCGCGGCCAGTAGGTCTTGGGGGACATTAGGGGACATTGCCCGGACATCATCTGACAAGGGAAAACGCCGGTCTTGTCAAGAGGTCCAGGCCGAATCTGTGGATAGGAATGATGGCGCACCCCTGATCTGGGGACAAATCGGGGTACATCGGTTTGATCCCTTTTCGTTGTGTTCATCCGCAACGGAAAGGCCAGATCATGAGCGTGGAAACCGAATTGGGACTCGGCAGCAACCTGGAATCGGTGATGGCTGCAGCATGGCCCTCCTGGACCATCCGCCAGCCTGCCCTGGGTCGGGTGGACGACCCGCGCCGGCTCCGGGCCTGGCTGCAGGACGCCGACCCGACCGAGGCCGACGAGGTGGTGTACGGGCTCGCGTGGTTGGCCTCGACGAAGGGTGGCCATGACCGCGACGCAGCGCTGGTGTTGGCCTGGCTGCTGGTGCCGGGGGCATCCTTCCTGGCCCGCAAGCTGCGGACCCTGTCGCGCGACATCGACCACATGGTCGCCGCCGAGCTGTGGCTTCTGGTGTGCACGTTCCCGCTGCACCGGCGCAAGGTCATCGTGAACCTGATGTGGGACCTGCGGGCCAATGTGCTGGCCGCCTGCGAAGCGCCCGCGACCATGGCGCGGAGGGATCCGCTGTGGTACGCCACCGTCGCGTCGCTGGACAGCGACCTGATGGCCGCGATCCCCGCCGAGCACAACCCGTCCGCGCTGGAGGAGTTGGTCAGCGTCCTGGACTGGGCGTGCGACCACCACGTGATCGCCGCCGCGGACCGCCAGTTGGTGTTGCTGCTGGTGGAGGCCTCCCAGGACCTGCGGTTGCGCAGGACCCACAGTCACGGCCTGCTGGGCAACGAGGCGACCGCCACGGTTGCCGCTCTGCTCGGGGTGTGCGAGCGCACCGTGCGGCGTCGGGCCAGTCGCGCCATCAGCGCGCTGACCGCCGCGGCTCCCGCCTACACCCGTGTCGCGTGACCTCCCCGATTCGCTGCTCGCAGGGTGTCCGCGAACGGGGTCCCGCCTCACTTCTGGAGGGTGAGGTGAATGTGCACATGACCAAAGACCTGAGGGCGTCGGCGCGGCTGTTCGACGTCGCCAACACCGACGACGAGGTGATCGACGTCCTGGAGCGGCTGCTCGACACGCTGAAGCGGTCCCGCCAGGCGAAGGCCGAACTGGCGGGGCTGCCGCCGGCCGACCTGCGCGCGGTGCTCATGTTCCGCGCCAACCGGCAGGCGTCCCGGTGACCGCCCAGACGACGCGTCCGGTGGCTGTGGACGAACTCCGCCGCGCCTGGCTCGCGGTCCAGGCGGGCGACTTCCGCCACCCCCTTCCCAAGCGCCGGCCACTTCCCCCGGCATCCCTACCACCCGCCCAGGAGTGGACGCCGGCGTCCGGGGAGCGGGTGGTGCCGGTGCTGGGTGGGTCAGGGTCATGTGGCGCGACCACGGTCGCGCTTGCCCTGGCGACAGTTGTTGACGGTCGGGCCCGGGTGGTGGAGTGCGCGTCGGCGTCCGCCAGTGGGCTCGCCGCCGCCAGTACTGCGGAACTCGGCGCCGACGACCACGGCTGGGTGCATGGAACCCGCGATCATGTCCAACTCGACCGCGCCGACGGGGTCCGTTCGACCCTGGACGCTGTTCCCATTCCCTCACCCTCAGACACCCCGGCGATGACGGTTGTCGACGTTGGCTCCCCCCTCGAGCAGATCCTCGCCGGGCAAGGCTGGCTGCACAACCTTCTCGCCAACGCGCCGATCTTGGTCGTTGTCTCCCGGGGCAACGTTCCTGGCCTGCGGCGCCTCGAGTCGGCCTTGCACGTGCTCGGTGCGGAGCGGGCGGTGGCCGCCGTGGTGGGTCCTCCGCGCCGACGTTGGCCCCGCCCGGTGGCCCACAGTGTCGGCGATCTGACCGGTGAGTTGATCGAAGCTGGACTCCTTGTCGAGTTCCCCGAGGACCGCACCCTGGCCGTCCATGGCCTCACTCCGGACCCGCTGCCTGCCGGGCTGCTCGCCGCCGCCGGCGTTCTGCTGTCACTGATCGAAGGGAACCCCCACCATGCTCGCTGACTTCACACTCCTGCTCCCGCTGCAGGTGTGCCCGGTCGCCCCCGGGAACGCCGCGAAGTACGTCGACCAGATCACCGGCAACGTGCTGTGGGGCGTCGGGGTGCTGTTCCTGCTCGCGATCATCGTCGGGGTTGGCGCCATCGTCGCTGGCCGGCTGTTCTCGATGCCGCACGCCTCCAAGGTGGGGGTCATCTCGGTCGTCGTCGTGTTCGTCGCGGCGATCGCCTACCTCACCCTGCCCGGCATGCTCACCGCCCTGCTCGGCGCGGGCTGCATCTGACCATGACCACCACCCCCGAACCTGGTACCTGGCCCCGCTGGCGCCTGTACGCCCTGCTCGTCGCCGCCCTCACGACAATGATGATGCTGGTGCTCGGGCTTGCTATCGCCGTGTGGACAATGATCATCCCGAGCCCGTCAACGCCAGGGGCCGACGGCCCAGCCCCGGACTCGGGGGAGGTCCGCGGCGACGCCTACCGCGACCAGCTGGCCGCTCAGCCCATGCTGCAGGTGCCGGCCGCGGCGGCGTCCACGCCAAACGTCTCCACCGAGCTGGCGGCGGTCCTGGCCGTCCCGGCCGCGGACGCCGTCGGCCCAGCTGGCGTCGCCACCGGCTTCCCGCATACCCCTGAGGGAGCGGTCGCTCAGTTGGCCGCGATCGAGGTGACTGTGGTGGAGGCGATGAGCATCCCCGTCGCCCACCAGGTCCACGCGGCCTGGAGCCTGCCTGGCGGAACCTCGCCGGGGGAGTGGGCGATGACCCGCAACGTGCAGGTCTTCCTCACCACCTTGGGGGATCAGGGAAGCGCCAAGGACGACAGCGTCCTGGTCACGGCCACTCCGGCCGCCGGGCAGGTCAAAGGCACCGACGGACCTGACTGGGTGCTGGCATGTGTCCTGCTCGACGTCCGCGCGGCGGTCGCCACCACTGCCCGGATCGGCTACGGCCACTGCGAACGGATGACCTGGCACGACGGACGCTGGCAGATCGCCCCCGGCACCCCACCGGCGAAAGCCCCCTCCACCTGGCCCGGCTCCGACCTCGCCCTGCAGGCGGGCTGGTGGACGTGGCAGTCGGGCTAGGCGGTTGGCATGGGTGACCTGTTGAACCCGTTCGGGGCGCTGGCATCCGCGGCCGGCAAGATCGTCGCCGACGCGTGGACCGCCGCGATGCTCGGCCTGTGGAACGCCGGGCTATGGCTTCTCCGGCTGGCGCTCACCTTCCTGGACTTCCTGCTCACCCCCGACCTCAGTGAGGACGGGCCCGGCGCTTGGCTGTACCGGGTCATGTTCTGGATCGCCGCCGCGCTGCTGGTGATCATGCTGCTGGTCCAGCTCGGGGTCGCGGTCGCCAAACGCGACGGCCGCAGCCTCGCCCGGGTCGCGATCGGCGTGGGCCAGTTCGTGGTCGTGTGGGGTGGCTGGATCGCCTACGGCCTCACCATCGTCACCGCCTGTGGTGGCCTCACCCGCGCCCTCATGCAAGGCCTCCTCAACGTCACGACCTGGACGGCGTGGCAGCCTTGGGAGCCGTTCACTCCCGCCGACATCACCGACGGCACCGTGGCAACCGTCCTGGGGCTGATGGGGTTGTTGCTGTGGATCGCCGCCATCGGCCACTTCCTGGTGATGCTGGTCCGCTCCGCCGCCCTGATGGTGCTGATGGCTACCACCCCGATCGCTGCCGCCGGCCTCGTCTCCGAGGCGGGACGATCCTGGTTCTGGAAGAGCTTGCGCTGGTTCCACGCCGCCGCCCTCGCCCCGGTGCTGATGGTCCTGGTGCTCGGCGTCGGCGTCCAGTTCACCACCGGCGTCGCCAACGGCCTCACCGGCGTCCAAGGGGCCATCGGCACCGCCGTGCCCGGCGTCCTGCTCATCTGTGTCGCGACCATCTCCCCGCTGGCCCTGTTCAAGCTGCTCGCCTTCGTCGACCCCGCCACCACGTCGGGCGCGTCGCTGCGTGCGTCGATGGCCGCGGTCGGCGGTCTCCAAGGCCTCCTCACCGGCAACGCCAGCAGCGGTGGGGGTCGGGCGGCCGCCACCGACGACCAAGGCCGCAGCGCCGGCGAGGACAGCGCCGGCGACGCCACGACGGGCCGGTTCAACAACGCCGTCGCCGGCGGGCTCAGCAAGCTCGGACCCGCCGGCCAGATCGCCTCCCAAGGCCTCGGGCTGATGGGTGGTATCGGCGCGGCCGGAGCCTCCATCGGAGCCGACGTCACCAACCAGATGGGGGTGGGTCACAACACCTACCCACCCGACTTCACCCGCGCCGGACGCCGCGCCACCCACGACAGCGGCTCTTCCGGCGACCCCGCCGGGTCAGCCGGCGACCCGACCACCGGTACCGACGGCGGCCCGGACGCCGGGGGCTCCCCGGGAACCACCCCAGACGCCGACTCGTCAATCGGCGGGGGAGCGGACGCCGCCGCCTACGCCTCCCCGTCCATCTCGGGAGGCGGGGCCGCTGGTCGACCTCCCGCGCTCCCCGCCGCGCCCGCCGGTGGTGAGGGGGCGGCGGCCGGTGAGGTCAGCGCCGCCGACGCCGCCGTCCTGCTCGTCTGACCCCCAACCCGCGAAGGAGCCCCCTGTGGCTGTCTACTCCGACTACGCCAAAGACCGCATCGGCTGGTTCTTCGGCCTGACCGGCTGGCAACTCGGCACCCTCGCCGTGACCTGCCTGCCCGTGTTCTGGGCGATCAACATCCAACAGTGGGTCTTGGTCGGCCCCCTCGCGCTCGCGTGGGCACTGCTCGCCGTGCTCGTGGTCGTCCCGGTCCGCGGCCGCTCCGCCACCGGCTGGCTGCTGGCCACCCTCAAGTACGCCGTGGGCACCCTGACCGGCTGGACCCGCTTCCGCTCGCGTGCCGCCGGCGGCCGCGCTGCGGACCTCGCTCAGGCCGACCTGCCTGGCGTCCTGTCCGGCATCACCATCCACGACGGCCCACCCCACGGACCCACCCTCGCCCGCGCCGCGATCATCCAGGACAAGGCGGCCCGAACCTGGGCGGTCACTGCGTCGCTCACCCACCCCGGCATTGGCCTGGCCGACGCCGCCGTCCGGGCTCGGCAGGGCGCCGGCCTGGCCGACCTTCTCGACGTGTGCGCCCGCACCGAACTGATCGAGGAAGTCCTGATCCTGGTGCGGACTGTTCCCGACGACGGCGCCGAACGCGACCTGTGGATCCGCCACCACCGGCGCCCCAGCAGCCCACGGTTGGCCACCACAGTGAACGACGATCTCGCGGCGACGCTGGCCCGGGCGTCGGTCCGCACCGAGGCGTTCGTCACGATCGTGGTCCCCGAAACCCGACTGGGACGGGAAGCCCGCGAGGCCGGCGGCGGACTCGAGGGGCGCGCCCGCGTCCTCTACTCGCTGATGGGCGAAGTCGAAGCCCAACTCCGCGGCGGCCTGGCCGCCACCGACGTCACCTGGCTCACCAGTCCTCAGCTCGCGCTGGCGGTCCGGACTGGGTTCGCCCCCGGCGACCGCGCCGGCATCATCGAGGCCCTCGCCGAACGCGAGACGAACCCGGCGGTGAACGCCGACGTCCCGTGGGCGCACGCCGGACCCTCCGGCGCCGACCCAGCCCCCCGGCACTACTCCCACGACGCCTGGAACTCACTGTCGGCGACGATCAAGCTGCCCGACAAGGGCGCCGCCCTCGGCGCGCTCGCCCCCGTCCTGGTTCCCAGCGAACCGGGCGAGCGCCGCTCCCTGGTCGTGGCGTTCCCGCTCCTGCGGCAGACCACCGCCGACCGGCAGTCCGCCAACTCCGAGTGGGCCGCCGACATGGGCGCCAGCCTCCGCGCCAAGGCCGGTGTGAAAATGCGTGCCCGCCAACGCGCGGACGCCGCCAAGACCTACCAACTCGACGACAAGCTCGCCCGAGGCCACTCCCTGACCCGCCCCTACGCCGTCGCCACCGTCACAGTCGCCAAGACCGCCCGGATCACCGAGTACGGCCGCAAACTCGACGCCGCCATCCGGCGTGCCGGCTACGCCCCGCTCCGGCTCGACCTCGCCCAGGACGCCGCGTTCGCCGCCTCCACCATCCCCCTCGGCGTCAGCCTCACCCGCC
>CAZPCM010000059.1:0-4238 GCA_964585085.1 uncultured Propionibacteriaceae bacterium
ACTCCACCTCCTCTGGTCTCGAGCGGCCATGGGCGTTTCCCATGGCAGGAGGGCGTATCGAACGGCCGCCTTCGAGGCAGCCAAGGGTCAACCTTACCGGGGAAGCTGCGCTCCCCCTAATCCGACCGGCCACGACCGGCGGGGTGCTCCGCGGCCTCGGACTCCGAAGATCGGCCGGCACGACCTGGCCGCCGGGGGACGCGGACTGAGTGTCCGTCCCCCTCCACGCCCACGGTGGAGTCAGAAGCGAGCCCAGGTGCGGTACCCGCCGTCGAGGTTTCGAATGCCGGTCTTGCCCAACTGCTCCAGCATTCGGGCGGCGATGTAGCCGCGGAGGCCGACTTGGCAGTGGACGATCGCGCCATCGGCGACCTCGTCCGCACGCGACCGCAAGTCATCGACGGGGATGTTCACCGCGCCCGGGAGGGTGCCGCGCTTGTACTCGCCCGGGGTGCGCACGTCGATCACCTGGACGCCCTTGGCCTGCTCCGCCTCCAGTTCGTGCCATTGGATGGACCGGGCAGTGCCCGTGGCGAGGTTCTCGGCGATATAGCCGAGCATGTTGACCGCGTCCTTGGCCGAGCCGAATTGCGGCGCGTACGCGAGTTCCAGATCAACGAGTTCGGAGGCCTTGATGCCGCCCCGGATCGCCGTTGCGATCACGTCGATCCGCTTGTCGACTCCGGCTCCGCCGACTCCCTGGGCGCCCAGGATCGCGTCCGTCTCGGCGTCGATGACGAGTTTGAGCGACATCCCTTCGGCGCCGGGGTAGTAGCCGGCGTGGTTGGCGGGATGGGTGTGGATGATCCGCACGGCGCGGCCTTCCGCCTTGGCCCGCTTCTCGTTCCAGCCGGTGGTCGCCGCGGTGATCCCGAAGGCGCCCAGGATCGCCGTGCCGAGGACCGGCTTGGCCGACACCGGACGTCCGGCGATGACATCGGCGACCAGGCGTCCGTGGCGGTTGGCCGGGCTGGCCAGCGGCACCATGGTCTCGCCCCCGGAGAAGGCGTCCACCTTGGTGACCGCGTCGCCGACGGCGTAGATGCTCGAATCGCTGGTGCGCTGGTGTTCGTCGACCAGGATGCCGCCACGCGCACCGATCGCCAGGCCTGCGTCCCTGGCCAGCCCGGACTCGGGCCGAACCCCGATCGCCGCCACGACCAGGTCGGCGGGAAGGACGCTGCCGTCGGAGAGGGTGACCGTGTCCTGACCGATCTCGGAGGCCTGGACGCCCAGCCGGACGTCGACGCCGCTGGCCAGGAGTCGCTTCTCGACCAGGGCGGCCATCTCCGGGTCGAGTGGCGCCAGGACCTGGTCGGCCAGTTCGATGATGGTGACCTTGATCCCGCGGTGGACCAGGTTCTCGGCGACCTCGAGGCCGATGAACCCGGCCCCCATGATCACCGCCGTCGGGACCTCCACCGACTCGCCCTCGACCTCGATGAGACGGCGGAGAGCGGCGTCCATGGCGTCGACGTCCTCGACGTTGCGCAGCGGCAGCGCCCGCTCGGCGCCCGGAATCGGGGGCACGAACGGCGTCGCCCCGGGGGACAGAACAAGCGCGTCGTAGGACTCATCGTGCTCGGCCCCGGTCTCGAGGTTGCGCACCCGCACCGTCTTGGCCGCGGGGTCGATGCCGACGACCTCATGGTGGACACGCACGTCGATTCCGAAACGCGCCGCCAGGCTGGCCGGCGTCTGCAGGAGCAGAGCACCGCGCTTCTCGATCACCCCACCCACGTAGTAGGGCAGCCCGCAGTTCGCGAACGAAACATAACCCGAGCGCTCGAACACCACGATCTCAGCGCGCTCGTCCAGCCGCCGAAGCCTCGTCGCGGCGGACATACCGCCAGCCACACCACCGACAATCACCGTCTTCATGCCCGGGATCCTATACCCCCCAGGGTATCTTTGTGAAATCAAACCCCCTGCGAGCGGCTGTCACTGGCCCGGGCCACGCCCGTCCACGAGGGTGTCTCCGGGACTTCGCGCTGCAATTCCAACACTCGATGGCCGAAACCGCCCGAGTCGAGCCCGGAGCGGCATCGAGTGAAGGAAAAAGTGCGCTGGGTCACTCAGCGGGCTTGCGGAACTCGGTGATCCGGGCGTACATGTCCTCGATCAGCTGTCCGAACCGCTGCTCCACTTCGCGCCGCTTGACCTTGAGGGTGGGGGTGAGCAGGCCGTTCTCCTGGGTGAACTCCTCGAAGAGGATCCGCAGATCCTTGATCTGCTCGTGCTTGGCCAGTTTGGCGGTGAGCGCCCCCACCCGCCGCTTGACCTCCTCGACGATCGCCGGGTGGTTCAGTAGCTCATCGCGATGCGACCAGGTGACCTGGAGTTGCTTCGCCAACCCCTCCAGTTGGGGGAAGGACGGCGCCACCAGCAGGGTCAGGTAGGGCCGGTTGTCGCCGAGGAGCACCGCATGTTCGAACAGCGGGTCGGCCAGGAGAAGTCCCTCGATCGGCGCGGGGGCGATGTTCTTGCCGGTCGAGGTGATGATCAGGTCCTTGATCCTGTCGGTGATGACCAGGAAGCCATCGGTGTCGACGTAGCCCACGTCACCGGTGTGCAACCAGCCGTCGCGGATCGCCGTCGCAGTGGCCTCGGGGTTGTTCCAGTAGCCGGTCATCACGTTCGCGCCCCGATAGCAGATCTCGCCCTGCTCAGCGATCCGGATCTCCCCGCCGGTGACCACCCGTCCGACCGTCCCGAACTTGAACGCCGCCGGGGACGGGAAGCTGACCAGAGGGGACGCTTCGGTCAGGCCGTACCCCTGCAGGAGCAGCATGCCGCAGGAGGAGAAGAATTCCTCGATCTCCTTGCGCAGCGGGGCGCCGCCGCACGCCATGACGGTCTTGGGTCCGCCCATCGCGGCGCGGACGCTGCCCAGCACCAGCCGATCCGCCAAGGGCAGCTGTGCCCGCCACCAGGGTGAGGGAATCCTCCCCTTACGGTAGGCATGCTGGTTGCGCCCGCCGACCCGCAGCGCCCAGGAGAAGATCGCCTTCTTCGCCGGGGAGTCCGCCACCTTCTCGTGCGCCGCCAGGAACACCTTCTCGTAGAGCCTCGGGACGCTGACCAGCATCGTCGGGCGCGCCTCGACCATGGCCTCGGCGACCTTGCGCGCGTCCGGGACGTAGGTGTTCATGCAACCGTTGTTCAGCACGACGTAGGTCCAGGCCCGCTCCAGCGCGTGGCTCAGTGGCAGGAAGCACAGCGAGTGATCCTCTGGGGTGATGTCGAAGAACCTGTTGAGGACCCCGACCTGGAAGGTGAACCCACGGTTGGTGAGCATCACCCCTTTGGGATCTCCGGTGGTTCCGGAGGTGTAGATGAGAGAGGCGAGGTCCTCGGCGGACGCTTGGGCCCTCCGTCGGTCGACCTCCTCGAGATCCGCCGGCGCCGCGGCCAATTCGGCGGCGAGCGTCGTCACCCGAGGGTCGGTCGTCGCGGGCTCGTCGAAGGCGATCACCCGGCGCAGCTCGGGAAGGTCGTCCCAGATCTCGGAGATGCGACCGACCTCGGTCGCCCCGGCCACGATCGCGATGGAGGTTCCGGAGTCTCGCAGGATGTGCCGGGCCTGCTCCGGGGTGGAGGTGGGGTAGAGAGGCACCGGGACTGCACGCACGCTGAGGCAGGCGAGGTCGCTCGCCGTCCATTCCGGACGGTTCACCGAGAAGATCGCAACCCGGTCACCCGGTTGCACGCCGAGGTCGATCAACCGGCCGGCGAACCTTCGCACCTGCGCGGCCAGGTCGTCGTAGGTCTGGGTAACCCACTGCGAACCTCGTCGAATGCGGGTGGCAACGCGCGGGCCGTGGACCGCGACAGCTTCGGCGAACATGACTGCCAGATGCCCCGAATCCATGACGCTCCCTCGCTTCCGGACCTACCGCCAACGTAGTGGACGGTCACGGACGGCACCACCGCGAACCGGTCGTCGCGTCCGGCTCACTCCCCCTGGATGCGAGACGGGAGACCTGGCTGGGCCGCGCCACAGGCCGTCCAAGGCCGTCTCGTCTGTCCTGGCCGCCGCGCTACACAAAGAGCACGACGCTAGACAGGCCTCCGCAGCACCGTGGACTTCCTGTAGCGCGGGCACACATCCTGCAGCGCGGGCACACCTCGAGTAGCGGGCACACACCCTGGCGAGTAGCCGCCGCGCTACACAAAGAGCACGACGCTACACAGGCCTCCGCAGCACCGGGGACTTCCTGTAGCGCGGGCACACATCC
>CAZPCM010000059.1:4338-18020 GCA_964585085.1 uncultured Propionibacteriaceae bacterium
GCCGGCGGCGCGGGCAGAGGCACGGAGGCGCGGCTGGCCCTGTTGAAGGGTGGCCTCCCCGCCGTTGAGCCGGGGCCGCTCACTTTGAGCCCCGCTCAGCTTGGGCGTTGTGGCCTCCCGCCGGTGGGCCGGGGCTTGAATAGGCCGGCGCGGACACCCTGAATACGCTGGCACCATGATCCGACTTGGTGCCCACGTCGACCAGACCGACCCGATCGCCGAGGCCAAGGCTCGCGAGGCGAACCTCAGCCAGTTCTTCCTCGGAGATCCGCAGGGCTGGAAGGGCCCCCGGGTGGCCTACACCGGTGGTGCGGAGGGGCTCAAAGCGGACGCGGAGGCCGCCGGCATCGCGCTGTACGTCCACGCCCCGTACGTCCTGAACGTGGCCACGACCAACAACCGGATTCGGATCCCGAGCCGGCAGCACCTACAGAAGCAACTGACCGCGGCCGCCGAAATCGGCGCCGCCGGCGTGGTCGTGCACGGCGGACATGTCCTGGCCGCCGACGACCCCGAAGTGGGGTTCGCCAACTGGCGCAAGTGCATCGACGCTCTGGTGATCGACGTCCCGCTCCTGATCGAGAACACCGCCGGCGGAGCGAATGCGATGGCGCGGCGCCTGGAGCGGATCGACCGGCTGTGGTCGGCGATCGAAGGCTCTCCCAACGCCGACCGGATCGGCTTCTGCCTGGACACCTGCCACGCCCACGCCGGCGGCATGGCACTGGCCGGGCTGGTGGACCGGATCCGCGCGATCACCGGGCGGATCGATCTCGTGCACGCCAACGACTCCCGGGGAGGATTCGACTCCGGCGCGGACCGTCACGCCAACCTGGGCAGCGGCCGCTGCGATCCGGCCGGACTGGCCGAGGTGGTCCGGACGGCGGGGGCGCCCGTGGTCATCGAGACGCCCGACGGCGGGCACGCTGCCGACCTGGCCTGGCTGCGAGGCGTCCTCGACGACCACCGGTAGGACGCAAGCAGGACCACGCTCGTCACGGCCGATGGCTGGACGCAGAACATCGCCGGAGACTAGCGCCGGGCCCCTGACGCTGTCAGCCCGGCAGGATAGCCTGACCGATGTGAGCAGCAGCATCTATATCGCCGCCCCGGAGGGCCTCACCGGCAAATCGATGGTGGCTGTCGGAATGATCGACGCGCTGACCCGAGAGGTCCGGCGAGTCGGGGTGTTCCGCCCGATCGTGAAGGCGGGCAAGCGCGACGCGATCACCGAGACCCTGATCAGCCAGCCCGGCATCACCCAGACCTACGACGAGGCGGTCGGGGTCACCTACGACGACATCCACGCCGATCCGGACGCCGCGCTGGCCACCCTGGTCCAGAAGTTCGCCGAGATCCGCGAGAAGCACGACGCGGTGGTCATCCTCGGCTCGGACTACACCGATGTCACCACCCCGACCGAGCTCACGTTCAACGCCCGGGTCGCGGCCAACCTGAACACGCCGGTGGTCCTGGTGGTCAGCGGCAAGGGACGCGGCCCCGACGCGATCAAGGCCGCCGCCGATTCCGGGCTCGCGGAGTTCCAGGCGCATCACGCGAAGGTGATCGCGGTGATCGCGAACCGGGTCTCCTCGGTCGACCGCACCACCAGCGAGGACGTCGATCCGGCCGATCTGGACGCCGTCCGCGCCGAACTGGCCAAGCTTCCGGGGGTGGTGACAGCCGCCCTGCCCTCAGACCGGCTGCTGGCTGCCCCGACCCTGCGTACGCACTTCGACGCGGTCGAGGCGAACCTGGTGTTGGGCAATCCCGAACTGCTGGAACGGGAGGCCGCCGACATCCTGGTCGCGGCGATGACGCTGCCGAACGTGCTGCGGCGGTTGACCCCCGAGTCCACCGTCATCATGCCGGGCGACCGCAGCGACATGCTGCCCGGCCTGCTGCTCGCACATGCGTCCGGATCGTTCCCGCAACTGGCCGGCATCATCCTGCTCGGCGGGTACGAGATCCCCGACACGATCGTCCGGTTGATCACCAGCATCCACAACGAGCTGCCTATCGGGATGACCCACCTGGGCACCTACACCTCGGCCGAGCGCATGTTCCGGCTGGAGGGCGCGATGACCTCCTCCCCGCGCAAAGTCGAGGTCGCCCGCCGGATCTTCTCCGAGCACGTCGACACCGCCCAGCTGCTGCAGAGCCTCGAGGTGCACCGCTCCGAGGTGGTCACTCCGCTGATGTTCGAGCACCAGCTGCAGGAACTCGCCCGCTCGGACAGGAGGACAATCGTGCTCCCGGAGTCGACCGACGACCGCATCCTGCGCTCGGCCGACATCCTGCTCCGCCGGGGTGTGGCGAACCTGATCCTGCTCGGCGACGCCCAGGCGATCAAGGCGCGCGCCACCCACCTGGGCCTGGGCCTCTTCGGCGTCCAGATCGTCGACCCGACCGACACCAAGCTGCTCGACCGGTTCAGCCGGGAGTACGCGCGACTGCGCGCCCACAAGGGCGTCACCGAGGAACAGGCCCGGGAGAAGATGAAGGACCTGTCCTACTTCGGCACCATGATGGTCCACCTGGGCATGGCCGACGGCATGGTCTCCGGCGCGATCAACACCACCGCAAATACCATCCGTCCATCGCTGGAATTCATCAAGACCAAGCCGGGCGTCACTGTCGTGTCCGGTTCGTTCCTGATGTGCATGCCGGATCGGGTGGTGGTCTACGCCGACTGCGCGGTCAACCCGGACCCGACCGCAGAGCAACTCGCCGACATCGCGATCTCCTCGGCCGAGACCGCCCTGGCGTTCGGCATCGAGCCACGAATCGCGATGCTGTCCTACTCAACCGGCACGTCCGGCTCGGGGGCCGATGTCGACAAGGTCCGGCAAGCCACCGAGATCGTCCGGCAGAGGGCTCCGCACCTTGCGTTGGAGGGGCCGATCCAGTTCGATGCCGCGGTGGACCCGACGGTGGCCGCGACGAAGCTACCGAATTCACCAGTGGCCGGGAAGGCGACGGTCTTCATCTTCCCCGACCTGAACACCGGCAACAACACCTACAAAGCGGTGCAGCGTTCGTCCGGCGCGGTGGCGATCGGACCGGTGCTCCAGGGACTGAACAAGGCCGTCAACGACCTGTCCCGTGGCGCGCTGGTCGAAGACATCGTCAACACCGTCGCGATCACCGCCATCCAGGCGCAAGGAGAGTAGTGAGATGAGCACCCCGATCCTGCTGCTGAACTGCGGGTCGTCCTCGATCAAGTACCAGGTCATCGACGCAGACACCGAGGACGTGGTGGCCTCCGGCATCATCCAGCGCATCGGTGACGAATCCGGGACGATCGACCACACCTACGCCGGGCAGACCCACTTCGCCGAGCGGGGCTTTCCCAACCACGGCCGCGCGCTGACGGTGCTCGTCCAGGTGTTCGCCGAGTACGGCCCCGACCTGTCCCAGGTGAAGGCCGTCGGCCACCGGACGGTCCACGGCGGCGACAAGTTCCGCTCCACCGTGGTGATCGACGACGACGTCCTGGACGGACTGAGGAAGCTGAGCCCACTGGCTCCGCTGCACAATCCGCCCGGCATCGCCGGCATCGAGGCCGCCCGGAAGGCGTTGCCCGACGTCCCGCACGTGGCGATCTTCGACACCGCGTTCTTCTCCTCGCTGCCGGCGGAGGCCTACACCTACGCGATCGACGCCGACCTGGCCGCCGAGCACAGCATCCGCAAATACGGCTTCCACGGGACCTCGCACGCCTACGTGTCGAAGAAGGTCGCCGAAGTCCTCGGTCGTGACTACGCCGAGCTGAACCAGATCGTCTGCCACCTCGGCAACGGCGCGTCCATCTCCGCCATCCGCGGCGGCGTCGCGGTCGACACCTCGATGGGACTCACCCCGCTCGCCGGTCTGGTGATGGGGACCCGGTCGGGCGATGTCGACCCCGGTCTGCATGCCTTCCTCGGCCGCGAACTGGGCATGGGCCTGGGTGAGGTCGACTCCCTGCTCAACAAGAAGTCCGGCATCCTCGGTCTGGCCGGGGTCACCGACTTTCGCGACCTCAACGAACTGATCGCCGAGGGTGACCAGCGGGCGCAGGTGGCCTTGGACGTCTACTGCCACCGGTTGCTGTCCTACATCGGCTCCTACCTGGCCGTGTTGGGACGCGTGGACGTGCTGACCTTCACCGCCGGCGTGGGCGAGAACAACCCCAATGTGCGCGCCCAGGTGGTCGATCGGCTGGCCGGACTCGGATTCCTCCTCGACGAGGACGCCAACGCCGTCCGCTCCAAGCAGCCTCGGGTGATCTCCAAGGTCGGCTCCCCCGTCACGGTGATGGTGGTGCCGACCAACGAGGAACTGGCCATGGCCAGGGAAACCATCGCTGCCGTCGGTGGGTGAGGCAGCGCCTGCCCCCGAGGTCGGGCCCCGCGCGGCGGACCTCGCCGGCGACGGGTTCACCACGGTGGTCGGCGCTGCGATCCTCGCGGCCGGTCGAGTCCTGGCCTGTCGCCGCACGCACCCGGCGGAGGCCGCCGGCCGGTGGGAGTTCCCCGGCGGCAAGGTCGAGCCCGGCGAGGATGCCGAGGGGGCGCTGCGACGCGAGATCGCCGAGGAACTCGCCTGTGAGGTCGAAGTGGTGCGCTGGCTACCGGGAGAGGCGGCGATCCGTCCCGGGTGGGTGCTGCGGGTGGCCCTGGCGGTTCTGGTCGGAGGTGAACCAACCCCGGTGACCCACGACCGGGCTCGGTGGCTGGCCGCGGACGAGTTCGGCGGCATCAACTGGCTCGAGCCCGATCGGGGGTTCCTGGACTCGGTGCGCGCGGCCCTGCCCGGCCACGCGCCCACGGCGTAGGTTGGGCCCATGGCAACGGCACTGATCACCGGCGGCACCTCGGGCATCGGCGCGGCGTTCGCCCGCGTCCTGGCCGGTCGCGGGGATGACCTCGTTCTTGTCGCCCGCGACGCCGAGCGCCTGGCGAGGGTGGCGGCCGACCTCTCCGCAGCCCACCGGGTCACCGTGGAGACCATCGCCGCCGACCTCGGCGTCCGCGAGGACGTGCTCCGGGTGGCCGACCGGCTGGCCGAGGCCGAGCGTCCCGTCGACCTGCTGGTCAACAACGCCGGGTTCGGGGTGCACGCCCGGCTCCTCGAAGACGACCTTCCGACCCACGAGCAGGCGCTGGACGTGATGTGCCTGGCCGTCCTGATCCTCGGCGGCGCCGCGGGACGCGCCATGAAGACCCGCGGGCACGGCCGGATCATCAACGTCGCTTCCCTGGCGGCCTACATCGCCCAGGGTCCGTACTCGGCGATCAAGGCTTGGGTGCTGGCCTATTCGGAGGGACTGGCCGGCGAGCTGCATGGCACCGGAGTGACCGTGACCGCGCTCTGCCCCGGCTGGGTGAGGACGGAGTTCCACGAGCGGGCCGCCATCCGCACCTCCGCGATCCCCGAGCGGGTGTGGGTGGACGCCGACCGGGTGGCCCGCGAGAGCCTGCGCGACGCCGAGCGCGGGGCGGTGATCTCGGTGCCGACCAAACGGTGGAAGGCCAGCCGTTTCCTCCTGGCGCACGCCCCCCGTCCGGCCGTCCGGCTGGCCTCCCGGATGCTGACCAAGAGCCGCGACTAGCCCCCAGAGCCCGGCGGGTGCGCAACAATGGCAAACGGACGGACAGAAAGGCGACGGGTGTCGGAGCCGAAGACGAGCAGGTACACCTCCGCGGGGCCCGCGGCGGCACGGCTGTTCGCCCAGCAACTGGTGATGAAGCCGTACATCTGGTCGGCGCTCACCGTCCACACCCACGGTATGCGGAACCTGGACGCGCTGAAGCCGCCCTTCGTGGTGATCGCCAACCACTCCTCGCACCTGGATGCGCCGCTCATCATGGGCGCACTGCCGCGGCGGCTGTCGCGCAATCTGGCCGCCGGAGCCGCCTCGGACTACTTCTTCAACGCGTGGTACATGTCGCTCTCGACGACCCTGTTCTTCAACGCGTTCCCGGTTGACAGGCAGGGGCTGCGCAACCGCCGCGGGCTGGCGGGTGTGCTGTTGAACGACGGCGTGCCGCTACTGCTCTTCCCCGAGGGGACGCGGTCCCGAACGGGGGCGATGGGCAACTTCAAGCCGGGCGCCGCCGCCCTGAGCATCTCTCGCAACGTCCCGATCCTGCCGATCGCCCTGGTCGGCGCGTTCGCCGCGATGCCGTACGGGGCGAGCCTGCCCGTACCGGGGCGTCCGCATGTCCACGTCGTCTTCGGACGCCCGCTCAAGGCCTCACCGGGCGAGATCGCCCACCAATTCTCCGACCGGCTGCACCGCTACGTGATCGAGATGCACGACACCACGGCCCGCGCCTACGGCATGCCCACCCAGGCCGACTACGCCCGGGCGGTCGCCCTCCGAGCGGCCGCCGCCCAGACCGAGAAGCTCGCGGTGGCGGAGGGTGCGGTGGCGGAGGGCGGCGAGCCCCCCGCGGACCCCGCGGGGGAGACGCAGCCGTCCAATCAGGCCTGAGCCGGCGTCCCGGGTCGGGACGCCCAACCCGGGTGCTAGCCGGCGAGAATCCTCGCCTTGGCCTGCTGGAACTCATCCTCGGTCAGCACGCCGGCTGCCCGCAGCTCGCCCAACTGCTTGAGCTGGGCCAGCATCGCATCGGTGCTCAGCGGGGCGGGTACGGCCTGAGGGGCCGGGGCCGGGGCCGGTGCGGCCGGCTGAACCGGCGGCTGTTGAACCGGTGCCTGTTGCACGGGTGCCGGCTGAGCAGGCGCCGGCTGGGCCTGCGCTGCGGCTGCGTCCTCGGCAGCCCACCGCTTCTGCTGGCGCCGCTGCGTGCGTCCCACTGCCCCTGCCACGACCGTGGCCCGGGCCGCTGACTTCATCAGTCCCATGGTGATCCCTTCCTTCGCTGGTGGGAGTCAGCCTAGTCCCCGGTCGCTGACAGATTTCAGGGCGGGAGCCCTGCATCTCAGCCCGCTGCGGCGACCAGCGCCTCGAACGTGGTCGTCCGCCGCCGCGCGATCGCGATCGCGCTGGCGGACACCGCCACGATCAGCCAGCCGACAAGGCCGAACGCCGCCGTGGTGGCACCGCTGGAGTCGGTCACGACGGCCCGGATCGCGTCGAGGGCAGGTGTCAGCGGAGAGAACGGACGGAGGGCGTCGAAGAACCCGGGCGCCGCGCTGGTCAGGGCTGCAGCCGTGCTGAGGACCGCGAAGCCGACCGAGACCAGCCGTCCCAATCCGCCCAGCCAGGCGACCAGGGCATGGTTCACCGCGACGAAGGCCCAGCCGGCGAGCAGCAGGATCCCGACGACCGCGACCAGCTTCGGCAGCGGCAGCCCCAGCGCCCACTGCCCCACCGCCCCCAGCACCACCGCCTGGATGGCGGCCACCACCAGACCGGGCAGCAGCGAGCGTCCGATCAGCCACGAGGTGGGACGCGACGAGGTGAGCAGCCGTGTGCCCAGCGCCCGCACGACCAGATACGTCGCCAGCGCCCCGAGCCACAGCGAGAGCACCAGCAGCAGGCTGGCCCAGCCGAGGTCCGCGGTCGCGATGCCTTCGAGGGCGTCGGTGGCGATCGGCGAAGCCACCACGGCGGACAGAGTCTGGCGCTGAGAGGAGGAGTAGCTGGGGAGCTTGTCGCGTCCCTCGGCCACCCCGTCGGCGAGTTCGCGGGTCCCGTCGGCCAGTTTCGTGCCGCCGGAAGCGGCCTTGATCAGGCCCGCACCCAGTTGGTCGACCCCGTCGGCGAGCTGGGACGACCCGTCCGAGGCCTTGCCGATGCCGTCAATGAGAGCCGGCATCCCGTCCGCCAGCGAGTCGGCGCCGGACGCCAGCTGCCGTGCCCCCTTGGCCAACGCGGTGCCGCCGTCGCGCAGCTGCTTGAGTTGGGAGATCTGGTCGGCCGAGCCGCCCATCCCGGACACCCCGGCGGCGATCTGGGCCAGTCCGGCGTCCAGCGCCTCCGCGCCGCTGAGCAGGCTCTGCCCGGTGGAGGAGTCCTTGGTGGTCAACCCGGCGGCAGCTACGCCGCCACCGGTGGCGACCCCGGCGTAGAACGCATCGCACATCCCGGCCTGCTGCAAGGCGTCCGGACAGGAGATCGCGCCCGACATCGTCGGATCGTGGGTGAGCCCCTCCATGGCCGAGCGGTAGCTTCCCAGCCCGCTGGACATGCCGGCCGCCCCCTGGGCGGACTGGCTGATCCCCGAGATCAGGGACGGGAGCTGCTCGGCGGAGGCGATCGTGGAGTCGACGAGCTGGTTCACCCCCGCGACGTAGGTCTTCGTACCGTCCGCCAGGTCGTCCGCACCGGTGGCCAGCGCGCGGGCACCCTTGGGGAGGGGCTTGGTCTCCTCAGCCATCGTGCCTAGTCCGTCCGCCAATTGCCGGGCACCCGAGTAAAGCTGCTGGGCACCATCGGACGCCTTGCCGATGCCATCGGCGAGCTTGCCGGCGCCGTCGGCGAGTTCGGCCGTGCCGTCGGCCAGGGTGACGAACTGGTCGCCCATGTCGTTGAAGCCGATGTAGATCGCGTCCAGGTAGGCCTTGGTCAGGGTCTCGTTGAGGGTCTGCGCGGCGGCATGGGCGACCACCTTGCCGAGGGTGGCGTCGGCGACCCCGGCCACGGGGGAGGTCTGCACGGTGATCGTGGCCCGGTGGGCCTTGTCGGCGTCACGGCTGTACGACGTCGCGGCCTTGGAGAAGTTCTTCGGGATGACCACCATCGCTGCGTACCTCCCCGAGGCGATCCCCTGGGTGGCCGTCGGCTTGTCGGCCAGCACCCAGGCGAAGTTCTGCTCGCGGTCGGAATCGACCAGCGCCGCGGTCAACTGCCTGCCGAGCGGGATGAACCGGTCGTCGATGGTCACCCCGTCGTCGAGGTTCACCACCGCCGCCTCGACCCGGTGCAGCCGGGTGTCGGAGTTCCAGGTCGCACCCAGCAGCCCGACGGCGACCAGCAGCGGCACCAGCACCAGGCCGAGGTAGGTGCGCCATCGGGTGGGACGGGCGTCCACGTGGTCGAGGTGCATCACAGCGCTCCTTCCCGGCCGGCCAGGGCCAGGTGTGAGGTGAGGACGAGAACCCGGTGCTCGACCGGGACGAGGGTTGCGAGGTCGGTGCCAGGCATCACCCCGAGCACCCAGGTGGTGCCGTGATCGGAGGCCACCAGGGCGGCCCGCAGCGCCGCGTCCTGGGCGTCGCTCAGCTCGTCGGCGGCGTCGACCAGGACCAGACCGCCCCGCGCGCGAGCCAACTCGGCGGCGAAGCCCGGCTCGGAGGGTTGCAGCACGGGAGCCTTCACCCGCACCAGGGAGGCCTCCTCGGGCAGGACGTGGCCGAGCACCTTGGCCTCGCCGGCGGTGAAGGGCACGCGTCCGCTCAGGCCGAACAGCAGGGCGAGCCGCTGGACGTGCTCGCCCTCGACGACCAGGACGCCGCCCCGGGGCAGCTCGATGGTGAGGTCGGCGAAGAGCGTCCGGCCGCCGGCGCGCGCGGTGACGCCCTCGGCGTGGATCGCTGCCGCCTCCGCCGGGGTGGGCCGCGCGGCCGCCTTGACCTGGTGGGCCAGCGCTTCCCCCTCCACGTCCAGCGACGGCAGGAGCCGGTCCAACCAGCCCGGCAGCCACCAGGCGCGCCGTCCGAGGAGCTTCATCACGGCCGGGACGAGGGTCATCCGGACGATGAAGGCGTCCAGGGCGACGCCGATCGCCAACCCGAACGCGATCGGTTTCACCGACCCCTCACCAGCCGGAACGAAGAAGGCGAAAACGGCGAACATGATCAGGGCGGCTGCGACCACGACCTTGGCGGAGTGCACGAAGCCGTCCTCCACTGCGCGCTCGGTGTTGCCGTGCACGAACTCCTCGCGCATTCGGGAGACCAGAAAGACCTCGTAGTCCATGGCCAGACCAAACAGGATGCCCATCAGGATGATCGGCAGGAAGCTGATCACAGGGCCGGCCTCATGCAGGTTGATGACCTGTTTGAACCAGCCCTGATTGAAGACCAGCGCCGTCGCTCCGAAGGCGCCCCCGACGCTGAGGAGGTAGCCCAGGGCCGCCTTGACCGGCACCCAGACCGAGCGGAACACCATCGCCAGCAGCACCAGCGACAGTCCCACCACGAAGATGCCGAACGGCAACAGGGCGTCCCGGAGCCGGGTGGTGACGTCGATCTGCACCGCGGTGAATCCTGTCACCGCGGTGTCGATGCCGTAGCGCTCGTTCCAGTCGTCGTGGTTGGCCCGGAGCCGCTCGACCAGGTCCGCGGTCGCCGGGTCGTCGGGGCCGGTGGTCGGGATGATGTGGACCAGTCCGGTGTCGGCGTCGGCGTTCGGGGTGGAGATCGCCACCAATTCCACCCCCGGCATGTCCTCGATGTCCTCTTTGAGGCCGGCCATGATCGCCAGCGGGTCGTCGGACTCGACGATGCTGCCGGTCACCACCAGCGGGCCGTTGTGGCCGATGCCGAACCGCTCGGTGATCAGGTCGAACGTGATCCGGTCCGGCGCGGACGGCTCGGCCCGTCCGGAGTTGGGCAGGGCCAGTTGCAGGTCCTTGGCCGGGTAGCTCAAACCGCCGAGCGCGACCAGGACCACGGCCACGGTCACCAGCGGCCAGCGAGTCACCACAGCGACCCACCAGGCCGAGGGCTTCCAGGACGCGAACCGCGCGAACCGGCCGCTGGCCGGCTTCTTCGGACGCGGGCGCAGCCGCTCGCCGGCGAAGCCGAGCAGGGCGGGCAGCAGGGTCAATGCCAGCACCACCTCGAACGCCACCGCCACGGCCGAGAAGACGCCCATCACGGTGAGGAAGGGCAGGCCGGCGACACCCAGGCCGACCAGAGCGATGATCACGGTCAGGCCGGCGAACACCACCGCCGACCCCGCGGTGGCGACGGCCCGGGCGACGGACTCCTCCACGTCCATCCCGGCCGCGAGCTGGTCGCGGTGCCGCGACAGGATGAACAGTGCGTAGTCGATGCCGACGGCCAGGGCGAGCATGATCGCCAGCAACAGCGTCGTCGAACTGACCGCGATGACTCCGGCGGCGATCTGGACCGTGGTCACGCCCAGCCCGACACCCGCGATCGCCGTTCCGATCGGCAGCGACGCCCCGACCAGCGAGCCGAGCGTCGCGATCAGGACGGCGCCCGCGACGACAAGGCCGAGGCCTTCGACGAGGGTCAGCTTGGGAACGTGGACTGAGAACACCTCGCCGCCGACGTTGACCGCCGAACCCGGCAGGTCCTTCTCCAGACTGCGTGCCTGCAGGGTGAGGTCGGCGCGCTGGGCGTCGGTGAACGTGGACGCCGACCCCTTGACCCGGACGCGGGTGAGTCCGTTGGTCCGGTCGGGGGTCATCAAGCCCTCGATCTCGGTCATGTACAGCGATTGGATGCCCTTGACGTAGGGGAGTTCCTCAAGCCGGTCGAGGTACTTCTCCACCACCGGACGGACCTCAGGGTCGGTCAGCCGGGTCCCCGGAGGGGACGTGATCAGGACGGTCGCTGACGCGTCCGCCGCTTCGGGGAAGGTCATCTGCAGCGACTCCAGCGCGACCTGCGACGAGGCCCCGGGCACTTCGAAGCCGTCGTCGAACTGCCCGCCGATCGTCAGGCCCAGCAGCCCGAACAGCACCAGCAGGCCCAACCAGGCCGCCACCACTCTCCCCCGGGCGCGGTAGCAGGTCCGTCCGACCCGGTAGAGGAATGAGGACACGACCGGCACCTTCCCGTGCTGGGAGTTGCGCACGCGACTGACTCGCGTGCCGCCCCCAGGATTAGATACACGAGTGTATCCGATACACTATTGTATGCAAACGCCGGGCTCGTGCCGAAGTAGAGGAGAGCGATGACCACCGAAACCGTGAGCGCCCGTCGGGCGCACACCCGAGACCGGCTGATGGACGCAGCGGTCATCCTGTTCGCCGAGAGGGGCGTCCTGGCGGCCTCCGTCGAGGACATCTGCGAGCGGGCCGGTTTCACCCGAGGCGCCTTCTACTCCAACTTCGCCTCCAAGGACGACCTGTGCATCGCCGTCCTGCACCGCCAGGCCCACCAGAAGCTGAGCACCACCGAGGCGACCACCCTGTCCCTGCCCGCCCGGCTCAGCCACGCCGACCAACTCGGCAGCCTGATCACGGGCGCGGTGGCGCTCTTCCTGGCCGGGGTTCCCGGAGACCGGAACTCACTGATCGCCGACAGCGAGCTGCGGCTGTACGCCGTCCGCAACCCGGCGGTGCGCGATGCCTTCCTGGCCTTGGGCACGGACATGACCAGGATGATCGGCGACGTCCTCACCGAAGCGCTGAACCGGTTGGGAGCGCAACTCACCCTGCCCGTGGACCAGGCCATCGAGCTGCTCTACGCCGTGTACGAGCACAGCGGCACCACCGCGCTGATCCACGGACGAGAGCCGGACGACGCCGGCCGCGCCCACCAGCTGGGCGCCCTGCTTCGTTCGCTGGTCGTGCCGCGTCACTGATCCTCGGTATCGCCGGCACCCCGCCGAATGTGGTTATGCGCCCGATCGGCGCCACCCCGCCCGCACGCGGAACCGCCGACTGTAGGCTCGGCCGCATGGCATCCATGCACTTCGAAGGACCTGAACTGAGCACGTCCAAATTGTCCGTCATTGGCGCCGGATCGGTCGGTTCCTCTATCGCTTATGCGTCCCTGATCCGCGGCTCCGCGCAGGAGATCGCACTGTTCGACATCGACGAGAAGAAGGTTGTCGCCGAAGTGCACGACCTCTCCCACGGCACGCAGTTCACCCCCACCTCGATCGTCCAGGGCGGGTCGGACGTCGCGGTCACCAAGGACTCCACGGTGGTCATCATCACCGCCGGCGCCCGCCAGCAGCCGGGCCAGACCCGCCTCGACCTGGCCGGGGTCAACGTCAACATCATGAAGAAGCTGCTCCCGCAACTGCAGGAGCAGTCACCGAACGCGATCTTCGTGCTGGTGACCAATCCCTGTGACGTCCTGACCGTCGTCGCCCAGAAGATCACCGGCCTGCCGAGCAGCCGGGTCTTCTCCACCGGCACCATGCTCGACACCTCCCGGCTGCGCTGGGGGATCGCCAAGATCGCCGACCTCGCGCAGTCCAACGTGCACGCCCAGATCATGGGTGAGCACGGCGACTCCGAATTCCCGGTGTGGTCGACGGCACGCATCGGCTCGATCCCCATCCGTGACTGGGTGGGCGAAGACGGCCGCAAGCTCTTCACCGAGGACGTGCTGGCCGAACTGGCCGAGGACGCCGTCCATGCCGCCTACTCGATCATCGAGGGCAAGGGCGCGACCAACTACGCCATCGGGCTGGCCGGCGCCCGGCTGGCCGAGGCGCTGCACAGCAGCACCCGTCGGATCCTGCCGCTGTCCAGCGTGCTCACCAACTACCGCGGCGTCTCCGACGTGGCGCTGTCGGTGCCCTGCATCGTCTCGGACAAGGGCATCGAGCGGGTCCTCGAAGTCCCGATGGACGCCCAGGAGATCACCATGCTCCAGCGTTCGGCGGCCACGATGCGCAAGACCCTGGACGCCCTGGGCTTCTGAGCGTTCAGGACCCGACGCCGTTCAACTCGCAGAGGTCGGGCCCGGGGAGCCCTGGACCTGAGCCCTTCAACCCCGACGGCGGTGGTGGGGCAGGCGGGGGGCCACCCCCCCCGCCCGGGGGCGGGGGGGGGGGCCCCCGGGCGAAGCGGGCC
>CAZPCM010000060.1:0-17615 GCA_964585085.1 uncultured Propionibacteriaceae bacterium
GAGACCCACGGCCCGCGCGGCGTACTTCGGTGGGGTGAGTAACGGGACTCGAACCCGCGACATCCTGGACCACAACCAGGTGCTCTACCAGCTGAGCTATACCCACCACGAGCCACCGACCGGCCGCATTTGGCTTGGACATACTAGCGGCAAACCGGCGGCGCGGCGAAATCAGTCGCCGTCGTCGGGAGGTTCGACCGACAGCGCGCCGATGGCACCGGTCAGTGCCCCCTGGTGTCGCTTCGCCATCCGTCGCAGCGCGTCGGTGGGGTGACCGGGCGCGGTGGTGAAGAGCGCTTCGCGGTAGTAGCGCAGCTCTTCGATCGATTCGCAGATGTCGGCCAGCGCCCGGTGGTTGCCGTTCTTGGCCGGGGTGTTGTAGTAAGCGCGCGGGAACCAGCGCCTGGCGAGCTCCTTCAGGCTGGAGACGTCGACGTTGCGGTAGTGGACGTGCGCCTCCAGGGTGGGCATGTCGCGAGCCAGGAAGGCCCGATCCGTGCCGATAGTGTTCCCGGCCAACGGCGCGCGGCGTACCTCCGGCACGTGGTGGCGAATGTAGGTCAGGAGCAGGTCCTCGGCCTCCTCCAGGGTGGTGCCCGTCTCCAGCAGCGGCAACAACCCTGAGTTCTCGTGCATGGTGCGCACGAAATCGCCCATCTGGGACAGGGCCGCCGCCGACGGCCGGATCACCACCTGAACGCCCTCCCCGAGGACGTTCAGGTCGGCATCGGTGACCAACGCGGCCACTTCGATGAGGGCGTCGGCCTCAAGGCTGAGGCCGGTCATCTCGCAGTCGATCCACACCAGATGGTCACTCACGAGCACACTCTACGGCTCAGGCATCGGCGCGCTCGGCGACCGAGCCCGCCCGATACGCTAGCGCTGAGTGTCGAGCCGGTCTTCGCCGCGAGGGGAACCTGGACGGAGGGGTGGGGAATGAGTGAGCCGTTGGACTTCGATGATCTGCAGCCCGATGCCGACGACAATCTGCGCGAGTTCATCGACAAGCTGATCGCCCAGGGTTACACCGTGGGCGACAGCCAGGGCCCGGACCCGGAACTGATCGACCCGGGTGGCCGTGCGGTCGAGACGTGGCGGGAGGATTACCCCTACGACGAGCTGATGAGCCGGGATGCGTACGAGCAGGAGAAGTACCTGCTGCAGATCGAGTTGTTGAAGCTGCAGTACTGGGGGCAGGACAACGGGATCAAGCAGATCATCCTCTTCGAGGGGCGCGATGCCGCCGGGAAGGGAGGCACGATCAAGCGGTTCACCGAGCACCTGAACCCGCGCGCCGCGCGTGTAGTGGCGCTGTCCAAGCCGACGAGCGCCGAGCAGGGCCAGTGGTACTTCCAGCGCTACGTCCGCCACTTCCCCACCGACGGCGAGATGGTGCTGTTCGACCGCTCCTGGTACAACCGGGCGGGGGTCGAGCGGGTCATGGGCTTCTGCACTCCCGAGGAGTACGAGGTGTTCATGCGCCAGGCGCCCGAGTTCGAACGCATGATCACCGACGCGGGCATCCACTTGACCAAACTGTGGTTCTCGGTGACCAAGCGCGAGCAGCGGACGCGGTTCGCCATCCGCCAGATCGACCCGGTCCGCCGGTGGAAGCTGTCGCCGATGGACCTGGAGTCGCTGGACCGGTGGCAGGACTACGGCCTGGCGAAGGCGGCGATGATCGAGCGCACAGACACCGACCATGCGCCGTGGATCACCATCCGGTCCAACGACAAGAAACGCGCCCGGCTGAACGCGATGAGGTATCTGCTGAGCAAGTTCGACTACGAGGGCAGGGACGACGCCGTGGTGGGGGAACCCGATCCCCTGATCGTGCGTCGCGGCCGGGACGCCGCCGAGGATTGAGCTTGGTCGGCTGCACGCGATGGGCGAGTTCCTGCGCTGGGGTGTGCAGCAGGTCGCGGCGATCCACGACCTGCTGCTGCGGGTGGCGCACCGCACCGGTCTGGGCTTGACCGACAAGGACCTGCACCTGCTGGTGATGGGGGTGCTCGGGATGGTCGGGTTCTTCGTGACGTACGGCGCCTTTCGGGCGATCGAGCGCCGGTTCGCCGACAGCGCTTTGATCACGGCCTTCGTCTTCACCCTGACGAACCTGATCGTGGTGGCCTTTGCGATTGAGATCGGCCAGCGCCTCTCAGGCACCGGGGCCATGGAGTTCCTCGACATCGCCTACGGGCTGTGGGGTTTCGTGGCGATGTTCACCGGGTTCCTGGTGGTTCTGGGCTGCGTCCGCCTGACCCGGAAGGTCACCGGGCGTCGCGGTCGTCGATAGCGCAGCGGACGCGGCGGTGCCGGGCCCGAGGGCCGGCACCGCCGCGTTGACTCAGCCGGCCTGGAAGGTGCGAGCGACCTCCAGCAGGATCCGGGCGCCGAACCCGGTCGCCCCCTTTGAGCGCCACGAGTCGTCCGCGTCGGTCTGCATGGTCCCGGCGATGTCGATGTGGGCCCAGGGCGTCGCACCCACGAATTCGGCGAGGAAGAGTGCCGCGGTGGCGGCGCCGGCGTAAGGCCCGCCGAGGTTGGTGATGTCGGCGATGTCGGAGTCCAGTTGCTTGCGGTACTTGCGTTCCAGCGGCAACTGCCACACGGGTTCGTCGACCGTGGCGGAGGCCTCCTTGACCTCCTCCAACAGGGCCTGGTCGTTGCCGAACAGCGCTGCGGTCGACTGACCGAGGGCCATCAGCGAGGCGCCGGTGAGCGTGGCGATGTCGATGATCGCGTCCACCTCGGCCTCGGTGGCCAGAACCAGGCCGTCCATCATGGCCAGTCGTCCCTCGGCGTCGGTGTTCTTCACCTCCACGGTCTTGCCGCCGCGGGCGCGGAGGACGTCGCCGAGCTTGTAGGCCGCTCCTGACGGCATGTTGTCGGTGCACATCAGCCAGGCGGTGACCGCCGCGGTGGCGCCGAGGTCGCGCAGCCCGGTGAACGTGCCCAGGATTGCCCCCGCGCCGCCCATGTCCATCTTCATCAGTAGGTGCATCGGGTCGGACGGCTTGAGGCTGATGCCGCCGGAGTCGTACATGATGCCCTTGCCGACCATGCCCAGGTGACCGGTCGGCTCGCCCGCGGGGGTGTAGCGCAGCACGATCATCCGCGGCTCCTCAGCGCTGCCGGCGTTCACGCCCAGGATGCCGCCGCAGCCCAGGGCGATCAGCTGCTGCTTGTCGAACGCCTCGACCTCGAACCCGTATCGCTCACCGAGCTCGGCGGCGACGTCGGCCATGTCGGTGGCGGTCAGATGGCCGGGAGGGGTGTTGGCCAGGTCGCGGGCGACCGCGGCGGCCCGGGCGGTGACCACACCGATCCCGATACCCGGGGTCACCTCATCGGGAGTTGCCCCATCGACGAGCAGGTCGAGGCGGGTGAACGCCTTCTCCTTGCTGTCGCTCTTCAGGATCGTGTAGCGGTAGCGACCCAGCAGCGCGCCTTCCGTCACCGCCTGGCCGGTAGTTGCGGGAGGCACCTGGCCGAGTTGGGGCACCCGTACACCCAGCCGGCCGGCGATCCTGGCGGTCGAGCGGACGGCGGCCGCCGCAGCATCACGAAGCCGGGCGACGTTGAGGTCGGCGGAGGAACCGACCCCGACGAGCACCAGCGCGGCGGCTCTGGACCTGGGCAGCAGCAGGGTGCTGCCCGCCTCGGCGTCGAAGGCGAGCGCTTTGAGCGCCTCGCGATCGAACTCCACCTCGGAGGGGAGATCGCCGTCGGAGGCCACCAGGACGGCGATCGCGTCCAGGTCGGCCGCGTCGAGCGCGTCGACCGCGGCGACTGCGACCGCTGAGGACACAGACGGTGTCGGGGTGAAGTCGGACGGGATCAGCTTGTTCGGACTGCGGGACATGAAATCGCCTCTTTCTCCGGTGGGACATCCCGACCCTAACAAGGCGCTGACCACGCGGTCCGGGATGTCAGCCGATTGTCACCTCCGCTCGCTAGGGTGTGCGCATGGATCCCGTGGTGACGACGCTTGTGATCCTTGCGCTGGCCATTGTGGCGTTCATGTCCGGCCGGGTTCCCTTGGGCATCGTGGCGATCGGCGTGTCGCTGGCGCTGTGGGTGAGCGGGGTGCTGGATCTCAACCACGCCTTGGCCGGTTTCGGGGATCCCACCGTCATCTTCATCGCCACCCTGTTCGTGGTCAGTGAGGCTCTCGACTCCACCGGGGTCACCGCGTGGGCCGGGCAGCAGGTCATCACCCGCGGTGGAACCAAGCGCACTCCGCTGCTGCTGGTGGTCTGCCTCCTGGTGGCCGCCCTCACCGCGTTGATCAGCGTGAACGGCGCGGTCGCTTCCCTGATCCCCGTGGTGGTCGTGGTCGCCGTCAGGGCGGGGCTGCCACCGTCGCAGATGTTGATGCCGCTGGCGTTCTCGGCGCACGCCGGCTCGCTGCTCGCCCTCACCGGAACGCCGGTCAACATCATCGTGAGCGATGCCGCCGTCGACGCCGGGGCCCGGCCCTTCGGGTTCTTCGAGTTCGGTCTGGTCGGACTGCCGCTGCTCGCCGGATCCCTGCTGATCATCGCCCTCTTCGGTGGCCGGCTGTTGCCGACCCGGACGCCGTCCTCGCTTCCTCAGGACATCAGCGACCACGCGCGGACGCTGCGCCGGCAGTATGCGTTGCCCGAGGGCGACGAACTGATCGGGTCGCGAGAGGGGGTCACTGAGGTCGTCGTCGCGCCTCGCTCGGAACTCATCGGCTTGCAGCTCTTCCCTGGTATGGCCACCCCCAGCGGCGACCTGGTGGTGCTGGGAATGCAGCGGGCGGGGGAGGACCTGACCGGCGCCGACCGTCTCCAAGCAGGGGACACGCTGCTGTTGCGGGGCAGCTGGGAGGACCTGGAGACCCACACCTCCGGTCAGGATGTGCTCGTGGTCGACCGTCCGGCTGCGCTGCGGCGAGCCGTCCCGCTCGGGGTGGGCGCGAAACGGGCGATCGCGGTGCTGGCGGGCATGGTGGTGCTGCTGGCCACCGGCCTGGTACCGGCCTCGATCGCCGGGCTGCTGGCAGCGTCCGCACTCGTGATCTCCGGGGTGCTCACGCCGTCGCAGGCCTACCGCAGCATCTCGTGGACCACCGTGGTCCTCGTCGGCGGCATGATCCCGTTGTCGACAGCGTTCACCTCCACCGGGACGGCGGACCTCATCGCGCACGGGCTGCTCGCGATGGTGGGCGATGCCACGCCCTACCTCGCTCTGCTGGCGATGTGCGTGCTGACCATGGTGCTCGGTCAGTTGATCAGCAACACCGCGACCGTGTTGATCATGGCCCCGATCGCCGCCGTGATAGCCGCGGATCTCGGCGCCTCGGTTCTGCCGTTCATGATGGCGCTGACCATCTCGGGGGCCGCATCCTTCCTTACCCCGGTGGCGACGCCGGCGAACACGATGGTGATGGAGCCGGGCGGCTACCGCTTCGCCGACTACTGGAAGCTCGGTCTCCCGTTGCTGCTGTTGTTCCTGGTCGTCGCGGTGCTGTACGTCCCGTTGATCTGGCCGTTCTGACGAGGAGTCCGATGTCCCAGAACATTCCCTTGGCGGTGCTGCTGACCGTTGTCGCGTCGGTGGTACTCGCCGTCGCGGCGACCGTCCAGCACTACGCGGTCGGCGAGAGGACGGACGCGCGCGCCCCAGGCGCCGCGTTGAAGGGCGCCGAGCTGTGGTCGGTCGTCCGCTCGCCGCGTTGGCTGGGCGGCCTCGTCCTGACCGGTGTCGGCGCCGTGCTACAGATGGCCGCGCTGCTGTTGGCCCCGGTGACGGTGGTTCAGCCCATCGGTGTGCTCGCGGTGCCGTGGACGATCCTGTTGGCCACGCGGATCCACAAGCACCCGATCACCCAGCCGATGTGGCTTGCGACGGCTCTGACGGTCGCCGGGACCGCCTGGTTCGCGGTGGTGGCGATCAACCACGCCGCGCCGTTCCCAGTGCTCAATGACGGGTTGCTGGTGATGGGCACCTTGACCGGCTTCGGCGTGGCGGGGGCGTTCGCTCTGCTCGGGGCACGGGGACCGCTGGCCTGGCGATGCTTCTTCTGGTCGTCAGCGGGTGCAGTGATCTACGGGGCGGAGTCGGGCGTGGTGAAAGCCATGGGTCACTACGCCACGAGCCGCGAGTGGCTGACGTCCTCCACGTTCTGGTTCCTGGGGCTCTCGATCGTCGCCGGTGCGGTGCTGGCCGGGATCTGGATCCAGCAGGGCTACGCCAGCGGGCCGGCCGAGATCGTGGTCGGTTCGCTGAACGCCACCGGACCGGTCGCCGGGGTCGCCTACGGCATCGCCGTGCTCGGCGAGGGGGTCAACATCAGCCCGAGTGCCGCCGTGATGATGTTGGCCGCTGCGGGGATCGCGATCTACGGGGTTGTGCTGCTGTCCCGGTTCCACCCCACGGCGAGGGCTGAAGAGGTCCCTGCGCAAGCCTGACCGGTGACGGGCATTCGTCGCCGCCTGAACCTGACACCCCATCACCCTGAGAGGAGACCCTGATGAATCCGGTGCTGGCATTCGTCGTCGTCATGCTGGTCTGGACGGTGAGCGACTTCGTCGCCAAGAAGACCCAATCCCTTCTGTCCAGCCTGTTCGTGGCGTCGATCATCTTCCTGATCGGCTTCCTGACCGACGTGTTCCCTGAGGATCTGCTCCGGTCGTCCTCGCTGCTCGCCCTCGCCGGGGTGGTGGTCGGGTTCATCATCGTCCATCTCGGGACGATGATCAGCCTGGACGACTTCAAGAAGCAGTGGAAGACCCTGCTGATCGGCATCTCCACCGTCATCGGCATCGGCGTGCTCCTGCTGGTGGCCGGCTACCTCTTCGGCGGTGGCGCGCGGGTGGACGACTACGGCGACCTGATCGCCACCGCCCGCGACTACGTGATCGCCGGCGTCGGGGCACTCTCCGGGGGAACCATCTCGGTACTGATCGTCCAGGATGCCGCCCTAGGCGTCGGCCTGACGTCGGTCGCGGTGTTCCCCGTGCTGATCGCGGCGCTCCAAGGACTTGTCGGCTTCCCGCTGACGTCGCTCATCCTGCGCCAGGAGGCCGCCCGGTTGAGGGGGGAATACCGGGCCGGACGCCTGGCGCCGGTCGCGGTCACCGAGTCCACCTCGGCGTCAGAAGGCATGCTGCCGGCGTTCCTGCGGACGACTCCCGGCACCCTGTTCAGCGTCGGCGTCGTGGTGCTGGTGAGCATGGGCATCAACAACCTCACCAACGGTGTGCTGAACACCTTCGTGGTCGCGCTCGTCCTGGGCATCGTGCTGCGCAGCACCGGTGTGTTCAAGCCGTCCGTGCTCACCGGTATCGATTCGTTCGGCCTGATGATGCTGGCGATCATGATCATGGTCTTCGGCCCACTCTCGACGGTGCAGCCGGCCGACGTGGCCGCGCTGGCCGTCCCGCTGTTGCTGGTGTTCGTGTTCGGCCTGATCGGTATCGCGCTGTTCGCGGGAGTGGTGGGCAAGTTGCTCGGTTACAGCGTGCCGATGTCGATCGCGATCGGCCTGACCTCTCTCTACGGCTTTCCCGGGACCATGATCCTGTCCCAGGAGGCCGCCAAGGGCGCGGGGGAGACCCCGGAAGAGGTCGCCGCCATCGAAGGTGAGATTTTGCCCAAGATGATCGTCGCCGGATTCTCCACCGTGACCATCACCTCGGTGGTCGTGACGAGCATCATCGCCGCCGGCATCGGCCGCTAGGAGTGTCGGGGTCGAGGCCACCCCGACCACCAGCTGTCGCCGGCTCGACCCTTGGCTGTTACGTGTCTGTCAGATGCCGTGGCTAGCGTGGCGGGCATGTGGAGGAATGTGCGCGTGACGATCGTGCAGCCCGACCCCCTGGTCCCGGTGGATCGGTTGGGGCCCTGGCTGGCGGGCAGCGGAGTGAGCGTACGGGCCGTGCCGCTCTGGAGGGCTGACGTCCCCACGCTGGAGGATCTCGGGTCGGGCCTGGTGGTGCTCGGTGGCCGGATGAGCGTCCGGGACACGCAGGACCATGCGTGGCTGACTCCGCTGAAGCACCTCTTGGTCGATGCGGTCGATCGTGACGTCCCGGTGCTGGCCATCTGCCTGGGTCACCAGATCCTGGCTGAGGCCTTCGGCGGCACCGTCGAGACCGATCACCCCAACGGCCCCGAGCGTGGTCCGGCGCGTCTGGTCTGGCGGGACGCCGCGCTCGACGACCCGGTGCTCCGACGTCTGGCGTCCAGCGGTGCCACCACTGTGCCCGAGTTCCATCGCGACGCGGTGACCGCGCTCCCGGGCGGCTCCAACGAACTGGCGGCGACCGAGTTGTACCCCAACCAGGCATTCCGGGTCGGCTCAGCGTTGGGCCTGCAGTTCCACCCTGAAGCCTCTCCGGAACTGATGGAGCGCTGGGCCGAGGGATCCGGGGCCGACCCCCTGCGGACCCGTCGGGCCATGCGCCTGGTGGACACGGAGGTGGCCAGGAACGGGGCTCTGCTGGCCAGGGGCTTCGCCGATGACCTGCGCAATCGGCGCAGCGAGGCGGCCTGACGGGGGCGGGACGCTCCAAGGGGTCCCTGCACGTCGCGCCATCAAGGTGTTTGTTGCGCCCGTGACGTTGGGCTGAAGCCGTCCACGCCGAGTCCCGGTCCGGTCCTGTTGACGACCGGGAGGCGCGGGCAGCTGTCGGGGTCAGGGGACGGACGCGCTGTTGGGTCTCCGGCGGGGAGGTCCGCCCCGGCGCGCGGTACTGTGAGGCAACGGCACGACCCAGGCGGTTCCCATGCATCCCTTCTATGACGCCAACGCGGACGCGATGCAGCACCAGCGGCCCCCGGTGGCCGGCCTTGCCTCGATGTTGGCCTACCTGGCGTTCTGGGCCGTCGCTCTGGTGGTGGCCAGAAGGTATCTCGACCGACGGTTCCCGGAGACTGCGGCGAACTCGGAAACGCGCGATCGCGCCATCGGCCTGCTGCGCGAGCGGTACGCCCGAGGCGAGATCGGCGACGAGGAGTTCCGGCTCATCCGCAGCCGCCTTCGGGAGGATCTGGGGTGAACGCCACCGCCTGGTTCGCCGTCGGCTGTCAGGTCGTCGAGACCCTTGCCGGGCGGCGGTCCTCTCCGCTGGTGGGCTCGATCATCCTCACCGACCGCTGCAATCTGGCCTGCCTGCACTGTGCGGTCGCCAATATCCGCAAGGTCGACTACCCCCTGCCTCGGGTGCGCGCCGATCTGGCGAACCTGCGGGCGCAGGGGGTCCGGGTGCTGTTCCTCTACGGCGGGGAGCCGTTCCTGTGGCATGACGGGGACTTCTCGCTGCGGGACCTGGTGATCGAGGCTCGAAGACTCGGCTTCGTCTGGATCGGGGTGGTCACCAACGGCACCCGCGGGGTGGACCTGCCCCAGGCGGACCGGATCCTGGTCAGCCTGGACGGCTGCCGGGAGCACCACAACCAGATCCGGGGCAACAACTACGACCGTGTCCTGGCCGGCATCACGGCCTCGACGACGGCCAACATCGTGCTGTACATGGCAGTCAACCGGATCAACCAGGACGACATCGAACAGGTGTGCCACCTCGCCGCCCGCCTCCCGACCGTCCGGGCGGTGTCGTTCAACCTCCACACCCCCTACCCGGGCACCGAGGACCTGACGCTGACCCGGCAGGAGCGGCGCGACTGCTGCCAGCGGATCGAAGCGCTCATCGACCGCGGCCTGCCGGTCATGAATCTGAAGGCCGCGCTGCCATTCGTGGCAGAGAACACGTTCGCCGCACCCTGTCGCCAATGCGTCGTCGTCGAGGACGGGCGGCAGTGGGTCTGCGGCCGCTGCGCCGACGTGCCGGGGCTGTGCGCCCAGTGCGGCTTCCTCTTTGCTGCCGAGCTGTCGCTGCTGTTCGCAGGGAACCGGGCGGTTCTGCGCGACGCGATCGGCACCTACGGACGGTACCTGCTGCCGGGCGGAGGTCGCTGATGACGCCCGCGGTCGACCTGCAGCACTGGCGCGCGGGGCGGGCAGCCACGCTGATGCGCCGCGGGATCGCCCGGGCTGTGCTTGGACCGGAGGGCTGGCCTGCGGTCTTCACCCCACCCGACCCGACGGCCCGGTGGAACGGAGGGGTGAGTGGGCACCTGTACGTGCACCTGCCGTTCTGCCGCGCCCTCTGCCCGCATTGCCCCTACAACAAGGTCCGGTTCGACCGCCATCTGAGCCTGGACTACGGCCGAGCGCTGGCCCGCGAGCTCGCGATCCATCTGGAGCGCCCGGACGCGCCCGAGGTCCGGTCCCTCTACTTCGGCGGAGGCACTCCCTCGATGACTCCAGAGCACGTCGCCGCGGTCATCGACCAGGTACGCCCCAGGCTGCGCCCGGGTGCTGAGGTGGGCGTGGAGGCACATCCGCGCGACTGCGTCCCGTCCCGGCTGGCGGAGCTGCGCGACGCCGGGGTCACGCGGATCAGTATCGGTGTGGAGTCCTTCGACGAGGCCGCGTTGAGGTATCTGGGACGCGGCTATCGCCCGGAACAGGCGGGCACGGCGTTGAGCGCGGCGCGGTCGGCCGGCTTCGAATGCGTCGATGCCAACCTGATCTTCGCCGTGCCCGGTCAAGCGTCGACTGCCGCGGTGGTCGACGCCCGGCGCTGCCTGGACGCCGGGGTCGACCAGATCTCGGCCTATCCGCTCTTCGGGTTCGAGCACACCCGTCTGGGCCGGGGGGCGTCCGCGGGGGTGAGCGACCGGGAGCGAGTTCAGCGGCAACGCAGCTTGTCGCAGGCCTGCCGCGACGCCGGCCTGGAGCGTACGTCGGTTTGGAGCTTCACCCGACCGGGTATCTCGCCGTACTCAACGGTGACCCACGAGGACTACGTCGGATTCGGGGCCGGCGCCGGGTCGAAGGTGGACGGGCTGTTCTGGTTCAACACCTTCTCGGTGCCCGAGTACTGCCGCACAGACCCTCCTCGGCCGGCGTTGGTCATGCAGGCCACTCCCCGGATGCGCCGGGCGCACTGGCTCTACTGGGAGTACTACCAGCTGAGGATCGGCTCCAGCCGCTACGCCGAGCTGTTCGGACGGGACCTCGCCGGCGACTTCGGCCCGCTGCTGCGGACGGCGGCGATGCTGGGCTGGCTCGTCGGAGATCCGGACGGGTGGCGGGTCACCGAGCGCGGCGCCATCTGGGGGCACAAACTGCAGGCGTTGTTCTCGCTGGCCTCAATCGACACGATGTGGCAGCGCTGTCAGGACGACCCCTGGCCGCAGCGGGTGGAGCTGCGCTGACTTCGAGGTGGGGCACTCGGCTATCGGACCGCGTCCGCACGCCTCAGGAGCGGCTGGAGGGCCATCACCGCAAAAGCGGCGATCAACCCAGCTGCGCCGGAGATGAGCAGCGGCAGGGTGCCCGCCCCCGCGCCGGCGTTCCACAGCAGCCCGGCCCAGAGACCGGCGACCAGGACGGCGCCGCTGGTCAGCGCCTGGAACACCCCTTGCGCACGTCCGGCGTGCTCGGCGGAGACCAGGGAGGCGATCCACGCCTTGCCGACCCCGTCGGTGAAGGCCGGGAACAGCCCGTACACGGCCAGGAGCCAGTACACGGCCGGACCTGGCTGGACCAGGCCGAGCCCGAGGTAACCGATGCCGAACGCCACCAGTCCGGCCGCGTAGACGTAGGGACGGGGCCAGCGGTCGGTCAACGCGCCCGCGGGATAGGAGCCGAGGGTGTAGACGGCGTTGAACGCCACATAGCCCAGCACCACTTCGGTGGTGCTGAACCCGAGTTCGCTGACCCGCAGGAGCAGCAGGGTGTCGGAGAAGTTGACCAATGCGATCGTGACCAGCCCGAGAGTCACCAGCCAGAAGCGCGATGGCAAGGGGGAATGCGTCCTTCGCGGAGTCGCTGCGGTCCGTGCTGGGACGCCCGGCGCGGTCGTGTGCGGTTCGCGGATCAAGGCGACCAGGAGTACCGAAGCGACAGCCGGGACGACCGCCCACCACAGGCTCGCGCGCAGGTCGCCGTGCAGGGCGGCCAGCGCCGCCAAGCCCAGCAGCGGTCCGATCACGGCACCGAGGGTGTCCCCGGCACGGTGGAAGCCGAACGCACGTCCCAGTGCTTCGCGTGGCACCGAGGAGGAGATCAGGGCGTCTCGGGGGGCGGACCGCACGCCCTTTCCGAACCGGTCCACCATCCGTCCGGCCAGGACCACCGGCCACGCACTGGCGGCGGCGACCAGGAGCTTGCCGAGGGCCGCGAGCCCGTACCCGGTGCCGATGAACGCCTTGCGTCCCCGCCGGTCCGACAGGCGTCCGGCGACGTAGCGGGTCACTCCAGCGGTGGCGTCGGCGAGTCCTTCCACCACGCCGAGGACCACCGGCGGCGCTGCCAGGACACCGGTGATGAGCAACGGCAGCAGCGGATACAGCATTTCGCTGGCGGCGTCCTGTAGCAGCGACACCCCGGTCAGCAGCACCAGATTCCGGGTCAGCCAGCGCGGGGTCCGACGTTCGGCCATGACGTTCCTCCACCTCGCCGGGGGGAGCCGGGCAGACCGTCACCCCCCGGCCCTCGCTGGTCGGCTAGCCCGTGAAGACCATCATCGCGACATGGACACCTTCGAGGGCTCCCAGCTTCGCGGCGAACTCGTCGGCCTCGGTTCTGGCCCCGAAGAACTCGATGAGCAGCAGGCCCGCGGGGGAGCACTGGTTGGCGTCGACATCGTGGAGCCCGATCCGGGTCTTGATGTTGCACCCGTACTCGGTGAGCAGATCCTGCACGTCACCGGCGCGCTGGACCCGGTTGGTGATCTGGATGCCGACGATGATGCGCTCGTCGTTGGTCACGGTCAACCCCCTTCGTTGGGTTCCGCTCGTGCCCTTTCAGCCTACGCTCGCTCAGGTCACCGGCTCGGAGATTCCTCGATCGCCCCGGCCTCAGCTGTGCGCGACCGCTGCCTCTTCGAGGGCGAGGCCGGTCGTGAACCGCTTCATGAAGGCGTCGAACCCGGACACGTCGGAGGGATCGGGTTCAATCGTCTCCAGCGAGGCCGCCTGGAAAACGCGGGTCGCCAGGTAGTCGTGCAGGCTCTGGCCAGCGGCCCGGTCCCGCCTGAAGGCAGCCAGGACGGCGATGCCCCAGGCCCCGCCTTCGCCGGCGATCTCGCCGACCGACACCGGAGTGTCGATGGCCCCGGCCAGGATTCGCTGCGCGACGCCCTTGGTCTTGAAGAGGCCGCCGTGGGCGAACATCGAGTCCAGCCGCACTCCCTCGGACTTCAGCAGAACTTCCATGCCGATCCGCAGGGTGGCCAGGGACGCGAACAGCTGGGTCCGCATGAAGTTGGCCAGCGTCAAGCGGCTCTCCGGCGTACGCACGAACAGGGGACGGCCCTCGTGCAGCCCGGTGATGTGCTCGCCGGAGAGGTAGTTGTAGGCCAGCAGGCCGCCACCGTCGGCGTCGCCTTCGAGCGCCTTGCGGAACAGGGTTTCGAAGATCGTCGTGACGTCGGTGTCCAAGCCGAGCGCTGCAGTGAACTCGCCGAACATGCCCACCCAGGCGTTCAGTTCGCTGGCGCCGTTGTTGCAGTGCACCATCGCGACGAGGTCGCCAGCGGGGGTGGTCACCAGATCCAGTTCGGAGTGGACGCGGCTGAGCTCGCCCTCCAGAACGATCATGGCGAAGATGCTCGTCCCGGCGCTGACGTTACCGGTCCGGGGGGCGACCGAGTTGGTGGCCACCATCCCGGTTCCCGCGTCGCCCTCCGGCGGGCACAGCGGGACGCCGGGCTGCAGCGACCCGGTCGGGTCGAGAAGACGGGCGCCGGCTTCGCTGAGCCGCCCGGCGGCCTCGCCAGCCGTGAGGACCTTCGGAAGGACGTCCGCCAGCTGCCAGCCGAGGTTGCGGTCGGCCACCAACGCGTCGAACTGGGAGAGCATGCCGGCGTGGTAGCCGCCGCTGGTGATGTCGATGGGGAACACGCCGCTGGCGTCGCCGACACCCAGGACCTTCTCGCCGGTGAGCTGCCAGTGCACGTACCCGGCGAGGGTGGTCAGGTGGGCGATCCTGGACACGTGCTCCTCGCCGTTGAGGATGGCCTGGTAGAGGTGAGCGATGCTCCATCGCTGCGGGATGTTGTAGGAGAACAGCTCGGTGAGCGTGGCACTGGCCTGGGAAGTCATCGTGTTCCGCCAGGTGCGGAAGGGCACGAGGAGTTCGTCGGAGGCGTCGAAAGCAAGGTAGCCGTGCATCATCGCGGAGAACCCGAGGGAACCGAGGGCCGTGAGTTCGACGCCGTATCGTTGCGCAACGTCCTTGGCCAGGGCGGCGTAGCAGCCACGCAGGCCGTCCCAGACCGCCTCCAGCGAGTAGGTCCAGATGCGGTTGACGAACTGGTTCTCCCAATCGTGGCTGCCCGTGGCGATGGGAGCGTTGTCCGGTCCGGTGAGGACCGCCTTGATCCGGGTGGAACCCAGCTCGATGCCGAGTGCGGTACGCCCCTCTTTGATCGCCTCGCGGATGCTGGTCAGGTTGGCTTGGGTCATCGTCGATCCTCCTCGTGGCGCACCCGGGGAAGCCCCTGTGCGGCCCGGTCGCGCTGTGGTGTTAACGATAACACCGCGGGGGCGCGAGGTCCAGCGAACCGGCGGTGGACTCGGGGGGACCGCCGGGGATCGATCTCCGGCTGGGCTCGATGCGGCTCTACCTGATTCCGGGGTATCCCTCGGCTCGCCTCTTGAGGCCCAGGAGCATGCGGCGTTCCATGACGAACCCGATCGGCTCGATCAGATGCCACGCCACGGTCTGGGATGTCGGGTAGGTGATCCTCTGGCGGGAGACGAGCCTGGTGCGGGTCCCGCCGTCGGCGGCTTCGAGGGTCCACTGCCAGGTGGCGCCGGTTGCCGTGGTGACCGGAGCGGGGACCGCTTCGGTGGTGACGGGGTCGGCGGCGACGAGGACCACCGACGCCCCGGGGTCGAGCGCGGCGACCCGGAAGCACGGGTAGCCAGGCTTGCCGAGCCGGATGAGATCGCCGACGGCGAGGTGCTGGTGCGCGGGCAAGATCGTGTTCGAACTGTGGATGTCGCAACCCACCAGGTTCTCCAGCGCGTCGAAGCTGTACAGGCCGGCGCGTCCTTGGCCGATCTGGATCAGCCACGGCCACACGTGGGCTGGCGGTGCGTCGATGCCGATCGCGCGCGTGGACTCCAGCTTTGGAGAGGGCACGAGCTCATCGCCAGGCATGGCCGCACAGCGCTCGGCGTCGGTGGCCCCCCACCGGTTGTACGTTTCGCGCAGGAGCGGCGCGGCCACCAGCGTTGCGGCGATCTGGAGGGCGCCGGCCACTCCTTCGACCAGCGAACGGCCCCCGGCCGGGCGGGGCCTGTCGGGAGCCGGGTCGAGGACGACGTCCCCGGGGCCGAACTCGATCTCGGCGTAGATCAGGTCTCCCTCGTCGAGGTGCCACACCGCGGAGCCGTGGCTGGGGAATGCTCGGCCGTTGGCCGGCGTCCATCCGCCGATGGGGGTGGACCACTCGGCGCGCACCAGCCCGCTCGGGAGGTCGGCGAACCGATCACGCGACCGGAAGTCGACCGGTGCGCCGCGCTCATCCAGGAACACCCGGGCGGTGACCGTCCGTCCGGAGTCGGTCACCGAAACGTCGAAGCCTGTCTGGTCAACTGTGGTGAACCTGGCCCCGGCAACCAGGAGCATCGCCGGGGCGAACATGACCGCGTCGTTCAGCCACGTCGTGAGCTCGCCGATGTCGAACTCCTCGCCCTGGCCCTCGGCGACGGTGAGCCGGTCGAGGAGCTTGCCCAGCATCCGTCCGTGTCCGTCGCGGTAGGCGTCGCGGCCGACCATCGGCACAAAGCCTGCGAGGTCGAGGCGCATCCAGTAGATCCGGGAGATCGGGGCGGCGGTGTTGTGCTGCCACGATTCGCAGGGCATGAACCGCTGGCCTGGTCGCATCCGGAACCGGCCCCGGCCGTGGAGCCGCAGGGACGCGGTGCGCGGCCGTCCCACCACGCCCATGAACCGGAAGTACCGCTGCACGACGTCCGGGAGGGAGGCCAGGTCGTCCTCGCCGACCAGACCGGACGGGACGCCCGGCACGGGCCGGTCGGCGACATCGAGCGCCAGTCGCTCCCGCAAGTCCCGCCCTGCCAGCGACCTGAGCCCGGCCATCTCGCGCGACGGCGCTACTTGGAGCCAAAGGTGAAGGCACGCACGATCTGCACCACGCCGAGAATCACCAGCGAGATGCCCAGCAGCATCCACAGCAGCGCGACGCCCCACAACGGGGATGACAGCAGCATGATGCCCGCGCTGATGCTGATGGCGGCGTAGATGACCGTCCAGACCTTGGAGGCGGCGTCGCCGATCATGGTCAGTCCCACGACGCCCTCGATGATCCACACGATGCCGATCAGGATGCCGATGAGGATGGCCAGCCCGGTGGCGGCGCTGCCCAGATTGCCGAAGGAGAGGATTGCCGCGACCAGGAAGATCACGCCGAGCACCAGGTAGCCGATCCGCGGCCACGTTCCGAGTTTGCGCGAGAAGATGCCGATGGCGATGTTCACCACTCCGGCGATGGCGGCGTAGGCGGCGATGATGCCGGCCACGACGATGGCGGTCTTGACCGGCCAGGCCAGGATCACGACGCCGACGATCAGGGAGAGCAGGCCGCCCACCCCGAGCGCGGTGCGGATGGCGTTCGCGACGGACCGGTCGAGTTCGATTTCGAAGAAGGTGGCGGACAACTCGGTTCTCCTTGCGTCAAGTTTCGGGCCACCGTAGCGCACAGCGCCGACTTCGGTCCGCGCGCCGCACGTGGTGCGGGTGGATGCTCCCTATCGGCATGAGGGGCGCGCAGGGTCCCGCGCCTGTTCACCAGGCAAGTTCACGACGGAGCGGAACCTTGGGGGCGACCCGGGTGAGGGTGGCCCCCAAGGCTCACGCAGAACTCCTAGGCGGATTTGAAGGACCAGGCTCCATCGGCCCCGATCGTGATGACGTTCGGGCCAGCGTTGGCGGGCACAGTCCCTGAGTAGTTCCCGATCTCGTTGACCATCAGATTGGGAAACATGTCGGTGTATTGGATCACGGCGAAGTTGCTACGCCCCTTGTGGGTGATCTTCCAGTCGGCCGCCTCGCCGGCGTAGATGAAGACCTTGTCCCCACTCGCGCTCACTGGGACGGAAAGGATGGGTGCTTTCGAGAGCGGCACGATCTTGATGGTCCATGACCCGTTGGCCTCGATCTTGAGCTTCACTGCGTCACCCATGCTCGACAGACCATATGCCGTGGTGCCTGAGTACCGACCGATGGTGTTAACGAGGAGATCGCCCGTTGCCTGATTGCTCGAATCCAACGCCATCACGGCGAAGTTCGAAGTTCCCTTGTGAGTGGCCGTGACCATCCCAGCTTTGGCATCCTTCGGAAGTTTGACGACGCTTGATCCGCTGCCCGACTTGGTGAGTGGTTCAAATGAACCGAACTGGTCATCCATGGCGGATCTGGCGGAGTCCTCGGGTGAGGCTTGTGCCTGCGAAGGGGAGCCGTCCTCAGGTGTCTCCTCTGATGTTGCGGGCTCGGTGGGTTCGCTGGACGTGCCGGTGTCGGCCGTGGCGCCTACCTGGCTTGC
>CAZPCM010000061.1:0-8646 GCA_964585085.1 uncultured Propionibacteriaceae bacterium
CACGCCGAGGGGGCCCCAAGCGCAAGCCGATCCGGCCTCTCGCTGGTCAACTACCAGTGCCGGAGAGCCGCATTGATTGCTGCCCGACGGCCATCCTGGAGATCCGACCAGGTGCCACTGGCCGGCGGACGGCGCAGGTTTGGGCGCCATCCAGGTGCGCTTACCTGCGTGGCTTGAGTGGATCTTGCTCAGACGAGGGTTTCGATTGTCTCCATGGCCTGGGTGAGTAGCTCGTCAGTCACCCGGACGAGGTGGGCAAGTTGTTCGTCTCGGGCGGTCAGGTGCTCTCCGAAGTTCAGGTTGGCGACGGTGACTTGGCAGCCCGCGATCGCGATGAAGTCGTGGTAGCGCTGCTGTTGGGCGGGAGTCATTTCCTCCCATGCGACAGGCCGGGTGGTGGGCAATCCGGCGAGCCATCTTTTCAGTGCGTGAGCGCCGTGAACGCTGGTGTAGTCGAGGATCTCCGTGGCGCGGGTCAGTGCTTGGGTCAGGTTGTCGAAGCCGGGCTGGGTTTCCGCGATTTCAGCGTCGACCTGGTCGAGCTTGTCGTGCACGGCCGCTTCCTGCTTCTGGTTGCGTCGGGTCATCCACAACAGTCCGCCCACGGCGAGGATCGCGGCGGGTGCGGCGACGATTCCGGTCAACAGGAGCGTGCCTCCGGCGATGCCGGCTCCGCCGGCGGCGAGGCTCCCGCCGCCCAGGAACGCGAGCGTGGCGTTGGTTGCCGCGACTCCGGACAACCCGGAGATCGCGGCGCCCGTTGATGCCGTGCCGAGCATCGATGCGGCTGTGAAAGTGGCGTAGGCGGCCGCCCCGCCAGCGGCTGCACCAGCTGCGGCACCGCCGGCGCCACCCAGGAGCGCCTCGGCGACACCCGCTCTCGCGATCCCGAGGCGGAACTCGGCCTCGGCGCTGGCGGTGGCTTCGTACTCGCCGTCATCGACCAGGGCGTCCGGCCGCGGCGGAGTCGGCGCGTCCATTATCTGGTCGGCCAGCTCGACGAACTTCAGGAAGAATCTGTCCCGAGCGGCCGCATGTGCGGCGTTGAAGGCGTCCCCGAGCGTCGTGATGCGCGCGGTGCGCTCGTCGATCACGTCCTGGAGCCTGTTCAGGCGCTCCTTCACAGGAGCGCGGCCGCTGCCCCGGGCCTTCGATGAACCAGGTTGCTTGTTATCGCCATCAGCGGCTCGTCCCTGGCGGCGGGAGGCGTCCGCCTCCAGCTGCTCAAGGGTCAAGCCGAGAGCAGACGCGATCTCTGTGAGGCGTTGCGGCCCTGGACGTGTCATCCCTCGCTCGACGCGTGAGATTGAGACGCCGGCGCCGGCGCCGTAGCCGGCTGCCATGCCCAGGTCTTCCTGGGTCATCGGGGGTTCGTGCGCCTCCCGATGGGCGCGGATTGCGGCGCCGAGGGCCTTTGTTGAGTACCGCATGAGTGCACTATAGCTCAGACTTAGCGTGCTTAGCACTAGACGCGCCACTTAGCATGTGCTTAGGCTTGAGCTACGCACTGAACTCACGAAGGGGCTCGTCATGACCGCTCTCGACACCGCACGCCTCACAATGCAGGCGGTGAACATGATCCACCGCGCTGATCTGGTCGCCACGGACCCCGCGGTCGTGAAGGCTGCGAAGACGGCAGCGAAGGACATCTCCCGTGCCTGCAGGTCGACCGCAGCGCTCACCCGCGAGGTAGGCGCTGCTTGGTGCCGCTACCAGCCTGACGCGAACCAATCCGTGGCGCACTGATCGCGCGCCCCAACGAGCGGCTCTCGCATGTTGACGGAAGCGCCGCCCAAGGCGTCCTCGGACGCACGACCCCACCCTCACGAGGCTCGTTAGGATGCTGATGGCCAAGCCAAGGGGGTGACGTGGTCGCAGCAATCAGCGCTGGAGGGGCTTCCAGCGCAGCACAGTGGGCGGTCCACGCTCCGTGCGACAGGTTTCGCGGGACGGATCCGATCATCACCGGACGCACCCGCCGTGCTCTGGCGGCCGCCCTGCAGCACCCCGACACGTCGGCTGGCATCCCGGACGCTCGCTGGATGCGGGCCATGGTTTTCGAGAGGCTGTGCCACGACCCGGCCTTCTCCGGCGAGGTTGCGACGCGGGCGACCGGCTGGTCCGGCTTTGCGCGGCCCACTGCCGTGGTTCGCGTCGACTGCGCGGTTTCTACTCAAGCCACCGCTGCTCAACTCTCCGCGGCCGCCGCACGCGCCCATGACGGGACTGCGACTCTGTTGTACAAGCTCGCGGTGCCCTACCCCGGCTTCGATGACGGGGCCGCCACGAACGTTCTTCCGGACTTGGCGGTCGTCGCCCGAGGCCCGCAGGGGCCCACGTTGGTGGTGGGTGACGTGAAGGATTACGAGCGGGTCCGGTCCCGCATCGACGACGGACGTCTCCTCAAAGGGTTCCTCCAGGTCGCGATGGGCGCGTTCGCGTTCCAGCGGTGGGACGGCATCCCGGGCGGCCTGGCCGTGAGCGATCACGGCTTTCTCGCCGTCCCCAGGAGCGCCTTCCTTCAGCCGACGGTCGAGGTCGAAGACTTGCACGACCACCTCGCTGAGGTCGAGTCGCAGTGGCGGTCCCGTCTCGAAGGAGTGAGCACCGCGCCGCCGCCAGCCTCGCTGGGCGCCTACGTGGCGCACCTGCGCTCGGCGTTCGACCCGGGCGGCTGCCGCTCCTGCTCGCTGTTCAACCACTGCCGTCACGAGCTGCGCTCTTCGCCGGCCCGCGACGGACTGCTCGTGGAGCTCGGGGTGCCGGAGAACGAGCGACCCTCGGTGCTGCCCATGCTCTCCGGCGGCGCACCGCTGCCGACAGCCAGACCGTCGACCGTGTCACGGCTGAGGGCGACCCGGTCGGGCCTAGTGGCGACCACCGGCCAGTTGCGAGTCGACTCGGTAGGCCGGCCGGGGGTCGTGAACGTCGTCGTCGTGAAGAGTGACGCCGCCGCTCTGGGCTTCCACGGCGTCGGGGTCAGCCGGGAGACTCTGGACGGACCGACCGCCTGGAAGTTCACGGTGTTCGACGACCCTCAAGCCGACGCCACCCGACGCCGCGTGATGGCCATCGTTGGCAGACAACTCGAGTTGGCGATGGCCGAGAACAACCGGACTAACCTGGGGCGTCCTGACCCCGTCCATCTCGTTGTCCCTGACTCCGCGACGGCAGACTTGCTGGCCAGCACGGCGGACCACCTGGCGGGCGTGGAGTTGAGTCGGCTGCGGTGGAAGCGGGATCTGGAGATGGGGCGACCGCTTCTCACCTACAACGGCGAGCCGGCCACTATGCCCGGTGCGCTGGAGGGAGCTCGCCGGACCGCCGTCTCCTTCCTGCTCGAGCACGACCGAGCCCGCATGTTGGCGGTCCGCCACCCGGTGATCGACCTGACCGCGGTGATGGCGCGGCACTTTGTTCCCGGCGGGCCTGCGTTCGACGCCAACCGCCTCGATTACGTCGTCTCGTGGGCAACTGCGACCGAGCCGCTCGATCACCGTGCGGTGTCCGACGAGGTGGAAGCCGCCACCCACACCCCCGGCGCGCGGCTGTCCAACGAGACCTCAAACGCGATCAACCAGGCGCTCAACGCGCTTCGCCGCACCGGCGAGACTGACGTCTACGAAGCCTTGGTCCGGCAGGAGCTCGCCGCCAAGGCGGAGGTGCTCGACGCGGCCGTGGACGCGTTGGACGGACTGCTCGACTCCAAGCTGCAACCGGCCTACCGGAGTCTGGAAGGCGACGCCCAGACGGTGTGGCGGCGTCGCATGCGGTTGCGCGCTTCTGACCTGGTCCGGTTCGGTCGCACCTACCCGTACTGGCGGAACCTGCTCGTCGACGTGATCCAGTCCGACGGCCTGTGCGCCACCCAGTTCGCGGTCTTGGCCAACCCCGAGCGAGCGGCTGAGAAGGCCACAGACGCCGGCGATCGCGACCTGTTCTGGGCCACCGTCGTGTCGACGGCCCCGCTCACCCTCGACGTCGCCTCGCGCCGGGTCGGCCCCGGCGACAGGGTGGTGTTGCTGACTCACCGGGGCGCTGCCTGGTTGGAGTCCGACGGCGTGACGGTCCGCCCGATGGCCGGCGCGATCAAGTTGCTCGGTTACTGTCTGGGTCCGCTCGTCAGTCCCGCCGATCCTGCGGACGCAGTCGTGCGCGGCCGGTTCCTGTGGGAGCCACGCATCTTCCCCCCGGTCACGGTCGGCGACCGGTTGGTGCTCGCCCGCCTGGACTGGTTCCAGGCGTTGGCGCGCAAGTCCGAGTTCAACGTGGCCCGACCGCGGCAGGACGAGCAGGCCTCACCCAAGTCCACCTGTGACGAGTCGTCCTACGACAGTGACGCCGAAGCGCACCGCTGGTGCTGCAAGCCCCACGAGCTGATCGAAGCCGAGATCGCCGACGACATCGCGCTGCGGCGATCGCGTCGTGAGCTCAACCCCGAGGTGTGGCCCCCGGTGCGCGACCTGGACGGGTTCGAGGTGGCGCCGGCCGGCAAGCCGACCTCCCGATCCGTCGAGGTGCCCGACAGCGTCGCGCCTGAGGGGGTGACCCTCGATGACCTGGAGTGACGTCACGTTCACGTCGTCACCGCCCGCGACGGGCAAGTGGCACGCGGCCGCGGCCGCCGGCAACGCGGCCGTCACGCAGGACGCGCAACGAGCTCTGCTCACCGCGCTTCACTCCCCCTCGCCCGTCGACCGCACCACCCACGTGCTGTTGAAGGCCGCTGCCGGCGCAGGAAAGTCGTACGCCCTGAGACGCCTGATCGTGGCCGCTGCGGCCCTTCCGGGGAGCTGCCGGATCGGCGTGACCGCGTTCACCAACAACCAGATCCTCCCTTTGGGTACAGGGCTTGTGGCGCAGCTCACCCGCTCCCGCGTGTGCCTCCACCTTTCCCGGGAGGCCGCCGGCGCCACCTCGCCTGCAGCGCTGAGCGGGGTCAACGTCAGCACGACGGCGACCGCCATCCCCCCCGCGGCGGACGTCGTCGTGGCGACGGCGTCCAAGTTGAAGGCACCCGGCGAGGCGCACCGACTGAAGGAACACCTGGGCGTGACGGCGTCAGGTCACCTGTTCGACGCCCTGTTCGTGGACGAAGCGTGGCAACTCCCGCACCACCTGTTCGACCCGATCACGGGACTGGCACCGCTCATCGTGGGAGTGGGCGACGTCGGGCAGCTCCCTCCCCTTGAGATCGGCGCCAACCCGTGGCGAGGCGACGAACGGCACAACCCCTACCGGGCGTGGCCGACCGCCTTCACCGGACGGCCGACGACGTGGGAGCGCGAACTGCCGGCGGTGTGGCGACCACCCGGCGAGGCACTGGGATTGTGGCGCGCGTTCTACCCGACCTGGGGCGAACTCAACGCCGTCTCCGCCCCCGGCGACCGCCGCGTCACCCTGGACGCCGACGCGCCGTCCGCCCCCCTGTGGCGCCAGGTCGGCTCCGGCACCCCCACGTTGGTCGAGGTCACCGGGCTGCCCGACTCCGAGGCCCCCGACGTCGACCTGCCGCTCACCGACCAACTCGAGGCGTGGCTCGACGACCTGTTCAGCGCAGGGTTCGCCGTCGAAACCACCTGCTACGGCCCGGACGGCGCCCCCACCGCGAACACCGACCAGCAACGCCCCGGCACCACCGACGAGGGAGACCCCCTCGTGGTGGTCCTCGCCACCCGAAATCAGGCCGTCGACGACGCCGCGGCGATGGTCGAACGCCTCCGGGACAAGCACGGCCTCCGGGAGCGCGACCTGGTCGCCTCCACCGTGGACTCGTGGCAGGGTCGCACCAACGCGATCACCGTCGCCGTGCACCCGCTCAGCGGCGCCACCGCGCTCGACGAGTTCAACTCCGCGTTCGGTCGCCTCGCCGTCGCCTGCACCCGCGCCACCCACGGCCTCCTCGTGCTGTCCCGCGCCGGGCTCGACGACCTGCTGGCGAGTGCCCCCGTGCGGCCCGGGACCCCGTTCGGCGAGCCCGGCGTCCGGCAACTGCCACGCCAAACCCACCAACGCATCCTCGGCGCGTTCGCCCGCGCCACCGTCGACGTCAGCCAGTGAAAGGGAACCCGTGTCACGCCTGACCGACCTCCTGCGGGAAGCCAAGAAGCTCGACGCCAAACTGGGCGACGCCCTCGAAGAGGAGGTGCGACACCTCCAGCAGCGCCGCGCGTTCGGCCTCAACTTCGAGCGTCATACGCCCGAAGCCGTCGAACTGCACGGACGCCCCGTCCGCGTCGGCGACAAGGTGCGCATGCTCCCGCCCCGCGGTCAGACCAACTCCTCCGACAACCGCCTCTGGATCGTCACCGGAGGCGCCACCGTCGACGGCATCAAGCGGGCCGACCTCCGCGACCCCCAGACCGGCGAGGTGGCGAACCATCCCGTGGACGACCTCGTCGTGGTCGCCGAACACACCGACGTCATCTACCCAGGCCTAGTCTCGACCGGGAGAGTGGAACGGGGCGACGACAAGCCCTTCCACACCGTCATCAACGGCGAGAACCTGCACGCGTTGAAAACACTGCTCTACACCCACACCGGCAAAATCGATTGCATCTATATAGATCCTCCGTACAACACTGGCAATGATGACTGGATCTACAGTGACAAGTACATCACCAGTGACGACATGTATCGTCATTCGAAGTGGCTCGCCTTCATGGAACGCCGCCTGAAACTCGCACGAGAGTTGCTGAAAGAAGACGGAGTCATAATGGTTGCCATCGGGGATGAGGAGCACCATCGGCTCCGCCTTTTGCTCGACCAAGTCTTTCACGAGGCGAACTTCATCTCCGACGTTGTCTGGCAGGGCGTTCGCAAGAACGATTCCAGATACGTCTCCAACAGCGCCGACTACATGCTCATTTACGCAAAGGATGAATCCGCCCTAGCGCGCAATGGTGTCCGTTGGCGAGATGAGAAGATCGGCGTGAGAGAAGTCCTGGAAGTTGGACGCTCGGCTTGGGAGAGCGCTGGCCACGACGCTGTGGAAGCCACTCGCCTACTCAAGGCCTGGTTCAAGTCGAACCGTGGACGATTCACTGCAAGCCTCACCAACTATCAGCAAATCGACAGCAAGGGTCGCATCTACTACGGAGACAATATTGCGAGCCCAAATCCACGGCCGAATCTTCAATACGATGTTCTCCATCCTGTCACCCACCTGCCATGCCGCCGCCACCCGAACGGCTGGCGATACTCTGCAGAAACGATGGAAAAGCTCATCGCAGATGATCGGATCCTATTTGGCAACGACCACACCACCCTGCCCTATTTCAAGAGATTCCTGGCTGACCAGTTGGACGAAGTGCCGCTCTCAACCTTCGAACAACCCCGCCGGAGCGCTGGCCAGTACGTAGACAGCCTGATCGGCAGGAAGCGTTTCCCGAATCCTAAAGATCATCGCGTGCTCATGCGATGGATACGGATTGCCGCCGGCCCATCAGCGGTGATCCTCGACTTCTTCGGCGGCTCGGGTTCAACGCTGGAGGCAGTCGCGCGACTCAACGCGCTCGACGGCGGCACAAGACGATGCATCCTTGTTACGAACAACGAGGTTAGCTTGAAGGACGCGGCCGAATTGCGCAAAGCAGGATATCGTCCCGACGACCCTAAATGGGAGGCAAAGGGTGTCCACGATTATGTGGCCATGCCCCGGATCGTGGCGATAACGACTGGAGATCGTCCGGATGGGTCTCGTTTCGGAGATCTGGTGGACGCTAACGTGGATTTCCTAAGACTGACGTATGAAGCGCCGCTGGCGGTGTCAACGAACCACGCGTTCTCGCGAATCGCTCCGCTCCTCTGGCTGCGCGCCGGCTCTCGTGGACGCCGGATCGAGTCTCTCCCGACTGGGTGGGATGTTGCCGAGGTGTACGGAGTCATCGAACGACTCGACAAGCTGGACGACTTCGTGGCAGCCCTCGCAGCCCAGCCGGCGGCGTCCGTCGCGTTCATCGTGACAGACGACGACCGGCGGTTCCAGTCCGCCCTCGCACAGTTGCCCGACGGCGTCGAGCCGGTGAGGCTGTACGAGAGCTACCTGCGCAACTTCCAGATCGACGCGGTCAGGAGCACGCGGTGAAGTTCACGCTGAAGGACTATCAGGCCGAGGCCGTCGAGCTGCTGCTCGAGCGGTTGATGCGGGCGCAGTCAGACTACCGGCTGTACGGCAAGCGGTCGTCGGTCAGCCTGTGCGCGACCACTGGCGCGGGCAAGACAGTGATGTCGGCGGCCGTGATCGAAGCCCTGTTCAACGGCACCAACGAGTTCGACGCCGACGACGGCGCCGTGGTGGTCTGGTTCTCCGATGACCCGTCGCTGAACGAGCAGACGAAGAACCGGCTGTTGCAGGCGTCCGATCGCCTGTCGTTCACCGACTTGGTGACCATCGAACCGCCGTTCTCGCAGCCACGCCTCGAACCCGGCAAGGTGTACTTCCTGAACACGCAGAAGCTGTCGGTGTCATCCAAGCTGACGCGCGGCACCCGCGACGTCGTCGACGACGGCCGGTTCGAGCAGTTCCAGCAGCCCGACGACCAGGCGTGGACGATCTGGGACACGCTCAACGACACGATCCTGGACGAGGACCTGACGCTGTACCTGTTCCTGGCATCGCTGGTGGCCCTGGTCGGCGTGCTGGCG
>CAZPCM010000061.1:8656-17601 GCA_964585085.1 uncultured Propionibacteriaceae bacterium
GTACCTGTTCCTGGACGAGGCCCACCGCGGCTTCGGCGGAAAGGGCACGTCGAAGGACAAGGGCACGATCGTTTCCCGGCTGGTCAACGGCTCGAACGTGGTGACGCCCGCGCCCATCGTGATCGGCATCTCGGCGACCATCGACAAGTTCGAGACCGCGATGTCCGAAGCGGAGTTCCTCAAGGATCGTCAGGCGCTCGAGCCCGTCCGGGTCGACGGGGCGCGCGTCCAAGAGTCCGGCCTACTCAAGGACACCGTCGTTCTCGACTTCACCACCGAACTGGGTGTGTTCGACCGGGCTTTAGTGCGGCGCGGGGCGGCGAAGCTGAAGGCGTCCACCGAGGCGTGGCGGGAGTACGCCGCCAGCCAGGACGACCCGAGCGCGGCCGTCACACCGCTGTTGGTGCTGCAGATCCCGAACAAGCCCGACCACGACCTCGTGGGGGGCGCGCTCGACATGATCGCGGAGGTGGTGCCTAGCGTCACCCAGGAGGCGGTGCGCCACGTGCTCGGTGAGCACTCGGCCCAGGAGTTCGGCAGTTGGACGGTGAACTGGATGGAGCCGCAGCTCGTTCAGGACCGCACCGACGTGCGCGTGCTGGTCGCAAAGGAGGCGATCAGCACCGGTTGGGACTGCCCGCGCGCCGAGGTAATGGTTTCTTTCCGGACCGCGAAGGAGCACACCCACATCACCCAGATTCTCGGACGCATGGTGCGCAACCCGCTGGCGCGTCGCGTGCCCGGCGACGAGCGGCTCAACTCGGTCGACTGCCTGCTGCCGTACTTCGACCGGACGACCGCCGGCAAGGTCGTGAAGTTCCTCACCGGCCAGGTCACCGACGTTCCCGGGGGTGGCAAGAAGGTGCTGCTCGACGGCCGCGAGATGAGCCTCAACCCCAAGCTCGCCGACCAGGAGTTGTGGGACGCGTGGCGCGCCACTCCCACCCAACTGCTGCCGCAGCGCGGCGTCCGACCGGTGAGCAGGTTGTTGCAGTTCGCGACCGAGCTCGCCAACGACGACATCCGCCCGACGGCGTGCACGGAGGTCGAGGAGCTCGTTCTGCGTGAGCTCGCCGCCGCGGCGATCAGGTACGACCGCAAGGTTGTCAGCGCAAGGACAGAGGTGCTGACCATCCACGGCATGTCGATCGCCGGCACGACCGGGGAGTCGACGCTGAAGTACACCGACTTCACGATGCACGCCGACGACCAGGCAGTCGCCATCGCGTTCAAGGCGGCAAAGTCGGCGTTCAGTGACGTGGCTCGTGCGTTCATCGACAGGCAGGTGTGCGGCGCCGAGGACGACTTCAGTAACCCGATCCGGGACGCCATGGTGGAGGCCGCTGCGCTGGCCACTGTCCCCGAGATCCGGGAGACCGTGGACGCCGCGGCAAACGCTCTGTTTGAGGAGTGGGACCACCGCCACCGGGACGCCGCCGCGGCGCTCAGCGACTTGCGCCGGGAGCGGTATCGGGAGATCAAGGCCCAGGCACCGGACCCCCAGGAGACCTCGCTGGTGCTCCCCCGCAGCAGGCTGGAGGACTTCCAGGAGCTCGACGCCCACGAGCAACTCACGCTGGCCCCACTGGTGGGGAAGCACCTCATGTCGGACGAGGACGGCAACTTCCCGCTGTCGCGCCTCAACGCGTGGGAACGGAAGGTCATCCTGGCCGAACTCGGGAAGGAGACCCTGGTCGCCTGGTACCGGAACCCGCCCCGCTCCGCTGGCGATTCGGTGTGCGTCGCGTACCGGAACGAGTTCGGCAACTGGCGTGGGCTGTACCCCGACTTCATCGTTTTCGAGAGGGTCGAAGGCAGGATCCTGCCGTCCATCGTCGACCCCCACCGGTTCGACCTCGACGACGCGCTCATCAAACTGCGCGCGCTGGCGGACTTCGCGGAGCAGTTCGGGGACAAATTCCATCGCGTCGAGTCGCTCGCCGAGGTGGCCGGCACCATGCGGGTGCTGGACCTGAAGAGCGAGCGGGTCCGCAAAGACATCAAGTACTTCAAGGGGGACGTCGTCGACCTGTACAAGAAGGCCGGCTTACTCCGCGCGCCGCCGGTGCATACGCCGGCCGCTCGCGGCGTAGCGCCCTCAGGCGTCGACCCTGCCCAGGACGAGCTGCTGTAACCGTTGGCACAGCGGGAGACCACGGGGAGGAAACGCCGTGAGGGACTACCCGACCGACTGGAAGCGGCACCGGGGGCCTCGTGCAGGCGGAACTATTCGGCCGAAGACGGGAACCGCAACCGGTTCGCCGCTCGCTACAGGATGGCGTCCAATCCAAGCTCGAAGCTGTGCACTTCTCGGGCTGAGCCCACCTGCGCCCGGTACCCCGAGGGTTTGCGCGTGGGCTTGGCGTACTCCGCTCCAGTGTTGGCACGGGCCGAACCTGACGGCGCCTGGACGCCGTAGGCCATCAAAAGGCCGGTCGGCTCGCTGGAGCCCAGCGGTCAACGGGCCCCTCGCCGCTAGCCAGCCGTCAGCGTCGGCCCCGAGGGCCGTCACCGCGCCCGTGCGGTAGGAGGGAAACGCGAAGAGGTTCACGATGTGCGCCTCTTCGAAACCAAGCTGGGCACGCGCGAGATCTGCCCGACGGATCGTCCGCTCCCCGCTGGTCTGCGACGGCGGATTGCTGCCGATGACCAGCAGGCGTCCCTCCGGCTTCACGAGGCCGAGTCTGTCACTCTCTCGGGATCTGGCGAGACGTCGCTGCGGGCGTCGGTTCTCACTGGCGCGCTCAAGTCGAGGCGCAGCGCCTCGAGCTGTTCGGTCGTCGCCTCGGAGTAGTGCCGGCGGAGCAACTCGAGCATGTCCTCCTGCCTGGGCTGGCCGAACGTCAGGCGGTAGAGGGCGACGTCGCGTTTGATGTCGGCGAGGCGGGCCTCGTCGATGCTCAACTGGTAGGGGGCGACGTGACGTTCGATTCGGGCGTCGCCGGGGTAGACCCAGTGCGGCGCGAACTCGCCGAGGTTGCCGACCTCGTCCTGTGCGAGCGCGTAGGCCACCCGCCACGGGTTCGGATCGTCGCTGGCCAGGATGGCGGCCGCATGGCGGGTGGCGATGTTCAATCGAATCGCGTGGCCGTCGTACCGGTCGACACGACCCTCCCGCTGCTCGAAGTCGATCGGGTTGGCGGGGGTGTTCCAATGCATGACCGCGTGGCTCCACCAGTGGAAATCAACTCCCTCCTGCCCGACGCTGGTCGTGGCGAGCACGAGGGGCCAGAAGGGGCTGTTGAACGCCTGCCGCACCAGCGGCTGACGGTTGCTCTCCTGGTTGTCGCGCCTGCCGCCGAACCTCAGCGCGAAGCGCGCCCAGAACTTGGGGCGCTCTTCCGGATGGTCCGGGTCGAACACCTCGTAGGACGCGCTGCGGAGTTCAAGGGCCGTCGCGACCATGCGAGCCAGATCCAAGACCCCGGCGTCGTCCAGGTCGGGCGCCCCCTGACTCACGTGGAGGTGATGGACGTACTCGTCCATCACGGCCTGCAGGTTGCCCCACGCGCAGTACAGCAGCACTTTGCGCCAGTACGGCACGTCGGGCGCTTGGCCGGGGATCAGCTCGTCCAGAAGCAGCGTGGTTTCCGGACGAGAGAACAGCGTTCGGAGGGCGGACGAGACCCGCGCGGCTGCGGTCCACAGGCCCAGCTCCGTGACGGCGGGCTGGTCCCACGTGACCCGCCGCAGCGCCCGGTAGGCCACGTTCCCGGGGCTGTGCGCCGCGACCCGGGCGACAGACGCTCGCGTCTCCTCCGGCACGCGGCGGTCTTGGGCAGCTCCCCGGATCCTGAGCGCCAGTTCGACGTGACGAGCCCGCAGGTCGTTGTGCTCGCGGACGGCGCCGTCCGGGTAGCTACCGTCGGGTTGATCGGCGCGATCGTCCTCCGCATCGGATGCTCCACCCACCGCGTTCTGCACGTGCTCGAGCGTCAACCCGTCGGGGAACGAGTCGCGACGGCGCAGCGCCTCGAACCAGTGCGTGGCCCCTGGCCCGAATGATCCGACGTCCGCCTCCTCAGGGTGCTCGGCCCGCAGTCTTCCAGCCACGGCAGCGATAAGGGCGTCGGGGTTGAGGGCGCCGGCGGCATCACCTCGGTGGAATTCCGCGTCGCGCGGATCGGCGAGCTCTGCGAGGCCGGGCATCGGCCAGAACAGCGCGAGGGTGGACATGGACGACGGGCGGTCCCGGTCGCCCTCGCGGTCGAGACGGTAGGCCAGCCGGCTTCGTCTGCTGTTGCGCTCCCGGAGCCGCTCCTCAGGCGTGGTGCCGAGCTTGTCCCCGGCTCCCAACCGGTCAGCTTCGTAGCTCAGCAGGGAGGCCACCGCGGTGGGGGTGGCGGTCCACGACGAGAAGATCAGGCGCTTGCTGACCGATCGGGCGAAAGGCTCGGCGAAGGGCCCTCCCGGCTCGAGGTACGGCAGAGACGGGGGCACCCAGAGCAGGCTCCACCAACCCGCCTCGACCGTGGACGAGGCGAGCGCCCGCAGTCGGGAGTTGCCAAGGCTGACGGGGGCGTACTGTCGCACCGCCTCGAAGTCCATCCGTTGCGTGCGGTCGAGGAGGGCTTGCACGGACGCGGCTCGGTCGGGGTCGCGGAGAGCGTCGCGGACGCGGTCGGCGATCTGATAGCCGTCCATGAAGTTGATGAAGTAGGGCGCGGACTTCCAGTACTCGATCGAGAGGGGCGCCTTCACGTGCCGAGCCAACTGCTTGAGGGCGACGAACCCCAGCAGATCGTCCTCGGGTGGCGTCCCAAGCTCGGTCGAGCGTTCCTCTGTCATATCCGCGGTGACACTGCGCGGCCGCTCTGTGCGGGTCATGACCTGCAGGAGTTGGCGTCGCACGTTGTCTGTGAGGTCGGACGCGGACCGGCCCGTCACCACTGCCGTCCTGTAGTCGCTGAGGGCGTCCGCGACCCCGCGCGTGGTGCCGGCTTCGTCGCCGTTGGTGAGGAACTTGACCACCTCAAGGAAGTCCCGGTGATGATCGTCGCCCACCTTCGCTTCCTCGGCGTAGGTGAAGGGTTTGAAGGGGGTTGCTGACAGCAGCAGCACCTTCGCCCGGTGGTCCGACTCCGGCTCCCGGTACTGGAAGAGATGGTGGGCCAGCTCGCCGGCTTCCGACTCCTGATCGAGCAGTTCGCGGAACCGCTGGAACTCGTCGAGGATCACGAGGTCAGGGGTCAGCAGCCGGACGCTCTCGCGGGCGAGAACCGATCGGAGCTCGCTAACCAGGGGAGATGTGCGCCGCCAAGGCTCAGCGATCTCGTCGATGTGGGCGATCAGGTCTTCGAACTCGTCCAGCAGGCTCGGGGTGCCCTGCCCGGCCGCCTTGACAAAGGCCTCCGCGATGGTGGGATCGATGCCGTCCTTGAGCTCCCACTCGAGCCAGCGGACGTAGTCGGCCAACCGTTCGGGTGTTCTGAGGCTGCCTTGGAGGACGCGACGCGCGCCGGTGGCGCGGCGACCGTCGATCAACTCCAGTGGGGCCTTGAGGAGCAGGAAGAGCAGGGCGCGTTCCTCCGCAGTGCCCGTGCTCCACCCCTTGGTGAACGAGGTTCCCGGAGTGAACGACACGAGGTTCACGGGCTTGTTGAAGCGGCCACCGCCGGGCGGTGCGAACCTCCTCGCATGCTTGGCCAGTAGCGTGAGTCGGCTGGCGATGCCGTGGTGGTCGTCCCCGGTCACGTTGAGCTTGCTCAGGTTCTGGTGGGCGAGGTCCTGGTTGGAGCAGACGTACACGACGTCGATCCGGTCGACGGCGTCGTTGCTCTGCAATTCTTCGATGGTGCGGGCGATGACCCCCCTCGCGACGATGGTCTTCCCGAGACCTGTCTCGTCAGCGACCAGGAAGCGGTCGGTGGCGTCCGGACCGTAGAACCGACCAATGACGTGCTCAACGGTGTTGCGCTGGAACCCTGTCAGTCCGCTGAGGACGGAGTCTGCCGTGAACTGCTGTGGCCCGGTCACACGCGCTCCCTCAGGGTGGTCATCGCGCTGGTGACAGCCATCCAGAACACGTCGAACCCCTCCGGCAGGATCTGGCGTCCCGCGTCCGTCGCCCGCAGGCGAGACACCAGCAGGTCAAGGTCGGCCAGTGACTGCGGCCTGTCGGCCAGAGCCCCGAGGACCAGTTCGAAGACGCCGATGCTGCCACCGAGCCGGGCACCCCAGTCGCCCGACTGGGCGTCGGGGCCCGACCCTGCAGCCCAGAGAGCGGCCGGGTCTCCGAGGCCGAGCAGCAAGGCCAGGAAGCGGAGGAACTTCTCGCGCGTGTTGACCTGGCGGGCCAGCACCTCGTCCAGACGACCCGGAGGGTCGTTCTCCAGCGGCGCGTGGATCACCGTGCCCAGCGTGAGACCTGAGTCATCCATGACTCGCAGGGTCACGAAGGGCGTGACGTCCGGCAGGGGGACGCCAGCGAAGGAGACGTCCCACGGCGCCGAGGACGTCGTGGTGTAGCCGACGCCAGGACGCGTCAGGAGCCCGACGGACACGGAGTGGCCCGGGGGAACGTGCAACGCGGCGTCGCTCGTCAGGTGCAGCAGATACCCGCCCTCTCCCGGCTCGACCCGGATCCGGGCAGGGACGGCGGCCACGTTGCGCAGGACGTTCTCCAGCCGACGGAGAGCCTCGCCCGCGGGCGGGGAGACCCCGTCGCCGGGCAGGTACGGCTGCAGAAGATCTCGGAAGGACGGATTCTTGCCGTCGCCGCGGGTCAGCAACGTGCCGACCCCCAGATGAGTTGATCGACCCACCAACTCGACGACGAACTCGACGTTGCCCTCGTAGGCGGCGGACGTCGCGTTCGCGGACCCGACGAAAACGTGGGTCTCGCCCCGGTTGCGCTCCGCGATCGTGATCTTCGCGTGTAGGCCGGTGAGTTCGGACTCCACCGCGAGCGCAGGTTGCTCGCTCTGGCCTTCGGAGTCGGCAGGCGAACCAAGGCCGGCGAGGGGGTCGAGCACGAAGACCGCGTCGCCCTCCGGACGCCGCAGCCGGCCGAGCCACTGGGGATCCAGCGCGGCGAGGTCGTCGCTTCGGGAGACGATCGCCACGTCCCTGGTGTTCCCGGCCGTGACGCGCTTGACGCCCGCGACGTTGCAGAACGGCGACACGACCAGGTGTCGGTAGCCGCTGAAGTCTGGGCTGGGCGTGAGTCGAGGAACCCCGAACGCGTGGAACCTGATCTCGCCGACACGCTCGGGCAGCGTCCACCGCACCCGGGACGCTCGATCGGCCAGGTCAAGGATGCGAGCGCGGCGTCCCTCAGGTAGGGGTGTGACCGCCCATCCAGGCAACTGCCGCAGGAAGGCGGCCAAGGGCTTGCTGGCGGGTCGCGGCCTGTCCTCCAGTACGCCGTCGAGGCTGACCACGGCGTCCCACGCGTGACTGTCGACGAGGTTGCGGGTCGAACACAGCAGGCGGTAGGCGTCCGGGAGATCCGGCGCGACGTAACGCAGGAACCAGACCTTCGGGTGGAACAGGAACCCCGGACGCGGCCGGCGCACCGGGTGAACCATCGGCTCCAGGAACGCCATCAGATCAGACGCCTGAACCGGGACCGCGATCTGGCCCGCTTGGCAGAAGACGTCGACGCGGTCAGCGCAGGATCGCACTGCCTGCAGCGCGGCAATCGGGTCAGGCCGAGTCCGCAGTTCGTAGGAGGCAAACGCCAAGGGGGGCACGAGCGCTGTCCCCAGGTGCAACGTGAACGTCGTCGCCACCGCAGCCTCGAGCTGATAGCCGACAGGAGGACGCAGTTGGTCAAGCAGGACGACGCGGCCGTCGGGCTCAAGCACGGGACACTCCCTCATGGATATCGGTGACGATGGTCTTGACCGTCGGCCAGCGGAAGTCGAGACCGCCGCCACCACCTCCGCCCCACAGCGCGAGCAGTTTGGGGTTCGACAAGCGCGCCTGGCCGCGCTTGACCGACCTCTCGCGCTCAGCGACCAACCGCCGAACCGCAGGGCCGACGTCCAGCGCCTCGGCCGCTGCACCGGTCAGAACAGCCCAGACCCACGCCTGGACGAATCGCTCCGTCATCGGGCTCACATGCTCGTTCTGACGACGAACGAACGACCAGAACGCGCCCAGGTCCCACGCGTCGAGCAGGTGTCGCTCGTCGTCCACCGCCCGCGTCCACGTCTGGTAAGCATCCCGATGCTTCTCGACGGCGCCGGTCACCGCGTTGAAGCCTGCACGCTCGTACGCCTCCGCCACCTGAAAGCTGTACAGCCGCGTCGCCCCCTCCATCACCAGCGAGAACAGGTGCGCGTGCCGCAGCACCTCCGCGGCCGGCCCTGACACCGCAACGCACACCGCGTCCCGCCACGGGTAGCGACTCTCCTTCTCGGGCGCATGATCCGCGGCCACAAGGTGGGCCAGCAACGTGCCGGGAACGCTCTCGAGAACGCGCTCCCGCAACCAGACAGCCTCCGGCGCCGTCAGCGCGAGCCCTCCCTCGACCGTCTGCGGGAACCCGTCGGGCGCCGCGGGGATGGTCGGGTGCCAGTCGCTACGCACGCGGGCCGCAAGCTCGTCGGCGGCATCGCGTTGCGGCCGGTCCGCCGCGAGCCCCTCGGGCGCGACGTCCCGACGAAGGACGCCCAACGTCAGCAGCCCGTTCCAGTAGATCGTCGAAGGAAGGTTCTTCACCTTGGCGCCCCTCTGAGCACCGATCACGCCGTGCTGATCAGGCATCGCTCGCAACGTCTCGACCAGGATCCGCTCGACACGTTCAGCGTGCTCACGGAGCAGTCCGCCGGACCGTCCGGACTTTGCCGCCGCTTGTGCTTCAGCCGTCAAGGGAAGATTGTACAAAACGGAGTAAATGAACTTCAGCGGGCGGGAGCCGGTCTTTTGGGCTGCATTCAAGGGGATGCCGTACTGTTCAGCCTTGCCCGCCAAACCCGCAAGAACGGGGTCTAGCTGCG
>CAZPCM010000062.1:0-17385 GCA_964585085.1 uncultured Propionibacteriaceae bacterium
CGATCGCGATCAAGGCCGCCTTCGGCGGGGGCGGGCGTGGCCTCAAGGTGGCCCGCACCCTGGCCGAGGTGCCTGAACTGTTCGAGTCCGCGACACGGGAGGCGATCACGGCTTTCGGGCGGGGCGAATGCTTCGTCGAGCGTTATCTGGACCGGCCGCGGCACGTGGAGACCCAGTGCCTGGCCGACGCCCACGGCTCGGTGGTCGTCGTCTCCACCCGCGACTGCTCGCTGCAGCGAAGGCATCAGAAGCTCGTGGAAGAGGCTCCCGCACCGTTCCTCACCGACGAGCAGCGCGCCAGCCTGTACGAATCGAGCAAGGCGATCCTGCGGGAGGCCGGCTATGTGGGCGCCGGCACCTGTGAGTTCCTGGTCGGCCAGGACGGGACGATCTCCTTCCTGGAGGTGAACACCCGCCTCCAGGTGGAGCACCCGGTTTCGGAGGAGGTCACCGGGCTCGATCTGGTGCGCGAGATGTTCCGGATCGCGGACGGCGAGCCCCTGGGCTACGACGACCCTGAGGTGAGGGGGCACTCCATCGAGTTCCGGATCAACGCCGAGGATCCGGGCCGCAGCTTCATGCCCGCCCCCGGCACGCTCACTGCCTGGAGGCCCCCGAGCGGGCCCGGGGTCCGCGTCGACGAGGGTTACCTCACCGGGATGGCGGTCCCAGGGTCGTTCGACTCACTGGTGGCGAAGATCATCGTGAGCGGCGCCGACCGTCAGTCGGCGCTGGCACGCTCCCGCCGCGCACTGGCCGAGACGGTGCTGGAGGGCATGCCCTCGGTCATCCCGTTCCACAAGGCGGTGCTGACCGAGCCGGCCTTCACCGCGGCGGACGGGGTCTTCGGCGTCCACACCCGGTGGATCGAGACGGAGTTCTCCGCACCCATCGAGCCGTACCTCGGCGCCCTCGGCGAGTCCGATCCCGCCGAGAAGACCACCTTCGTCGTGGAGGTGAATGGACGCAGGGTCGAAGTCAGGTTGCCCAGCGCACTCAGCGCACCCGTGGCGAAGACGACCGTGCCGAAGCGTCCGACCAAGCGCAGCACTGGTGGCGCCAAAGCCAAGCCCCCGTCGTCGAATGCGCTCACCGCGCCGATGCAGGGCACCATCGTCAAGGTGGCCGTCGTCGAAGGCGATCAGGTGGTCGAGGGCGACCTGGTGATCGTGCTCGAGGCGATGAAGATGGAGCAGCCCATCACGGCGCACCGAAGTGGCGTGATCACGAACCTGGCGGCCGAGATCGGCACGACGGTCGCCAGCGGCACCGAGCTCTGCGAGATCCTCGACGCGTCGTGACGGAACGCGACGTGGTGTTCCCACCCGGGGACACCACGTCGACACACCCTTTGAAGGGGGGGTCACCGATCAGTAGGTGATCACCTGCTCCTCGGAATGGCCGTGGAGCCGGCGGGCGGCCTCGGCAACGGACCCGCTCAGTGAGGGGTACACAGTGAACGACCCGGCCACCTGGTCGACGGTCAGCTTGTTGCGCACCGCGATCGACAGCGGGTGGATCAGTTCCGACGCCGACGGCGCCACGACCACGCCGCCGACGATGATGCCGGTGGTAGGAAGGCAGAAGATCTTCACGAATCCGTCGGTGAGCCCCTGCATCTTGGCCCGAGCGTTCGACCGCAACGGAAGCATGACCGTCAGGGCGCGGACCTGGCCCGAGTCGACCTTCTCCTGGCTGACCCCCACTGTGGCGATCTCGGGGGCGGTGAAGACGTTGGCCGACACCGTGCGCAGGTCCAGCGGAGCGACCGCGTCCCCGAGCGAATGCCACATGGCGATGCGTCCCTGCATCGCTGCGACGGAGGCAAGTGCGAAGACCCCGGTGCAGTCTCCGGCGGCGTAGATGTTGCGGATCGAGGTGCGCGAGACCCGGTCGACGACGATGTGACCAGCGTCGGAGAGGGTAACCCCGGCCTGCTCGAGCCCCAGGCCGGCGGTGTTGGGGATCGCCCCGACCGCCATGAGGCAATGGGACCCGACCACCTCCCGTCCGTCCGCCAGGGAGACCACGACGTCGTCACCTCGTCGCACGGCTCCGATCGCGCGGGCCTGGCTCAGGACGGTCATCCCGGAGTTCTCGAAAACCTGCTGGATGACCGACGCCGCGTCGTCGTCCTGGCCCGGCAGCACTTGGTGGCGCGAAGAGACCAGGGTCACCTCCACTCCCAGCGACCGGTACGCGCTGGCGAACTCGGCGCCGGTAACCCCGGAGCCGACCACGATCAGGTGTTCGGGAAGGGTTTCCAGGTTGTAGATCTGCGCCCAGGTGAAGATCCGCTCGCCGTCCGGCTTGGCGCTGGCCAGTTCCCGCGGCCTGGTGCCGGTCGACACCAGGAGGACGTCCCCCGACACGTGTTCGATGCCGTGGTCAGTCTCTGCGATAACCCGGTTCGGGCCGCCCAGTCGGCCGGTGCCGTGGATGATCCGGACGCCTTCGGCCTCCAGCCGTTCGGCGATGTCGGCTGACTGGGCCTGGGCCAGGCGCAGGATCCGGCGATGGACGGCGGCCAGATCCAGGTCCACCACGTCGGCCAGGGCCCCCTCGCTGTTCCGCAGCCGAAGCCCGACCGTCTCGGCGTCGCGGATCCTGGTCATCACCTCGGCTGCGGCGACCAGGGTCTTGGAGGGCACGACGTCGGTCATCACCGCCGACCCGCCCACGCCTCCGCGCTCGATCAGGGTCACGCGTCCGCCCAACTGCCGGCCGACGAGCGCAGCCTCATAGCCGCCCGGCCCGCCCCCAATGATCACCACGTCGGTCACGTATGCATTCTTCCCGCCGGGCCGTCGACCGGGCAAGCAGGGCGACCCTCACGCGGCCGGGCCGACCCTGGCCGCTGCGGGCACCGGGGCGGGGCGTGGTGGTTATAGTCGGGGAATGACGCTGCAGTCCGATCCGGCCGAGACCGCACGGGAGGCCGGAAACGCCATCAAGAAGCGATTCGCCGTCGACTCTATCGACCTGGCCCTGGTGCTCGGCTCCGGGTGGGCGCAGGCTGCAGAGGGTGTCGGCGAGGCGATCGGGGAGTGCCGACTCGACGAACTGCCCGGGTTCGCGCGGCCGGTGGTCGCGGGCCACGGAGGCGCGCTGCGGCTGGTCCGGACCCCCACCGGTCGAATCGCCGCGCTGTTCACCGGTCGCACCCACTTCTACGAGGGCCGGGGAGTCGAGCCGGTCGTTCACGGGGTCCGGACGGCGGCCTCGGCAGGAGCCGCGGTCATCGTGCTGACCAATGGCTGCGGAGGCCTCAACCCGGACTGGTCGCCCGGCACGCCCGTCCTGATCCGCGACCACATCAACCTGACCTCGGCCACCCCGCTACGTGGGGCAACCTTCATCGACATGACGCAGGCCTATTCGCCCCGGCTGCGTGACCTGGCACGCGAGGTCGACCCCACCCTGGCCGAGGGCGTCTACGTCCAGTTCCGCGGGCCGTCGTACGAGACCCCCGCTGAGGTGCGGATGGCGCGAGTGATCGGCGGAGACCTGGTGGGCATGTCCACCGCCTTGGAGACCATCGCCGCTCGTGAGGCCGACGTGGAGGTGCTGGGGATCTCCCTGGTCACCAACCTCGCCGCCGGCATCTCCCCGACCCCGCTGCATCACGCCGAGGTGATCGAAGCCGGGAGGGCCGCGCAGCCGCGGCTGGCCTCCCTGTTGACCGGGCTGCTGGCCCGGTTGTGAAAGGAGCCATCGTGATCGACTCCGCACTCAGGACCGCGATCCAGGGCTGGCAGGCACAGGATCCGGACCCGGCCACCTCAGCAGCGCTCGATTCGCTGTTGGACAAGGCCGAACAGGGCGACGAGGCGGCGATCGCCGAACTCGAGGACGCGTTCTCGGGTCCGTTGGCTTTCGGCACGGCCGGCCTGCGCGGCGCGCTCGGGCCGGGTCCGGCGCGGATGAACCGCGTCGTGGTCTCGCGCGCCGCGGCCGGGCTGGCCCGCTACCTCAACCTCTCGGGGTTCGCCGGGGGGCGGGTGATCGTCGGCTACGACGCCCGCTACAACTCCGACATCTTCGCCCGCGACACCGCCGAGATCCTCACCGGGCACGGCCTGCAGGCGCTGCTCTGCTCGCGTCCGCTTCCGACCCCGGTGGTCGCCTTCGGAATCCGGCACTTCGAATGCGTGGCCGCCGTCGTGGTGACCGCGTCCCATAATCCGCCACAGGACAACGGCTACAAGGTCTACCTCGGAGACGGCTCACAGATCGTCCCGCCCGCAGATGCCGAGATCGCCGCCCAGATCGCCGAGGTCGCGCGACACCCTCTCGCCGACATCGAGCGCAGCGAGGACTATCCGCTGGTCGGCGATGAGTTGGTCGACGCCTACGTCGCCAGGGCGGCAGCCCTGGTCCCGCTGGAGGCGCCGCGCGAGGTGACCTGGGTCTACACCGCGTTGCACGGGGTGGGGGCTGCGATCGTGGACCGGGTCGTCGCCGCGTCCGGATTCCCACAGCCGCATCGGGTGGCCCAGCAGATCGACCCCGATCCGGCCTTCCCCACGGTGGTGTTCCCCAACCCCGAAGAGCCGGGCGCGATCGACCTGGCGCTGGAGCTCGCCCGCTCCACCGACGCCGATATCGCCATCGCCAATGATCCGGACGCGGATCGCTGCGCCTTGGCGGCGGTGTTCGGCGGCCAGTGGCGCATGCTGAGCGGGGACGAACTGGGGACACTCCTGGCCGACGACGCGATGCGCCGCGGAACCCAGGGCACGTACGCCTGCTCGGTGGTGTCCAGCACCCTGTTGGGCACGATGGCGTCCGCGCACGGTCACCGGTTCGTCACCACACTTACCGGGTTCAAGTGGATCGGCCGAGTTCCCGACCTCGCCTTCGGCTACGAGGAGGCGATCGGCTACTGCACCGACGCCGCGTCCGTCCCCGACAAGGACGGGATCACCACCCTGGTGCGGATCCTGACCCTTGCCGCCCAACTGAGGGCCGAAGGGACCACCGTGGCCGCCAGGCTCGACGAGATCGCCGCCCGCTATGGACTGCACGTCACCTCGCAGCTGTCCTTCCGGGTGAGCGACCTTTCGCTGATCGCCGAGGCGATGGCCAGGGTGCGCCACGATCCTCCGCACGTCCTGGCCGGCGAGCCGGTCACGTCGCGCGACCTGGCACTGGGCAGCGCGGAACTTCCGCCCACCGACGGCATGCTGTTCGAGGGCGAGTCAGTGCGCGCCGTCGTCCGGCCTTCGGGGACCGAACCCAAGCTGAAGTGCTATCTACAGGTGCGGCTGAGCCCCGCCGACAGCGCTGACCTCCCAGCCGCCCGGACGCGCGCTGGCGACCTCATGGCCCGCACGCGCGCCGATATGGCACAGGCCCTGGGGCTGTGACCGGACCGGCCACGCCCAGGCTGGTGCTCGTCGCCGGCCCGTCCGGCAGCGGCAAGTCGTGGTTGGCCCGGCAGTGCGGCTGCGCAGTGCTGCGCCTTGACGACTTCTACCGAGACAGCGAGCACCCCGGTCTGCCGCAGACCCTGGGCATCGTCGACTGGGACCATCCGGACTCCTGGGACGCCGACGCGGCTCTGGCCGCGATCAGGACGCTCCTGTCGACCGGGCAAGCTGAGGTGCCGGACTACTCGATCGCCGAAAGCCGGGTCGTCGGACGGCGCCTGCTGCGCCTGGGCGCCTCCTGGGTCGTCGTGGCCGAGGGGGTGTTCGCCGTGGAACTCCTGGCGCCCTGCCGCGCCGCGGGCCTGCCGGCCGAGCCGATCTACCTGGACCGCCCCGGCGTGTTGGTGTTTTGGCTACGCCTGCGACGCGACCTGAAACAGAAGCGCAAGCCGCCACTGATCCTGCTCAGGCGCGGTCTTGCCCTCTGGCGCGCACAGCGGGGACTGAAGCGGCGCGCTGTCGCGGCGGGATTCACCCCGCTGAGCATGAAACAGGCCGCAGCTTTTCTCTCCTCCGGCGAAGGTGTGTCTGATTCGTCGATGACGGCGAAATCGACACAGCTTGTCGACCGCCCCCTCACTCCCCCACCGCCCAGGCCTTCTCACAGCGGGGACAGGCACTGATTGGGCCGGGCCAGCCGCGGCGCGCCAGCGCCGCGGCCACGCACCGGGCCACGTCGCACGGCCGCCCGCGCACATCGGCAGCGCCGAACCGAAGGGTCAGGAAGCCTCGGAGGGCGTGCGCGTTGTCTCGACGCAGGTCGCGAAACGGGCCATCGAGATGACCCAGGCGGCCGTCCAACTCCACGATCAGGGCACAGTCCTCATAGAGCACGTCGCTGCGGGTTCCGACAGTGAGCCTGGCCTGGCGCCGTCCGGGTGGCAGCCGATGCGCGCGCTCGACGTCTCGCTGGTAGGCATACTCCAATCCGCTCTCAATCCCTTGCAGGTCGGCCAAGAGGCTGCGGAAGAGCCTGCGGTTGGCGATCCGGGAACGCTCTTCGACGACAGCACCCAGCCGTCGGAGGCTCACGGCCCTGCGGCGGGTCGCCTCACTGACCAGGGCGACCAGATCGTCGGCGTCCAAGTGTTGGCCGACGTCAATCACCGCATCCTCGGTCCTGATCCGAGATAGGGTCCCGCGACGATTCCGCAGCCGATCAGCGAAGTCGCGGCGGATGACCACCCCGGCAATGGGCCCGGGCTGCCGTTTCTCGGGCACCCAGACGTCGATCTGCGCGGCCTCCCGATCGAGCCCGGCCAGCCGGAGGGCTGCGTCTCCCCCGATCGCCGCCCCCTCCCCCGCCACGAGGAAGGCGCCCCACGCCCGCTTCTCAAAGCCGGATGCCGCAGGCGCCGTGTCGTACAGCCCGGGCGACGCTCTGGCCCAATGCTCCTGCCGCACGAGGCGGCCGAGCGCCGAGTAGCTGAGCCCCAGGTGCAGGCACTGACCGGCGGTCACCATCCCGTGCTGGGCGGCGAGGAGTCGCTTGAGCTCAGGGCCAGGGTGCTGACGGGGGTGCATCACACGATGGTGTGATGCACCCCCGTCACGATCCAACCCCTGACGTGCCGTCTGTGGACAACGCGCCCCCTGTGGAAAACCCTGGCTTCGCACCAAGCAGCGCAAGCTGTGTCGCTTTCATCGACCACGACGAAAGCGACACAGCTTGCGCGGACGCTCAGCTGATCGGCGCCCAGTCAGGCCCGGTCTGGCCGAGTTTCTCGTCGAGCTTGGCGAACAACGGGGTGGGCTTGACCAGCTCCCTTCCCACCTCCAGCGGACGCGAGGCCCACACCGCCTGCTGGTTGACGTAGTCGCCACTCAACACCGAGTAGTCCGGGCCACCGTCCTCGCCCACCTGCCGGATCTCAGGCTGCGCCGCCCAGACCCCCGTGCCGCCCAGGGCCTCGTGCACCTTCTGCGCAGCATGCGGCAGGAAGGGCGTGAGCAAGGTGTTCGTGTCCTGAACCACCTGCAGGGCGGTGTGCAGGACCGTCTCTCGACGTACCGGGTCGTCCTTGAGCTTCCACGGTTCCTGGTCGGAAAGGTACTTGTTCGCCGCGCCGGCCAACCGCATCGCCTCGCCGACCGCGTGCTTGAACCGGCAGCGGCGCAGGAGTCCACCCACCGTGTCGAAGGCGGCCCGGGACGTCTCAAGCAGCGCATGGTCGGCGTCGGTCGGGGCGGCGAAGGACGGGATCGCGCCGACGTTCTTGTGCGCCATCGAGATCGACCGGTTGACCAGGTTGCCCCACTCGTTGGCGAGCTCGAAGTTGGTACGTCGGACGAACTCCTCCCAGGTGAAGTCGGTGTCCTGGTTCTCAGGGCCGGCCACCGAGATGAAGTAGCGCAGCGCGTCCGGACCGAAGGCGCGCAGGAAGTCGCCCACGTAGATGACCGTGTTGCGGGAGGTGGAGAACTTCGACCCGCTCATGGTCAGGTATTCGCTGGAGACCACCTCGGTCGGCAGGTTGAGACTGCCGAACACGCCCGGTTGACCGCCGTGGTCACCGCCGCCGTTGTGCCCCAGCAGGATGCCCGGCCAGATCACCGAGTGGAAGACGATGTTGTCCTTGCCCAGGAAGTAGTACGACTCGGCCGACGGGTCGGTCCACCACTTCTGCCAGGCGTCAGGATCCCCGGAGCGCCGCGCCCACTCCACAGACGCCGACAGGTAGCCGATCACCGCATCGAACCACACGTACAACCGCTTCATGGGCTGGTCGCGCCACCCGTCCAGCGGCACCGGGACGCCCCAGTCCAGATCCCGGGTGATCGCCCGGGGGCGCAAGTCGTCGAGCAGGTTCGCAGAGAACTTCAGGACGTTCGGACGCCAGTCGGTGCGCGTGCTGAGCCAGGCGCCGAGAGCGCCGGCGACCTCGGGCAGATCCAGGAAGAACTGCTCGCTCTCGACGAACTGCGGGGTCTCCCCGTTCACCTTCGATCGCGGGTTCTTCAGGTCGATGGGGTCCAACTGGTTGCCGCAGTTGTCACACTGGTCCCCCCGGGCGCCGTCGAAGCCGCAGATCGGACAGGTGCCCTCGATGTAGCGGTCGGGCAAGGTCCGTCCGGTCGATGGGCTGATCGCGCTCATCTGGTGCTTCGCGACCACGTAGCCGTTGCGGTGCAGTGAGGTGAAGATGTCCTGCACCACCCGATAGTGGTTCAGCGTCGTCGTCCTGGTGAACAGGTCGTAGGACAGTCCCAGTCCCTGCAGGTCGCCGACGATCACCCCGTTGTACTTGTCGGCTAACTCCCGAGCGGTGACCCCTTCCTTGTCGGCCTGCACCGAAATGGGGGTTCCGTGTTCGTCCGTCCCTGACACCATCAGCACGTCGTGACCGGCCATCCGCATGTAGCGCGAGAACACGTCGGAAGGGACACCGAAGCCGGACACGTGCCCGATGTGCCGCGGACCGTTGGCGTAGGGCCAGGCCACCGCGGTCAGGATGGAAGAGCTCATGAGCGGCATCCTAACCGTGACGGACCGGCCTCCCCTGCCTGGGCCTCCATCCAGCCCACACGCTCAAGTACCACTGAGTCCCGCGGGGCCGTACCATGAGGATGTGACCCCCGAGTTCATACTCCTGGCTCTCGTTGTTCTCACGGCGTTGGCCTTCGATTTCACCAATGGGTTCCATGACACGGCCAATGCCATGGCTGCGTCCATAGCGACGAAAGCCCTCACGCCCAAAGCGGCCGTCACCTTGTGCGCGGTCCTCAACCTCGTCGGCGCCTTCCTGTCGGTGGAAGTCGCCCTCACGGTGACCAACGCCGTGATCAGAATCCAGAACCCGGACGGCACCCCGAACGCGGCCCTGACCGCCAACGGGGGGTACGCGCTGCTGCTGATCCTCATGGCGGGCCTCGCCGGCGCGATCGTCTGGAACATCCTCACCTGGCTCTGGGGCCTTCCCTCGAGTTCCTCGCACGCCCTGTTCGGGGGCCTCATCGGCGCCACGATCGCCGGCCTGGGCATGGACGGCGTCAAGTGGGTCGGTACCGGGTCCAAACTCGATGGCGTGGTCGGCAAGGTCATTCTTCCTGCCCTGGCCTCACCCATCATCGCGATGGCCGTCGCCGCCGTCGGCACCTGGCTCGTCTTCCGATTGACCAGGAAGATCGAAGAGCGCTTCCGCGACCGGAGCTTCCGGATGGGACAGATCGGGACCGCATCGCTGCTGTCGCTGTCCCACGGGACCAACGATGCCCAGAAGACGATGGGTGTCATCACGCTGGCCCTGATCGCCTCCGGTTCCTGGACGCAGACCCACGAAATCCCGTTCTGGGTCAAGGTGGCGTGCGCCCTCGCCATCGCGCTGGGAACCTACCTCGGCGGCTGGCGCATCATCCGGACCATGGGCAAGGGCCTGGTCGAGATCTGCGCACCCCAGGGGATGGCCGCCGAGAGCGCCTCTGCCGTGGTGATCCTGTCGTCGAGCCAGTTGGGGATGGCCCTGTCCACCACCCACGTGGCCACCGGATCGATCCTGGGCTCGGGGCTGGGCCGGAGAGTCGACGTCCGCTGGTCCACCGCGGGACGGATGGGCATCGCCTGGCTGATCACGCTCCCCTCGGCGGGCGCCGTGGGGGCCCTGATGTGGTGGATCGGCCACCTGATCGGCGGCAGCATCGGCCCCATCGTGGTGTTCGCCATCATGTGCGCCGCCGCGCTGTGGATGTGGTGGCACTCCCGGCGTGATCCGATCGGTCACCACAACGTCAACGAAGAGTGGTCCGCGGATTCGGCGCGGGTCAAGGTCTCGGTCTAGGAGGCGGGTCGCACATGGATCAGCTGCTCGCCGCGTTGGACGCGGCCTGGAAAGTCCTCTTGGTGGGCCTCATTCTCGGTTCCGGACTCCCCGCCCTGTTCGCTTTGGGCGTCCGGTCCCTGGCCTGGGGGGCCGGCGGCGACGCCGCGGCCCACGCCCCCGGCGTCATCGTCCGTCCGCGCCTGGTCGGACGCCTGATCGCCTATCTGCTGTTCGCGGTGGTTCTCCTGGCCGTCGCCTTGGGCATCGGCTACATCGTGGCCCACGGCCTGGGCATGGTCATCACCTTCAACGGGATCTGGCCCGTCTTCACGCCCAAGGGTTGAGCCTCAGGCCATCACCGCGGCGAAGCCGGGCTTGATCACCTCGTCGATCAGTCGCAGCCGGTCATCGAAGGGGTAGAAGGCACTCTTGGCCGCGTTGATGGTGAGCCAGCGGATGTCGGCCATGTCGTAACCGAACGTCTGAGACAACAGTGCGAACTCGCGGCTCAGCGTCGTGCGGCTCATCAGCCGGTTGTCGCAGTTCACCGTGACCCGGAACTTCAGCTTCGCCAGCAGCCCGAACGGATGTTCCTCGATGGTTCGGCAGATGCCGGTCTGGAGGTTCGAACTCAGGCACAGTTCCAGCGGGATGCGCCGGTTCCGGACATAGGCCGCCAGGTCACCCAGGACCGGTTCGCCGTCCTGATCTGTGGTGATGTCCTCCACGATGCGGACGCCGTGGCCGAGGCGCGACGCGCCGCACAGCTGGACGGCCTCCCAGATGGACGGGAGCCCGAAGGCCTCCCCGGCGTGGATGGTGAACTCCACGTTCTGCTGTTTCAGGTAGTCGAAGGCCTGGCTGAACCGGCTGGGCGGAAAGCCGTCCTCCGCTCCGGCGATGTCGAAACCGCACACCGAGTCGTGCCGGTACTTCACCGCGAGCTGGGCGATGTCGAGCCGGGGCGCGACGTGACGCATCGAGGTGACGATCTGCTGGGCGACGATGGGCACCCCCTGAGCGGCACAGGCCGCCATGCCAGCGGCAAGCCCGTCCCGGACGGCCTCGACGGCCTGGTCGAGAGTGAGCCCGCCGGACAGGTGCTGCTCGGGGGCCCAGCGGGCCTCGGCGTAGACGACCCCGTCCGCTGCCTGGTCCTCGACGAACTCGCGGGCCACTCGCCGCAGGTTCGCCGCGCTCTGCATCACCGCGATCGTGTGGACAAAGGTCTCCAGGTAGCGCACCAGTGACCCTGAGTCGGCGGACTCGAAGAACCAGTCGGCGAGCGTCTCGGGATCGTCGGCGGGCAGCGCGTGGCCGATCTCATCGGCCAGTTCGAGGATCGTGGACGGGCGAAGCCCGCCATCGAGATGGTCGTGCAAGGCGACCTTCGGCACCCGACGGATGGCCCCCGCGTCCAGGCTCACCGTCATCACCTGGTCACGAGGTTGAGGTCCGCGGGACCGAAAGCCTGTGGGAGCACCTGGGCCATCGGGAGCACGCCCTGGGGGGTCTGCAGCAGCAGACCGGCTCCGCCATGCTCCCACAGCAGTTGGCGGCACCGTCCGCAGGGCATGATCACAGCGCCCTCGCCGTTCACGCAGGCGAAGGCGACCAGCCGTCCCCCACCGCCGGCCACCAGATCGGAAATGAGGCCGCACTCGGCGCACAGCCCCACTCCGTAGGCGGCGTTCTCGACATTACAGCCGGCCACGACCCGGCCGTCGTCGACCAGCGCGGCGGCACCGACCGGATACCGCGAGTACGGCGCGTACGCCCGTTCCGTCATCTCCACGGCCCTGGCGTGCAGGGCCTCCCAGTCGATCGTCATGGCTGTCCCCTCAGGCGCCGATCATTTGACGTAGGGCTCCCCGTCGGCTGCGGGCGCCCTGGTGCGTCCGATCAGGCCGGCGACGGCGATGATCGTTGCCACGTACGGCAGTACCAGCAGGAACTGGCTGGGCATCGGCGTGGACAAGGTCTGCAATTGCGAGGCCATCTGCACGACGAACCCGAAGAACAGGCTCATCACTGCCGCTCCGACCGGATGCCAGCGACCCATGATCAGCGCCGCCAGGGCGATGAAGCCGTTCCCGACGGTGATGTCTTTGATGAACGCACCGGTGGAGCCCACGGTGAAGAAGGCTCCGCCCATGCCCGCGAAGATGCCGCCCACGAGGACCGCCTGCCAGCGGACTGCCTTCACCGAGATGCCGACGGTGTCGGCGGCTTTCGGGTGCTCACCCACGGCCCGCACGCGCAGCCCCCACCGTGTCTTGTAGAGCAGGAACCACACAAGGGCCACCGACAGGGCAGCCAAGTAGACCAGGATCGTCTGGTTGAACAGGATCGGCCCGAGCAGCGGGATGTCCGCCAGGAACGGGATCGGAATCGCCTGCATGATCGGTGCCGAATTGAGCGTGCGCGAGTTGGGCTGGACCAGTTGGTCGAACAGGAAGCCGGTGAGACCCGAGGCCAGCAGGTTGATCACCACACCCAGGACGACCTGGTTGACCAGGTACTTGATGGCGAAGAGCGCCAGGATCGCGGAGGTGGCCACCGAAACCAGCACTGCGGCGAACAGCGCTGCCGGGATCGACTTCGTGGTCGATCCGACCACCGCCGCCGCAAAAGCGGCGTTGAGGAACTGACCCTCGATGGCGACGTTGACCACTCCTGAGCGTTCGCCGATGACCCCTGCCAGTGCGCCCAGGATCAGCGGGGTGGCGGTGGCCACCGTCCCGGAAAGCTGGTTGCTGACCGGGAAGGGCAGCGTGCTGCTGGCCGCGGCCCAACTGAGGAACCCCAGGACGAACGCCAGTCCGGCGATCACGCCTGCCGTGGTACGAAGGGCGCCGTGGAGCCGTCCGGAGACCAGGCCGACGCCCGCAGCGAGGCAGAGGATGGCGCTCACGAGCACCACGGGTCCGCCGGGGAGGCTCACCGTGGGCAGTTGCACTTCATCGAACGCGTTGGACAAAGCGAAGTTGGCGGTCTCCCCGGTGCTGAAGGAGAGCCCGAGCAGGACCAGCCCGGCCGCAACGATCAGCGTGCCGGTGGAAAGGCGGGCCCGGCGTGCGTCATGGGATTCGAGGTGCTCGAACTCGCGAGCCTGGGCCTGGGCCGGGGCGACAGTAGTGGACGTGCTCATGCCTTGCCTCCTGCCAACGACGGGGCCTGCTTCTTGCGCTCCTTGAGGAAGGGCACCAGCGTGGCCACCAGAGCCGGCGCTGCCACGAACAGCACGATGAGTGCCTGCAGCACCATGGTGAGCGTCAGCGGGGTCTGGGCGACGCTCTGCATCGCCAGACCTCCGGCGTTGAGCCCCCCGAACAGCAATCCCGAGAGCACGATTCCCAACGGTTTCGACCTGCCGAGCAGCGCCACGGTGATCGCGTCGAAGCCGACCGTTCCGACCAGGCCGACGGTCAACGGGACCGGGATGCCGTTCGCGCTCGGACCCAGCGCGGCCTGCACACCGGCCAGGCCGGCCAACCCACCGGCCAGGGTCATCGTGATCACGGTCGTCGCGGCAACACTCATCCCGGCCGTGGCCGCGGCGCTCGGGTTGGCGCCAACCGCGCGGATCGCGAAGCCTGTCGTCGAACGATCCAGGAGCCACCAGACGCCGGCCGCCGCAGCGAGGGCCAGCAGGAACCCCACGTGGAACTGACCGAAGATCGAAGGCATCGCCGCGGTGGACTGCACCTCCGGCGAGATCGGGTCCTGCCGGCCGGGGCGCATGAATGGGGTTGTGGTGAGCAGCCAGGCGAGGAGGCCCCCCGCGATGTAGTTCATCATGATCGTCACGATCACCTCGTGGGCACCGGTCTTCGCCTTCAGCCAGCCGACGATGGCGCCCCAGAGTGCCCCGGCCAGCACGCCGCCGATGATGGCCACCAGCAGGTGCAGGCCATAGGGCATCCGGAAGGTGAAGCCGATGTAGGCCGCGAGGATCGAGCCCCAGATCGCCTGCCCCTGGGCGCCGATGTTGAACAGACCGGCACGGAACGCCAGACCGACGCCCAGGCCGGCGCAGATCAGCGGAGCGGCCTTGGCCGTGGTCTGGGCGAGGGCGTCCGGGCTGCCCACCGCCCCCATCAGCAACGCTGAGTAGGCACTTGAGACCTTGGCCCAAGCGCCACCGAGGGCCAGTTGCGGCGCCGTGAAGAGATAGGCGAAGTTGCCCGCCACCTCAGCGTCGGCGACCACCATCAGGACGGCGCCCAGCAACAGCGCCAACACGAACGCGGCCAGGGTGATCGCCCAATCCCGCCAGCGTCGGGCGGCATACTGTGCGAGCGCACCGGACGGCTTGTCTGGAGTGCTCATCGTTCGTCCCTTCCACCGGCGGCGCGGCTGCTCGCCAGCGCTTCTTCGTGGGGCACGCCGGCCATCATCAGGCCCATCACGTCGCGGGGGGTGTCCGGGTCGACCACCCCGACGACCTTGCCGCGGTACATCACCAGGACGCGGTCGGCCAGGGCCTCGACCTCCTCCAACTCGGTGGAGACGATCACCACCGCGGCTCCGGTGTCGCGCTCGTCGATGATGCGGCGGTGCAGGAATTCGATCGCGCCGACATCCACCCCGCGGGTGGGCTGGCTGGCCACGAGCAGGGCCAGGTCACGGGACAGTTCGCGGGCGAGGACGACCTTCTGCGCGTTACCGCCAGACAGCTGGCCGGCCAGTTTGGTGATCGACTCCGTCCTGATGTCGAACTGCTGGACGAGCTTCTCGGCGTTGTCGGCGATGGCCTTCAGGTCCAGCGCCAATCCTTTGGAAAAAGGCGCGCTGTGGAACCGGTTCAGGACCAGGTTCTCCGCCACGGTGAAGGAGGCGACGAAGCCGTCATGTTGCCGGTCCTCGGGCACGAAGCCCAGCCCGGACGCGATGCTCGCCTTCGGGTTGGCGTGGGTGATGTCGACCCCATCCAGGGTGATCGTCCCGGACACCACCGGGGCGTTGCCCAGCAGCGCATCCGCCAGTTCGGACTGGCCGTTACCCTGGACGCCGGCGATGCAGAGGATCTCGCCCCCGGCGACGTCGAGATCGATCCCGGCGACGACGACCGCGCCCGTCGGGCTGGTCACGGTGAGCCCGCGCACCGACAACCTCACCTTGCCGACCTTGGCCGGCGTCTTGTCGACCCGCAGGTCGACCGCGCGGCCCACCATCAGTTCGGCGAGGTCGGCCTCCGAGGTTCCCGGCTCGGCCGTCCCCACGATCCGGCCGCGACGCAGGACGGTGATCCGGTCGGCGATGGCTCGGACCTCGCGCAGCTTGTGGGTGATGAACACGATGGCCTTGCCGTCGTCGCGAAGCTTCTGCATCACGACCATCAACTCGTCGATCTCCTGAGGGGTGAGGACGGCGGTCGGTTCGTCGAAGATGAGGTACTCCGCGTCGTTGGCGAGCGCCTTGAGGATCTCGACCCGCTGCTGGATCCCGACGGGGAGGTCCTCGATCACGGCGTCGGGATCGACCGGCAGGTTGTAGCGCCCAGACAACTCGCGCACCCTCTGGCGAGCGGCCTCCAGGTTGACCACCAGACCCGGTTCGCGTCCCAGGATCATGTTCTCGGCGACCGTGAACACCTCGACCAGCATGAAGTGCTGGTGCACCATGCCGATCCCGGCCGCCATCGCCTGGCGCGGGTTGGCGAACTGCTGCGCCTTCCCGTCGATGACGATCTCGCCACCGTCGGGCTGGTAGAGGCCGTAGAGCACGTTCATCAGGGTGGACTTGCCGGCCCCGTTCTCTCCCAGGAGGCAGTGGATCTCCCCCGGACGCACCTCAAGGCTCACTGCGTCATTGGCGACGAAGGAACCGAACTTCTTGGTGATCGATCTGAGCTGGAGCCCCTCCACAAGCTGCGTTGACACAACTTGATCCTTCCACGGTTTGGGTCGCGCGGGAATGCCCTCGAAACGGCGGAAGGGAGGCCGCAGCCCCCCTTCCGCTCACTTCCCTCACGATGCTGACTAAGCGGACACCTTCAAGGTGCCGGCGATGATGTCGGCCTTGATCTTGTCGAGTTCGGCCCGGGTCTCGGCCGAGACCTTGGGGTCCCACTCATGGAACGGGGCCAGGTAGACGCCCCCGTTGGCGAGGGTGCCGCTGTACACCTCGTTGCTGAAGGTGCCCTCCATGGCCGCCTTGATCGCCTCGAACACCGCGACGTCCATCGCCTTGCCGACCGAGGTGGGGATCACCGGGCAGTACTTCTCCTGGCTGACGCAGCCATCGGTGTCGACCCACATCGAGCCGACCTTGCCGCCGCTGGCCTGAGCAGCCTGCAACGCGCCCTCACCCGAGGGTCCGGCGACCGGAAGCAGAACGTCGGCGCCCTGCGCGATGAGGTTGTTGGCGACCTGCTTGCCGCCGGCCACGTCATCGAACGGGTTGGCGCCGGGGATGAAGGACCCGTCCTTCTTGGCCGAATCCCAGCCCAGGGTCCGCACGTCCTTGCTCTTGGCCTTGTTGTAGTAGGCCACACCCTGCGCGTAACCCTCCATGAACGCGGTGACGGTGGGGATCTTCATGCCGCCGAAGGTGCCGACCTTGCCCGTCTTGGACAACGACGCTGCCACGTACCCGGCCATGAACGAGGGCTCGCCGGTGTTGAACACCAACCCCTTCACATTGGCCTCGGGCTTGTCGAATCGGTAGTCGACGATCGCAAACTTGATGTTCGGGTTGGCCTTGGCGGCGGCAGCCGTCGCGTCGCCCAGCTTGAAACCGACGGTGACGATGATGTCGCACTTCGCGTCCACCATCGACTTCACGTTCTGGGCATAGTCGGCGTCGTTCTTCGACTGGACCTCGTTGGTCTGCACCCCAAGTTCGGCCTTGGCGCGGAGGAGTCCGTTGTAGGAGGTCTCGTTGAACGACTTGTCGTCGAAACCGCCGGCGTCGGACACCATGCAGGCCTTGAAGTTCGACGGGGTCACGCTGCTTGTGGCAGCGGCGGAGCCGGTGGCGGTTGGGGGTGGGGTTGCGCAGCCACCCAGCGCGAGAGCGACGGCTCCGAGTAGGCCCGGGATGATGAATGACTTCTTCACGAAGCGCCTCCTTGGCAGTGAGTACACGCGGGTCAAAGACGTCGACCCACCTGCGTCACTGTAGCCGCCGGGTCAGGCCGACATGATCGCAAAGAGCCCTCGGAGCAGGGGTGATACCGATCTGTGACCAAC
>CAZPCM010000063.1:0-17158 GCA_964585085.1 uncultured Propionibacteriaceae bacterium
GCACCCCAGACGCTTCACAGTCGAGCCAGCACCAGACTCCTCGACAAGGCCAGATGCACGCTGGCAGTCCTGCAGTGCCTCCTTCCCGAATGTTGCCGACAACACCTCGTTCCGGCTCGACCCGGAGGGGGCGGGCACACCTCGGGCACGTGAACGGTGTTCCCTCGCGCCAAGGCGCAGGCATCACCCCGCCGCCGATGGGATTGAAGGGCAAGCGCGTTACGAGTCCTTGGTGCAGCTGTGCGAGCACGGGAGATCCGAGTGGTGCTGTGGGCTGGCTGGTGACGTCGGGCCATTGGGGGGTGCGGAGTCATTTCACCGCTTCTGCGGGAGACCGCTGTTGAGAGCAGCGTTCCGGCGCCCGGGACGACCCGCCCGGCATCCCTTGGGGCACCGCCGTCTTCAATGGTCCGCGGACCCACCAGGTGAGGACGGTTCTTGCGCCGCTCGTGCGGCGGTGCGCATCCCACGACTGCGAGTCTCGCTCTCACCCGCCCGCGCTCACTCTTTCTCGGCGGCTTCCGGACCTGGATCGACGCCCCACTTCTGCAGGAGTGCGAGGATGTCGAACGCCGGGTCGCGCAGCTGTGCATGCCGCAGCACCGACCAGTGCTCCCGAAGGTACCGCTGGAGATACCTGACTACGTGGCCCATGTGCACGATCGTGCAGGGTCCGGCGCCCGACCCCGTCCCGTCGCCGCCAAACGCGACCATGCGGATGGCGTGGCCAGCCGGCGTCATCGCCCGGCCGCGGGCCAGCAGTTGGCGAACCAGCTCAGGCGCATGCTCGGCCGGGCAACAGCCGAAGCGAGTCAGCACCACCTCGAGCACTTCCGGCTGGCGCAGGGGCGGATTGAGGCGCGCCCTGCCCTGTTTGACCTCGCCGACGATCATGTCGGGACGGCCGGGTTCTCCGCCGAGGGCCGGGTCTACGTCGAGCGCAGCCCCGGGGAGGCGTTGGTGGCCGCCGGCCGCGACCACGTCGTGGCCGGCGCCCGCGAACCGGTAGGCCAAGATGTCGATGTCGGTCACCGTCGTGGCCCCGCCGTCGCGCAGTGCCTCCAGCACAGGGTACTCAGCTACGGTGAAGTAGCCGTTGACGTGCAGGTACGCCTGCACCAGCGCCACAGCGGCGTCCATGGCTCCTCCTGCATACCAGTGTCACCGACGCCAACGAGGACTCGATGTGAGGCGGATCAAGATTCGCTGTTGATCGGCGGACGTCGGGCGTCGCGGAAGCAGGCCACCGACCGGGCGTCGAACGGCCGCCGATGACCTCGTGCGAAACTTGCTCCCCGACTCCTGCAGCTCGGTCGGCGCGGGCAAGCCCACAGGCGTCATTGCGTGCGCGGCGAGGTAGTCGTCGGCCGCCCGGTGAGGTCGCGCCTCACCACCTCGGAGTGTGTACCCGCCTCGGGTGTGAGCCGCTGGCGCAGCCCTGCTTGCACCATCTGGGACCAACCGGACGTCCCCGGTCCTGTGCGGAGGGCGAAGTCAGTGTCGGTGGCCAGCCCTGCCCATGCCCAGGTGCATGACGGCCATCATGGCCATGCAGATGACGCCGCTGATCAGGGCTCCTGCGCCAGCGCCGGTGGCTAGCAGCCAGATCCCGATGGCAACCAGTGGGATGCACATGAGCAGCATCATCCAGTTGTGTCCTTGGTGGGAACCGTGGGGGTTTGGTTGTTCGCTGGGCTCGCCTGGGTGCTGCGGTCCGGGCTGCTCTGGACGGGCGTAGTTCGTCCAGTTCTGGTCGGGGTGCGGGTGAGTGTGGCTGTCGAGGGCCATTGTTCTGCCTTTCTCGGGTGTTACCACTGTGGCTTGTGGTTGTGAGGGTTCGGTTCGGGCCGGATCAGACTTGCGTCAAGAAGGCGGCCTGCTCGGTTTGCCGCTGGTGGCTTTCGGGACGCCCGGGTTCATGCCTGCTTGACGTACTCGAGTGGGTCGCTGCCGCGGCCGTCCTTGTACAGCGATAGGTGGAGGTGGCACGCGGTGGACAGGCCGGTGTTGCCGACGGTGCCGATGGGGTCGCCCTTTCGCACCTTCTCGCCGACCTTCACAGTGATGGCGTCCATGTGGAGGTATCCGGTTTGGATGTTGGTGCCGTTGATGTTGCCGTGGTTGATTCGCACGTTGTGTCCGGCGCCGCCGTTGAAGCCGGCGGTCGCGGCTTTGGTGACGGTCCCGGTTTGGGCGGCAACGATGGGCTGGCCGCAGGCGCCGCCGATGTCGGCGCCGTTGTGGAGGCGGCGTGTGCGGAGGATCGGGTGCACTCGCCAGCCGAAACCGGAGGAGACGCCGCCAGTGGTTGGCCACTGGAACGTGGCCAAGTTACGGAGGCGTTTCCCCTCCGCTTGCACATCCTCGGCGTCCTGCGCCAGTCGGGCCTGGCGGTTCAGAAGGGCGGCCAGCTCCTGGTCGTCTCGCATTTGCTGGCTGTCTGACGCGATCTTTCGGGTGCGGTCACGGGCCAGTTGCTCGATGGGAAGATCTGCCCGGCCTCCGCTCCGGCTGACGGCTTGTTCTCGGGCAAGGTCGACTGGGTATGGGCTGAGGGGGCTCCGGGCGGCGAAGGCCGAGTTGGTCGAGGCGGATGGGGAAATGCTGATAGTGACGAGAGCGACGATGCCGACTCCTGACAGCGCCGTCACGACCACCCCCCGGCGCCATCCGTTCCCACCCTGGCGCGGTGTCTGTCCTGCGGAGCGCCGGGCTCTCGTGGGGGTCCCCGTGGGGATGGCTCGTCGGGCTGCGACGGGCTGGGTTCTGGTTCTCGGCACGTGCGCTCCTGACGATGGTGGGCGTTGGGTTGGCCGTGGGCCCGTGATCCTGGTCCTGGTCGTGGTCGTGTGGGCGTCTGTGCGTCCCCAGCGGGACGACACCACCCGGGGGCGGTCTGGTGGGATGGACGGCGTCGCTTGCCGCCCGCGCGCGGGTGGGGTCCGTGCCGGTGAGGTACAGGTGCGGGCAGCATCGACCGTTGAGGCGGAGGACAGCGCATTTCAGGTGAGGCGCCGACGCTCGGGTTGGTGGCGGCCACAGCCGGTGTGCGGGCTGCGGCCGCGACTGGCCCGCAACAGGGTCAACTGGTCGCGAAGGGTGCCGGGTCCCGCTCGAAGCTCGCCGCGCAGTGTTTGGAGCAGAAGAAGTAGGTGGTGTCGGCGTAGTGCGCTTGGGCGGCGGCGTGCTTCGGATTGACCGTCATGCCGCAGACCGGGTCGATGGCCTGGGTGGTTCGGGTGTCCTTGCGCCCGACGGCGGAGGCAGTCGCCTGGTGCGTGGCAGGTCCGGCGGTGTCACTCTCGACGACCGGGGGCCTCGTGGGGGTGGGGGCTGCGTCCGGGACGGGCTTGGGGGTGAACCTGCGGAGCCGGTTTGCGTTTGCCACCACGGAGAGCGAGGACAGGGCCATGGCGGCGGCGGCGATGATCGGGCTCAGGGTGATTCCGAAGGCTGGGTAGAGAACGCCGGCGGCGATCGGGATCCCCAGGACGTTGTAGAGGAAGGCGAACACCAGGTTCTGTTTGATGTTACGCATGGTGGCTCGGGAGAGGTCGACTGCGGTCACGATGCCGGAGAGGGCACCCGAGATCAGGGTGATGTCGGATGACTCGATCGCCACGTCGGTGCCGGTGCCGATGGCGGACCCGACATCGGCCTGGGCCAGCGCCGGTGCGTCGTTGATGCCGTCGCCGACCATGCCGACCACCTTGCCTTCGGCCTGGAGTCGTTGTACCTCGGCCGCCTTGTGCTCGGGCAGGACCTCGGCGACGACCCGGCGGATCCCGACCTGGGCGGCGATCGCCTCAGCGGTGGCGCGGTTGTCGCCGGTCATCATGATGACCTCGATTCCGCGTGCCTCCAGGGCGGCGATCGCGGCGGCCGAGCCGTCCTTGAGCGTATCGGCGACTGCCAGGACACCGGCCGGCCGGCCCTCGATCGCCACGAGCATCGGTGTCTTGCCCTGGTCGGCGAGCCAGTGATGGGCTGCCAGCAGGGGCCCGGTGTCGACCCCGGCGCCTTCAAGCAGGCGACGGTTGCCGACCAGTACCGAGCGCCCGTCCACGCTGGCCTTGACCCCCTGACCGGTGACCGATTCGAAGTCGGCCACCTCAGGCAGGGTGAGCCCTCGCTCGGCAGCGCCCTTCACGATGGCGCCCGCCAGGGGATGCTCGGATGCGTGCTCGACGGCGGCTACGTCGGCGAGCAGGCGGCTCTCGTCGATGTCACCGGCAGGCAGGACGTCGGTCAGGGCGGGGACGCCCCTGGTGATCGTGCCGGTCTTGTCGAGGATGATGGCGTCCAGTTTGTGCGCGGTTTCGAGCGCTTCGGCCGAGCGGATCAGGATGCCGTGAGCGGCGCCTTTGCCGGTGCCGACGGTGATCGACAGGGGGGTGGCCAGGCCGAGGGCGCACGGGCAGGCGATGATCAGGACGGAGACGGCCGCGACCAGGGCGAAGATGAACGCCGGTGGTGGACCGAACAGGACCCAAGCGACGGCCGTCCACACAGCGATGACCATCACGGCCGGGACGAAGTAGCTCGACACCTGGTCGGCCAGCCGCTGGATGGGCGCCTTCGAGCCCTGGGCTTCACGCACCAGCCGGATGATCTGGGCGAGCATGGTGTCGGCACCGACCTTGGTCGCGACGTAGCGCAGCGCGCCGGTCTGGTTGATCGTGGCACCGATGACGGCGTCACCTGCGGTCTTCGACACGGGGATGGACTCGCCGGTGACCATGGATTCGTCGATCGCGGACGACCCGCTGAGGACCTCGCCGTCGACGGGCAGCTTCTCCCCGGGGCGGATCACGACCATGTCGCCGACCATGACGTCGTCAACGGGGATCTCCAGTTCGACACCGTTTCGCAGTACCCGCGCTGTCCGGGGGCTCAACCCGATCAGTTGTCGGATCGCCTCGCCGGTCCCGGCCTTGGCTCTGGTTTCCAGCAGCCGCCCGAGGAGGATCAACGTGATGATCACCCCGACCGCCTCGTAGTACACCTCACGGAGGTCCTCCGGCAGGAACCCGGGCAGGAAGGTGACCACCAGGCTGTAGCCGAACGCGGCGACCGTGCCCAGGGTGATCAGCGAGTTCATGTCCGCAGTGCGATGCGACAAGGCTCGCCATCCGGTGCGGTGGATCGGCCAGCCGGTGTAGACCATCACCGGGGCGACCAGCAGGAGCTGCAGCCACGGGTTCATCAGGAACTCTGGAACCCAGCTGACCCGGAAGAGCTCCGAGGCCATCACGGCGAACAGCACCGGAGCGGTCAGTGCGGCCCCGACGATGACTCGTCGGGTCAGGTCCGAGACTTCGGCTGCCCGCTCGGCCTCTTCCGCGTCCGCGTCGGAGAGGACGGCTCCTTCACCGGCAGGCGGTTGTTGGATCGGGGCAGCTGCCGCATCGGCCAGGGTCGGGTCCGGCCCTCCGCTGAAGGGTGAGGGCTTGGCGGCTGATACCCGGATCGTCCCGGACACCATGTTCATCCCGCACGCGAACCTGTACTCCCCGGCCCCAGCTGGGACGAACTCGACCGCGGTGGTGCGGAAGGCCGGCAGCGCTTTGTTGATCTTGAAGTCCGGCATGACCACACGCGACGTGCACTCGCCGCTCTCGCGTCGGTCGAAGAGAAGCCGAACGGGAACGCCCGCCTTCACTCCTTCGATGAGGTCGGGGCTGTAGCCCCCGTCAACGGTGACCCGCACAGTCTGTACGCCGTCCTCGTCCAGGACGCGTCCGGCTCGCTTGGGTCCGAAAAAGTACCAGCCCAGCAACCCCGTCAGCACCAACGCCGCGCCAATGATCAACCAGCCCACCGCCCTCACCTCTCCACTCAGCTTCTTCGTCAGATACCTCGTATACCCCGGGGGGGTATCACTAATGCTAGGTGGAGCCCCTTGGGCAAGTGAGCTGGATTCGGTCAAGATGCGGTCAAGTTCACACCCCTGGGGCGGGCCGAGCTGACCGGAATCAGGGGGAAGCGGCCAATCCCGGCGGCGACTCCGGTGGTCCTCAACTGGTGGCCGTGCGCGACGTGGACAGCCTGATCACCAGCTGCCGGCATCACCCAATCGGCGTTGGACGCCCCGGTGCCGACCCTGCCAGCAGACCCGGCTGACTAGCCACGTGGGTGGGCCACCTGCCCGTCGCGTCGGACTCGGGCTCAGGTTCCTGGCGTGCCCACGCCTCCGGTGCACTCGCCTTGGGGCTCGGGGGCTTTCGAGCCGTCGCCGTAGTCGGCGATGAAGTCCTTGATTGAGGGGTCGGATGCGCTGGTTGCGGTCTTCTGAACGCCCCAGGACGTGATGACGATGGGACTGGACTGTTTGGGGTAGGGGCTGAGGAGGCCGTAGCGCTGGTTGGCGACGAGACCTTCGAGGGCCTGGATGTCGCTGGTCGGCAGGTCGGGGGCGTAGGTGATCCAGAAGGCGCCGTGCTCAAGGGAGTGGACGGCGTTCTCGTTGACGATGGGGGTGCTGTACACCCCGCAGTTCTGCCAGCGGGATGCATGCGCCCCTCCGGCGGGGGGCAGGATGCCCGGTGCGGTGGTGGTCGGGATATGGTCCCGGGACAGGTTGGGGAAAGTGCGTGTTGCCGTCGCGGACGCCGCCGTCGTGTCGCCGCTGCGAGTCAGGGCCCAGCCGATGACGGCGATGAGTGCCAGGACGGTGACGCCGATGGCACCGCCCCACAGCAGTCGGCGGCGACGCTCAGCGCGGGCCTGTTGGGCTCGCAGCGCGGCGAGTCTGGCTGCTCGGCCGGTGGCGGGGGTCTGTCTGCTCACGCAGGTCCTCTCGTCCAGGCGGGCGGATGCAGCCGCTCACCGGGTGGGTTGGCTGGGCTCGGCGGGTCAGGTGCGGCCGCCGATGTATCGCGCGGGGTCTGCCTGGAAGGCGGCCAGGCAGTGCTTGGAGCAGAAGTAGTACGTGGTGCCGTCGTGGTCGATGCTGCCGGCGGCGGAGTCGGGGTTGATGGTCATGCCGCAGACGGGGTCGATGACCTTGGTGGTTTTGGCGGTCTTCTTGCCGAACATGGGATGTTCCTTCCTGGTCTGCGTCGCGACTGTGAGTCGATCGCGCCCTGGGGCGGATGCGGGTGACCTGGCTGAAGTCGAAGGAGCCGACTGGTCGGTCCTTGTCACCCAAGGGCTGCTGCTTGCGGATCCACGGTAGCTGGCTGCCCATCTGGGGACCGATCAGGAATGGCCAAGGTTCGGTCAAGATACTCCTGGTCCGCCAGCCTGTGGGTGCGCTGTGTTCTGGGCGTGCGTCGCGTTGTGACCGACAATCTGGGGGGTCTTGCCGGCGGCTGTCTGCGGGAGTCGCTCGACGTGGGTCACGGTCAGCGAGGGGACGCTGGCGCCGGCCAGGGCCAGCGATTGCAGCAACTGATCTCGCAGGACCCGGTCGTTGTCGGTGTCGGGTTCGCCGGTCAGGTACAAGGTGAGGCCTCCGTCGGGTTGCTGGTGGATCTGCCAGCGAGTGACCGCGGAGATGTCGAGGACCCTGTTGAAGACCAAGGGCGTGACGGTCACGGCGCCGCCTCCTGCCCTCGGCACCTCGAGGGAGTCCTCATGGCGTCCCGCCACCTGGCCCAGCACGGCGAAGCTCAGCCGGCAGGGATGCGGGGTGGGGTCGATGCTGACGGTGTCGTCGAGGGCGTACCGGATCAACGGCTGGGTGCGGCTGAACAGGGTGGTCACCAAGAGCCTGGCGCCCAAGCTGCCCGGCGGCACCGGGTGGTTGTGGTCGTCAACGACCTCGGTGATGACGAGGTCGTCGAACAGGTGGAGGCGGCCGCAGGGCTGGAACTGGGAAGCGATCTCGGCGGTCTCGGTGGCGGCGTATTGATCGAAGGGGTCCCTGCCCCAGGCCTGGTGGATCAGCTGGCGGTCGTGGGCGGTCAGTACTTCGGAAGATGTGAACACACGCTCGGGGCTGATCGCGAGCCGACCGGCGCGCTGTTCCTCGGCGAGCTGGCCAGCGGTTGAGGCGTAGGCGATCAGGACCTGCGGCTGCCATCGGTTCAGTTGGGCGACGATGCGGTTCAGCGGTTCGGTCGAGGCGATGCGCAGGGAGGGACGCAGCCAACTGTCGGCGGTGCGGGCGACCTGGGAGGACATGTGCCAGGGGCTGATGGAGGCGACTGTGGCCATCCGCTGACGCCGGATCACCGACATGCCCGACCACGCTTGGCCGCGCGCGAAGGACGCCACAACGGTCACCCATTCGCTGGGATTGAACAGGAACAGCCCCGGCTCCCCCGAACTGCCCGACGTGGCGGCCAGGCGGTACCGGCCGTGGAGCAGTTCCGCTGAGCCGTGTTGGGCGTGCTCGCGCACATCGGCGAGGTGGAGCCGGCGGTCGGTGACAAGGTCGTCGAACGCGTCCATCAACTGCGCCTTGGTCAGCACGGGGAGCTCCGCCAACGGCCGGTCGGCCAGCCCGTGGTGGAACCGCCGGTAGAACGGCGAGAGGGCGTAGGCATGATCCCGTAGTGTCTGGAGCGCCGAGCTCTGCAAGCGGCCCAGCCGATCCGCCGTGAACTGCTCGCGTCGGCGCATCGCCGCCAGGGCGCTCAGAACCCGGACAACGAACACGGTGTCCATCCGCGGCCTCCTTTGCAGCGGGCGCCCCCCAGATTCGGTCAAGATCCCATCAAGACTCGCCCGTGGGTGTCACTTCGGACTTTCTGGGAGTCCGGAAGCTGGGTTAGGGTCCCCAGGACGCGGTCACCCAGACGGCGGAGAAGGAGTGTGAGTCATGCCGATCCTGTCGCGGGTTATGGTGTCGCTGGTCACGGCTGGGGCGATGATGCTGGTCGCCGGTCCCGCCTACGCCGCGAATGCCAACGCCGATTACGGCCAGCACGTTCGCCATTGCGCCCAAGAGCACGGGTTCAACGGCGATCACAATCCCGGCACGCACCAGGGCAAGTCCGGCTGGGATCCCACCCACGTCTGCTGAGCCTCCAGATCGATCCTCGGCCCGGCCTTCAGTGGCCGGGCCACTCGTCGGCCCACGGGTGGTGGGCGCGGCGACGGCGCTGAGCAACGTATTCGAACCCGGCGTCGTCCACCAGAGCACGGATTTCCTCTGGGCTTGCCGCGTCCGCGGGAACAACGGTGAGGGAGGATTCGCCATCGGTTACCAGATCCACGGTCACCGACCTGACCCGCGGTAGATGATTCCGCACCCGATCGATGAGGAGCACCAGGCAGTTGGCGCACATCAGCCCGCGGACCCCGTAGGTCTTGACGCGACTGCTTCGTGTCGATGACATTGCGCTGTTCGCTCCGTCCTCTCGGCTGGGCGCCCTTGGCCGCAGTAGCTGTGGATGCCCCGCCGGGGGTCGGAGCGGAACGCCGTTCACCGGGTTTCAGCGCTGGTCGGCCAGAAGGCGCCGGCGCTGGTTGTAGTCCTCGGGATCGATGTCGCCACGCGCCAGCCGTTCGTCCAGCAACCGCACCGCGTCGGGCCCGCTCTGTGCGTGTGTGACGTCGGGTCGAGTGTTCCGAGCAGAACCGAGCGCCCACACCACCAGCACGATGAGCCCGACGAAGACCAGTGTTCCCAGGCCCATGCCGAGCCACATGCCGCCTCCCATGGGGTAGCCCCACATCATGGTGTCTTTCCTTCCTGGGGCCGTGACGGACGCCGGTCGGCGAATTGATCATCAGCCCTCCACACCCATGCTGCGCGGTGTTTCTGTGGCCGGGCTGTGGGATCGGTCAAGATCGGAACAAGGATTCCGACCAGCCTGACCTCGGCCCGGGCGCGCGACCGGCCGCCTATCGCGAGGGCGAATCCGTGGACGGCTGGTCCCCGGAGCGCCGGTCAGCGGAGGGCTCGGAGGTCGAGTCTGGAGTCGGCTTGCGAGAGGCCACATCCTGCTGATGGTCCAACCACAGCAGAACCCCGAACGTGACGGGGCAGGCGATCAGGATGGCCAACGCAAGCGCCTGGCCCAGACCGGCCCCCGTGGCCAATAGGAGGGCCGCGGTGGCCGTGCCGGCGATCACTATGTGGGTGAGGTGACGCTTCATCGGAGGCTCCCTTCCGGCGACAGCACACCGCCCGCGGTCACCTCGACGGCCTTGGCGGGCCGCGTCAGGCCTGCGCGGTGCCGTGAGCTGCTCCTTCTTTGATCATCCAGGGTGGGGGTGAAGATCGGGCAGGGGCCTGGTCAAGTGTTGATCAGGATCCACCGGATCCGGCTGCGCGCGACGGCCGGCGCCTTCGTCAGTGACGTCCGCCGTCCCAGCATTCTGGTGCGGGAAGCAGGTGAGTCTTGGGCGGATCTTGATCCGATCCCGACGGGACGCGAGGACACACCGGCCATGCTGAGCTGATGACAGCCGATGAGGAGATCACCAGCGGCCCGGGCGCGGTGCCCACGCCCGGCACCCGGCGCAGTCTGGGGGCCTGGGTGACCGGCTTGCTGGGCGGGGTGTCCGGCCTAGCGCCGCATGTGTTGCATCATGTGGCACCCCTGGTCGGGACGGCGCTGGTCGCCGGGACGGGTGGCACGCTGCTGTTCGGTGCGCTCGGGTTCCTGGCCAGTATCCCCATGCTGCTGGGACTCCGCCGCCGATTCGGCTCGTGGCTGGCGCCAGCGATCGCACTGGGCATCTTCGTAGCCATGTTTGTCGTGTCGAATGTGCTGATCGGACCGCTGATCAGCGGATCGGGCGCCGAGCCAGGACCAGCAGGTCCCTCACAGACAGTTGGCCCGGGGTCCGCGTCACCGCACCCTTCGGAGCACCATCCCAGCTGACCGCGGGTCGACCGCCAAGGGCGTGCGCTGTTTCTTGACCGAATCCAGCACGAATCCTGCCGGAACCCAGATTCGGACCAGCGAGCCTTCCTGTACCGGCGGGTCCGCGTCGGCAGCCATCAACGCGTAGAAGGGTGACTCAGGTGTTGCCGGTGCTGTTCAGTTTCTATGGCTTCCAGATCCAGTCATACGGTGCAAGCAAGGCTCTGGCGGCGCTGGTCGGGGCGTACCTGCTGGGGAGGGCTTTCCAGCGTCAGGGTTTCGACAAGCAGATCGCCCACTCGCTGGTGTTGTGGGCCACGGTATGGGGCTTCATCGCCGCCAAGGGGTACTTCGTGATCGAGAACCTCCCCCACCTCAACTGGCACATGCTGGGCGGATCCGGGTTCGTCTGGTACGGCGGTCTGCTTGGCGGTGTCATCGCCGCATCGGTGGTGATCGCTCGCCACGGCCTACCCTGGGGCACCGTCGCCGGCGCGATCGCCGCCCCCTTGGCCGTGGCCTACGGGATCGGCCGAATCGGATGCTTCTTGGCGGGCGACGGCACCTACGGCAAGCCCACGTCACTGCCGTGGGGGATGGCATTTCCCGACGGCGTCGTGCCGACCGATGTTGCCGTGCATCCCACCCCGTTGTACGAGACGATCGCCGCTTTCCTCATCGCGGGCGCACTGTGGGCTTTGGGTCGCTGGTGGGCGCCGATAGCCGTTTTCGGCGCCTATCTGGGCCTGAGTGGCCTATCGCGACTCCTGGTGGAGTTCCTGCGCGTGAACGATCCGGTGTGGATCGGCCTGACCGGGGCCCAACTGTTCAGTATTGCCAGCATCCTCGTCGGGGTCTTCCTGATCGTGACGGGCCAGTTCGTCAGGCCGGATCGCTCGGGCTCCCCTGGCCTGGAGGCTCAGCCGGTCGCGTCAGGCTCATGAAGCGTCGACTGTGGTGAGGCGACCTGCTGGAGGTGCGATCGCCTGTGGTCGCCCAGGCAGCGCTGACGAGTTCGCCCGACAGGGCGGAGCGTCGACTCTGCTGGGCGCGGCACGGGAGGCGGCTCGCCGTCGGACGGTGTGGCTGGCGTTTGCGGGGGCCTTGGCGGGGGTGGCCGTGGCCTTGGGGTTCGAACCGTTCGGCTGGTGGCCGCTGGTGTTCCTCGGGGTTGCCGGCCTGACCCTGGCCGTCCGCGGTGCTGACCGGTGGCTCCCGATCGGGCTGGGTTGGGCTTTCGGGCTGGGCGTGACCAGCGTGGGGCTGTCCTGGATGGTGATGATCTCGATCGAGGCGCTGGTCGGGCTGATCGTGGTCACGTCAGCCTGGTATGCCCTCCTGGGCTGGGGCCTCCGGATCGCGTCCACGTCCCGCTGGTGGCCGGTGCTGGGCGCTGGGGTGTGGACGTTGGTGGAGTACGCGTTCGCGCGCTTCCCGTTCAACGGGTTCGGCTGGCTACGGCTCGGCTATGCGATGGTCGACTCACCGTTGGCAGGGCTTCTACCGCTGGCGGGCGTGGCCGGCGTCGGATTCGTCACAGCGTTCCTCAGTCAACTCCTGGCCTGGCTGGTCGAACGCCCCAACCATCGACGACTCCTGGCGGCGAGTGGGGTCCTGGCAGCGACCCTCGCGATCTCGACCGCCGGCCTCCTGCTCCTGCCTTCGCCGTCGGACGGACGGACCGCCGCTGTGGCGTGGGTGCAGGGCGGCGCCCCCGGTGGGGGGGTCTACGGTCTGGGCCCGCCCAGGACCATCACCCAGAACCAGTGGGCCGAGACCCTGCGTCTCGCGGCCCGCATCGACGGCGGCGAGGCCGCCGTGCCAGACTTCGTGGTCTGGCCGGAGAACTCCACCGACCTGGATCCGTCCACCGATCAGCGAACCGGGGACCTGGTGACCTCGGCAATGGCCGGCTTCGGCCGCCCCATCCTTGTGGGGGCCATTGTGGACGGGCCCGGGCCTGGTGAGCGGCAAACGGCGGCCCAGTGGTGGGATCCGCAGGCCGGGGTGGTCGCCACCTACGTGAAGCGATCCATCGTTCCGTTCGGTGAATGGATCCCCTTCCGTGAAGTGCTGCTGCCGCTGATCCCGGAGTTGGGGTATGTGGGTGCGCAATCCGTGCCTGGTAGGCGGCCTGGGGTTTTGCCGGTGAATCTGGGCGACGGGCGCCCCATCTCTGTGGGGGTGCTGATCTGTTTCGATCTCGCATTCGACCAGGTGGTCTACGACACGGTCCGCGCCGGCGGTGAGGTGCTCGTGGCGCAGAGCAGCAACGCCATGTACCAAGGCTCGGGACAGGTGGAACAACAGTTCGCCATCACCCGTGCCCGTGCCGCCGAACTGCGTCGCGAGGTGCTCGTGGTGACCACGAGCGGAGTGTCCGGGCTGATCGACGCGTCAGGATCGGTGTCCTGGCGGGTCGGGGACCCGGGAGCGGCCTCCGGGGTCGTGAGACTCCCGCTGCGCTCGGGACTGACCCCCGCCGTCTGGTTGGCACCCGCCGCCGAGGCCCTGCTGGCCCTGGCCGCCGGTGTCTGGGTGGCCCTTCTACTGTCCCGCGGTGGCCGGTCATGGGAGCTGGGGCGTCTTGTTCAGATCTTGACCCGCCGCTCATCCGCCCTTGGTGCCGGTGACGCACACTCGGCTGAGGAAGGTTCACACCAGACAGGAGGAGTCTCGAGATGACGTGGGTGGGCGGCACGGGTGTCGGGATGTGGATCGTGATGGCCGTCATGCTGGCCACCGTGTGGCTGCTCGTCGTGCTGATCGTGCAGGCGGTCACGGGGGGCCGACACCCAGGAGCGGCGTCGCCGGGGACCGACCCGCTGAAGAGCTTGGAGCAGGCGCAGGCCTCTGGTGCGATCAGCGCCGCTGAGTATGAGCGGCGGCGAGCGGCGCTGTTGACCCAGCGATGAGCGGTTCGCCCTGATCAGCGGCGGGCAGGGCCACGACGAAGGTGGAGCCGGCGCCGGGACCTTGGCTTGAGGCGGTCAGGGTGCCGCCGTGGATCTCGGTCAGGGCTTTGGCGATGGTGAGGCCGATTCCCGATCCGCCGGCGTCGCGGTCGCGTGCTGTGTCACCTCGGTAGAAGCGTTCGAAGATGTGGGCCAGTTGGTCTGGTGTCATGCCTTCGCCGGTGTCGGTCACGCTGATGACGCACTGATCCACCTTGGGTGCGGTGCTGATGGTGACGCACCCGCCTTTGGGGGTGTGGCGCAGCGCGTTGGTGAGCAGATTGGTCAGGACTTGGCCGATGCGTTGAGGGTCGGCCAGCACGGTGATTTCGGGGCCGAGCGTGTGGGCCAGATGGACGCCTTTGGCCTGATAGGCGGTTCGGGCCTGTTCGACGGCCCGGTTCACCAGCTCGGCGGCTGGGCTGGGGCTTACGTCGAGAGCGATGCGGCCTTCCTCGGCGCGGGATACGTCGTTGATGTCGACGACCAGGCGGGTGAGCCGCTCGGTTTGTTCGGTCAGGATGCGGGCGGTGCCGCTGTTCCACTCGGTGATCCCGTCGGTGAGCGCTTCGAGGTGGGCGCTGATGGTGGCCAAGGGTGTGCGGAGTTCGTGGGCGAGGTCGCTGAGTAGCCGCCTCCGGTTGTCCTCGATGCCTTCCAGCTTGCCGGCCATGTGATTGAACGCCTCGGACAGGGTGTCGATTTCGGCACCCGCGTCGGTATCGGGGACTCGGGTGTCGTAATGGCCTGCGGAGAGTCGGGCGGCTGCCTGGGTGAGGGTGTCCAGTGGTTGCTTGATCCGGCGGGTGAGGTACCAGGTCACGGTCAGGGCGCAGCCGGTGGCCACCACGAGGGCGACAACCAGCGAGGTGGTGGAGGCGTCGAGGTAGGCCTGCTCGATATGGACGAGTTCGGGTGAGTCGGCGGTGTGGCCGGTCTGGATCAGGTGGCTGTGGAACAGGGGCGGCCCGACGACGGCGGCTACCGCCCCGGCGGTGAGGATGGCGGCGATCAGGACGAGCGCCTGCGCCAGGAACAGACGGCGGCCCAGAGGCCACCCCGCCGCCCGAGGTGCGGCTCCGGCGCGGGAAGCCTTGCTGGTCACCCCGGCCCCATCCGGTAGCCGATGCCCCGGACGGTGACGATGAAACGTGGCTCGTTGGGGTCGTCGTCGAGTTTGCGCCGGATGTTGGCGACGTGGACGTCGACCACGTGGTCGTCGCCCACCCACCCGACGTCCCACACCGTGTCGATGATCTGCCGGCGACTCAGCGCCGTCCGGGGCTGCGCCGAGAGAACGTCCAGGATGTCGAACTCGGTTCGGGTGAGGCTCACCGGCGTCTCACCCAGCCATGCCTCGCGGGCTGCCGAGTCAATCCGCAGATCACCGAACTGCCGAGCGGGCTCAGGCGGCACGACTGCCGGACGGGCAGGTGCCCGGCGGGGTCGGCGAAGCACGGTCTGGACGCGGGCGACCAGTTCACGGGTGCTGAAGGGCTTGGTTAGGTAGTCATCGGCGCCGACGGACAGGCCGATGAGGCGGTCCACCTCGTCCCCGCGCGCGGTCAGCATCAGCACATAGCAGTCGGTGAACGTGCGGATCTGCCGGCACACCTCGATCCCGTCCAGCCCAGGGAGGCCCAGATCGAGGACCACCACATCGGGATCGGTGGCTCTGGTCCGCTCTACCGCGTCCGGACCGGTGTGGACGATCTCAACGACATACCCGGCCCGGGACAGGTACGAGCCGACGATGTCGGCCAGGGCCCGTTCGTCGTCCACCACCAGAACCCGCTGGGCGGTCGCGATGTCCACGCTCATACGTGGAGTATCGCTCCGCGTCGAAGCGAATTGTGTCCCTCCGTAACCTCCAGCGGTGGAGCTTGACCGAAACTTGATCAAACCTGTATCCAGTCGGGGATCAGGACTGGGGAGTATGGCCATGCGGTCACGTCCACCTCGCCGAGCAAAGGAACCCGATGACTCCCTTCACCCGACGCCAGGCTCTGCTCGGCGGGCTTGGCCTTGCCGGCGCAGGACTGCTCGCCGGATGCACCCCAGCCTCGGGACCCTCGCCTTCTCACCGAACTCCGACGAGCTTCCCATCCCAACCCGTGCTGTCACCTGCACCAGGCGGCAGGGTGGTCGAGAAGACACTGACGGCCGCACCTACGACCGTGGACCTGGGCGGGCCGAAAGTCCGAACCTGGGCATATGACGAGCTGGTTCCCGGTCCGCAGCTGCGGGCCACCGCGGGCGACCTGCTGCGGATCACCCTGGACAACCAACTGCCGGCCGACACCACGATCCACTGGCACGGGATCGCGCTGCACAATGCCGCCGACGGGGTGCCGGGGATGACCCAGGCTCCGATCACCCCGGGCAGCCGCTATCTGTATGAGTTCCTGGTGCCCGATCCCGGCACCTACTTCTTCCACCCGCACGTGGGTGTGCAGTTGGACCGCGGGCTGTACGCGCCGCTGATCATCGACGACCCTGCCGAACCCGGCGGTTACGACGCCGAGTGGGTGGTGGTGCTGGACGACTGGCTGGACGGCACCGGACGCACCCCCGACGAGGTGTTGGCGGCGCTGACCGCCGGAAATCGCTCGGACTCCGGCGACATGGGCGGTATGGGCGGGATGGATCACTCCGACATGGGCGAGCCGCCGTTCGGTAACGCCGGTGATGTGACCTACCCGCACTTCTTGATCAACGGCTTCGTGCCCGCCACGCCACAGACCTTCCGAGCCGAGCCCGGCCAGCGGGTCCGGCTGCGGGTCATCAACGCCGCGTCCGACACCGTGTTCGCGGTGGCGCTCGGCGGGCACCGGCTCACGATCACCCACAGCGATGGATTCCCGGTGCAGCCGGTCGAGACGGGCGCGTTCTATATCGGGATGGGTGAGCGGTACGACGCGATCGTCACCCTCGGGGACGGGGTGTTTCCGCTGGTCGCTGTCCCGTTCGGCAAGGACGGGCTGGCGCTCGCGCTGCTGCGCACCGGGGCGGGCGACGCCCCGCCGGCCTCGATCCGTCCGGCCGAGCTCGGCGGGCCGATCCTCCAAGGTGTCGACCTGCGCCCGGCCGAGGAGGCGCGGCTGCCCCAGCGGCAACCGGACGCCACGGTGGCGCTGCAACTCAGCGGGCAGATGAGCCCGTACGTGTGGGCGATCAACGGCGCCCCCTTCGGCCAGAACACTCCGCTGGAGGTGTCCGCGGGCCAGCGGCTCCAGTTGCAGGTGACCAACATGACGATGATGACCCATCCCGTCCACGTCCATGGGCACACGTTCGCGCTGGCCAGCGGGCTGCGGAAAGACACCGTCCTGGTGCGGCCGATGGAATCGATGGCCCTGGACCTGCAGGCCGACAACCCCGGCGAGTGGATGATCCACTGCCACAACATCTACCACGCCGAAGCCGGAATGATGATCGCCC
>CAZPCM010000064.1:0-17140 GCA_964585085.1 uncultured Propionibacteriaceae bacterium
GGCCGGATCGTCGAGTTCGAGGTCGCCGTAGACCTCGTCGGTGGAGATGTGGTGGTAGCGGCTTCCGTGCTTGCGGACGGCCTGCAGGAGCTCGTAGGTCCCGACGATGTTGGTCTGGATGAACGGGGATGGATCGGCCAGAGAGTTGTCGTTGTGCGACTCGGCAGCGAAATGAACCACGATGTCGTGCGCTGCGACAAGGTCATTCACCAGCGCCGGGTCGCACACCGAGCCACGGACGAACGCGAACCGGTGTTCCGGAAGCCCTGACAACGACGCCTCGTTGCCGGCGTAGGTGAGCGCGTCGAGCACGGTCACCCGGTGTTCGGTGCGGTCGAGAAGGTAGCGGGTGAAATTGCTGCCGATGAAGCCGGCGCCGCCGGTGACCAGGATCGCGGACATGGCATGAATCCTAATCGAAGGGGCATTCATGCCAGACTGGAGCGCATGCGGGGCATCATTCTGGCGGGGGGGTCGGGAACGCGGCTGCACCCGATCACGATGGGGACGAGCAAGCAACTGGTCCCGGTCTACGACAAGCCAATGATCTATTACCCGCTTTCGACGCTCATCATGGCCGGCATCCGCGACGTGCTGGTGATCAACACCCCACACGAGCAGGAGGCGTTCCGGCGCCTGCTGGGGGACGGTTCGCAGTTCGGCATCTCCATCACCTATGCGACCCAGCCCGAGCCGAAGGGCCTGGCGCAGGCATTCACGATCGGGGCCGGTTTCGTGGCTGGGCACCGGTCGTGCCTGATCCTGGGCGACAACATCTTCCATGGTCAGGGTCTTGACGACCAGCTCCGTCGGTTCACCGACATCGAGGGGGCGGCGGTCTTCGGGTACTGGGTCGCCCAGCCCGAGGCTTACGGCGTGGTTGAGGTGGACGCGTCGGGGCGTGCCCTGTCCATCGAGGAGAAGCCGGACAGGCCGCGGTCCCACTACGCCGTGCCGGGTCTGTACTTCTACGACGAGGACGTCGTCGATATTGCGGCCGGCCTGGCTCCGTCCTCCCGTGGCGAGTACGAGATCACCGATGTCAACCGCGCCTACCTGGCGCAGGGACGCCTGCAGGTCTCCCTCCTGCCCCGGGGCACTGCCTGGTTGGACACCGGGACCTTCGACTCCCTCAACGACGCCGGGAACTTCGTGCGGACCATCCAGGCTCGGCAGGGTCTCCAGGTGGGATGCCCCGAGGAGGCGGCCTGGCGTGCGGGCTTCCTCGGCGATGACGAACTTCTGGCCAGAGCCGACGCGCTGGCCAAGTCGGGCTACGGCGATTACCTGCGGAGCCTGGTCGCCTGGCGCTGACGATCCGGACGCCGACGCCCCTCGGCGGTCCCGGAGCCGCGCCGACCCACGACGGCGCGCCGGTTCAGTAGGCGCCCCGCGAGCCGATGACCGCGCCGAAAGTGCGCAGGAGGATGACCAGGTCGCGCAGCATCGACCAGTTGTCGACGTAGTAGAGGTCCAAGCGGACGGTGTCCTCCCACGGCAGGTCGGACCGTCCGGAGACCTGCCAGAGCCCGGTCATCCCCGGCCGCACGTCGAGACGCCGGTGCACGTGGTCCTCGTACAGGCTGACTTCCGTCGGAAGCGCCGGACGCGGTCCGACGAGACTCATCTGGCCTTTCAGCACGTTGAACAGCTGCGGCAACTCGTCGAGGGAGTACCGCCGGATGAACCGCCCCACCGGAGTGATCCGGGGATCCGACCGCATCTTGAACAGCACCCCGTCGGTGTCCGTCTGCTGGTGCAGCGTGACGAGCCGATCCTCGGCGTCGTGGTACATCGAGCGGAACTTGAAGCAAGTGAACAGGTCGCCCTTCGTGCCGACCCGGATCTGGCGGAACAGCGCCGGCCCGGGGTCGGACAACTTGACGGCCAGCGCCACGGCAGCCATCACCGGGGCCAGCAGGACGATCAGGACGGTCGAACAGACGGCGTCGAAGGCACGCTTGAACCAGCGCCCGGACTTCTGGGCCGTGGGCTGCTCGACATGCACCAGGGGCAGGCCGGCCACCGGACGCACGTGAAGGCGGTCGGCAGAGATGTCGGACAGCGCCGGAACGACGATCATGTGGGCGTTCTCGGCTTCAAGTTCCCGCGCCATCGCGTTGAAGCCGTGCGCCCTGGGGAACGAACCCTCCGCGAAGATCACGGTGGTGGCACCCGTCTTTCCCAAAGCGGTGAGGGTGTCGTCGGGCGAGCCGGCCACGGGGATGCCGGACGGGGTCGCGTCCACTTCCGCTTCCCGCACGAGGGCGCCGACCACCTCATAGCCGAGCCAGGATTCGCGCGCCAGGACAGCGGACACGTCATCGACGTGCTCGACCGATCCGGCCACCAGAGTGGGGATCCGGAAGGCGCCCGAACGCCGCAGCGAATGCAACATCAGACGAGCCAGAGCGCGTCCGGCCAACAGGAAAGGGATGCCGATGCAGAACAGCAGGACGAAGAACCCGCGGGACAGCGGGTATTGGGTGAGGTAGCCCAACGTGCCCAGGACGCCGGCCGTCAGCAGTGATGCCACGAAGATCGAGCGGTACTCCGACGTCCCTGCTCCGATGCGCCGCACCCGGTAGGAACCGGCGACCACGAGGCCGAGCATCCAGGCCAGGACGAGCACAACCGCGACCGGGGCGACGAGTTGATTCAGGTCGGCAGCGCTCTCCTCGAACAACGTCAGGTTGTTCCTGCCGAAGGCGGCCGCCAGGGTCGCCAGCACGACCAGCGCAGCGTCCAGGATGACCAGAGCGCCCACCAACCCGCGATCGGTGTGCTCGCGGCTGCGCCAGCGGGCACGCAACTCAGCGGCCTTGGACACGATGGCAAAATCCAGGGTCATCTGCCGTCTTTCCCTCCCCCAAAGGAATGCTGTGCGCCCTTCTCCACACGACTCGCCCCAAGAGAGTCGCGGGGATGGGCAGCTCAGCTTTGTCAGTATGCCCAGCGGGCGCTGGGATTGGCAACCGACGTCCGCCAGGGTGACGACCGGATCCTCAACTCGAAGTCGAGCCAGGCCGCCTCAGAGTCGAGCCAACTCCGCCACGACGTCCCGCAGCCGAGCGATGAACCGGTCCTCGGAGAACCGGTCGACGTGGGCTCGGATCTCGTCGGGCTGCCAGCTGGCGCTGCGGTTGGCCGCCACCGCGGCGCGGATGCCGGCAGCGCTGGGCTCGCTGAAGAAGCTGCCGTTGACACCCTCGACAATCGTGTCGAGGTAGCCGCCTGCGCGAAGCGCCAGGCACGGCTTCCCGAACCCGCCCGCCTCCAGGGGAGTGAGGCCGAAGTCCTCGTAGCTGGGTGCGATCAGGGCTCGGCTGTGCGCGTAGACCCAGCGGAGTTGAGCATCGCTGAGCCCCTCGAACAGACGGGCGTTCGGTGGCAGGCTCGCGGCCAGCTCGGCGCTGAGCGGTCCGCGTCCGACGATGACCAACCGTTCGGGCAGCGTGCGGAAGGCGTCCACGACATGGTGGACGTTCTTGTACGGCAGCAGGCGCGACACGACCAGGTGGTAGTCATCGGTCCAGGCCTCCAGAGCGGGCACCGGTTCCTGGGCGCCTTCGGGCCGGACGCCGCCGGGCGGGGGAACGACCTCGGCCTCGATGCCGTACACGTCGGCGATCCTGCGCTTGACCACCGTCGAATTGCACAGGTAACGCTGGGCCGATCGGGCCGCGCGCTGGTCCCAGCGCACCAGTGCCGGACGGAGCGCGAGCAGGGCGCGGCCTTTCAGGGAGGCGGCGGCCGGTCCACCCAGGTACTCGTCGGTGAGGTAGAGGAAGCGGGCGGGGGAATGGCAGTAGACGACCTTGCGTCCGGAAGTGGGGAAGCCGTGCGCCCAGCCGGTGCTCGACGCCACCAGGATGTCGGCGTCGATCCTCATCGAACTGACCGCGGGGGCCAGCAGCGGCAGGGCCAAGCGGTGGTCCTTGCGGAACGCGGGCACCGCGTTGAGCCACGAGGTGATGACTCGCGCGCCGGCGAACTCCGGAAACGTGCCGGCGGGGTTGTACAGCGTGGTGTACACCGGGGCGTCGGGGAACGCCCGCAGCAGGGACAGCACGACGCGCTCCGCCCCGCCCCGCTGGGTCAGGTAGTCGTGGGCGATCGCGACGCGAGGCTGCTCCGCCCCCATCACCGTGTTACCCCTCCTGGCCGCACGAGGCCTCGCCGGCCGGGGACGCGGCCGAGCGCCACGCGCGCGATGGTGTCGACGGCGGAGTCGATCTCGGCGAACACGTCTTCGATGACCTGGTCGCCCCGTCCGATCGGGTCGGCGATGTCGTCGTCCTCGGGCCGTGCGGCGCCACGGAAGGCTCGCGCTTCCTCGACCAGCAGGGCCAGGCGTGCCCCCGGTTGGACGCGGCGGGCGTGGGCGGCGATCGCCTCGTCCGGGACGGTGCGCGCGAGCCTGGCGAACTCCTTGAGGGTGTAGCTGCGGTTCAGCGCGCCGGGGATCCGGGTCACCACGGCGGAGCGGTGCTCCCGTTCCATGCCCAGGATCAGGTCGGCCTCGCGAATGCTCTGGTCCGACAGTGGCCGGGACCGGAATCCTCCGGCGTCGATCTGGTACGCAGTCAGCAGTGCGGACATCTCCGGCGCGATCGGCTGGTCCGGCCGCGCCCTGGTGCCGGCGCTGGCGATCTTGACGCCTCCGGTCTCGCCGAGCAGATCCCGGAGCAGGTACTCCGCGGTCGGGGAGCGGTAGAGGTTACCGGTGCAGATCAGCAGGATCTGGAAGTGGGGGTGGTCGGCCTTGTGCAGGGGCCGCATCTCACGCGGCGTCTGCTTCGGCGATGACGGCCGCCTGCCTCTTGGGAGCGGCTGCCCGCTTGGGACGGGACGGGCGCTTCTCGCGCTCTCCGTAGGCGTAGTAGGAGCCGCCGCCGTCGACCAGGTTGAGTGCGAGACCGGACACGTCGGCGTCCACCGTCGCCAGCGAGCGCAGCGCATGGGTGAGATCGCGCTTCTTGGTGAGGCCCACGCTGACGACCAGCAACAGCCCACCAACGAGCCGGTTGATCAGCACCGGATCGATGACCGGAAGGATCGGCGGGCTGTCGACGATGACGTAGTCGTACTGGGCGAGCAACCGGCGGAACAGGGTGGCGGTCGCCTCAGAACCCAACAGTTCGCTCGGGTTCGGAGGTTGGGCTCCGGCGGCGAGGACCCGCAGGGTCGTGTCTCGCCAGGGCTGGGTCGCCTCTTCGACACTGGCCCGACCCAGCAGGACGGTGGTGAGGCCGACTCCGCCCTCAAGGCCCATGGCCTCGGCCACGGACGGATGGCGCAGGTCCGCGTCCACCAGCAGCACCCGGGACCCCGAGTCTGCCAGCGCCAGGGCGAGGTTGATGGCGGTGGTCGTCTTGCCCTCGCCGGCCGATGCGGAGGTCACCACGAAGGAGTGCTTGCCGCCGGTGGTCACGTCGACGAATTGCAGGTTCGTGCGCAGCCGTCGGTACTCCTCGGCGGCCAGGCTGTGCGGATCGGTCTCCATCACCAGACGGTTGCCATCCACGCCCTTGAATCTGCGCAGGGAAGCCAGGATCGGACGATCCGAGACCGTGCGCAGGTCGGCCTCGGTGCGGACCTTGGTGTCCATGGAATGACGCACCAGGACGGCACCCACCCCGAGCGCCAACCCGGCCAGGATGGCGACAAGGGTGTTCGTCAGCAGATTCGGGGTTTGGGGTGATGCTGGTACCGCGGCCGGAGTTAGGGTGGTTGCCTTCACGGTCTGACCCGAGGCGGCGAGCACGGGCGAGAAGTCGCTGCCGACTTCGGCGAGCTTGGGGCCGGCGGCGTTGGCGGCGGAGGCGGCCAACGCGGGCGACGTCGATCGGGCGACGATGTCGACGATGGGGGCGGTGTCCGACAGGTTCCCGCTGAGCTCGAGGTAGGTGGTCTGGTCACCGAGCGTCTCCCGCAGGGGCTCCTGCAGAACCGGGGAGGTGAGCAGTTCGACGAACGTCGCCAAGTCGGCCGAGGAGACCATGTTTCCCTGGGTCGTGGCGGCGATGTAGAACCGTGCCCGCGTTTCGTAGATCGGAACTGTCATGATCGTGACCAGCGCGGAGGTCCCCAGGACCAGGATCAGGCAGGTGAGCAGGGTCCGCCAGCGGGTGCCCAGGATGGTCAACAGCTCGCGAAACTGCACGGATATCCCCCCGATCAGGACAAGGTCATTTCCATCTTCGCATCCGGCTTGGTTGCCGTCCAACTTCGACGGGGCGTGACCTGGGGCGGTGATCGAGGGTCGAGGCGCTGGGTGATCGCCGGTTGGAGGGGGCTGCGTCGGGTTGCCGAGGGCTCTCGAGAGGGTGCGTGGAGCGTCCGGAAACAGGCGCAGTTCGGCCCTTTGCCCGGGATGGGGGCACTCGAGGGCCACCGGCCGAGCTCGAATAGGCTTCGCCCATGCCGATCGCGTTCACCGTCGTGGTACCCCTGATCTTGGGACTCGTCCTCGTCGCCAGCGGCCTGCTCAAGATCAAGCACCCCGATGATCCGGCCGGATGGGAGCAGTTGGGCGTCCCGCGCCTGTTGCGGCGCCCAACGCTGGTGCGCCTGCACCCGTGGGCGGAAGTTGTGCTGGGCCTCGTGCTGATCACCCTCGGTGGTTGGGTCGGCATGCTGGCCGCCCTCGGCGCGGTGAGCCTCATGGCGGCCTATACGGCCCTGATCCTGAGAGCACTGCGTCGCCCGGAGCCGAGCAGCTGTGCCTGTTTCGGGGCAGCCTCAGCGGTCACCCGGGTCACGTTGGTGCGCAATCTCTGGCTCCTGCTTCTGGCTGTGCTGGCTGTGGCAGTGGCCTTGCCGACCTCGGCCCCCGGCCCGCTCGTGAGCCTGTTCGGCGCGGGCGGCGACGCGGTGGCGTGGACGGCGATGGCAGCGGCAGCAGCCCTCACCGTCTGGTTGCTGGTCAGGGACGGTGCGTCGCCGGCTTCCCCCCGGGCCGAAACAGCGGACGCCCCCGGGGCTCTTGCCGAGGAGGATGAGGCGCTCGACTACCTCCGGACACGGACGCCGGCGGTGCCGCTGACCCTGGCTGACGGCAGTACTGCGACCCTGCGTGACCTCAGCACCGCGCGCGCGGTGCTGCTGTTCGCGGTGTCGGAGACCTGCGGATCGTGCGCGCCGGTGATCGAGCGGATCCCGGCCTGGCGTGAGGAGTTGCCCGAACTCGACGTGCGCGTGCTGCTGTCCAGTGAGCCGGGCGTCTCAGCCTTGACCTCGTCGCAGGAGCCGCAGTCGTTGCACGATCCCCAGCAGTATGTGCGCCACTCGCTGGGTTACTGGGCGACCCCGTCGGCGGTGCTGCTGGGCGCGGACGGAATGCTGGCCGGCGGACCCGTGGTCGGCCCTGAGGCCATCATCGAGTTCGTCGGAGACATCGAGGAGCAGCTTCACGCCGACGTCGAGGCCGAACCCCAACCTGTCGGGCCCTGATCCGGATCGAGGGCCGAACGGGTCAGGCCGGTGTCGCGAACCGCGGATCGGGTGGCCGTAGGAGACACGCGCGCCGCCCTCGCGCACGGCGCGCGGGCGATCCCGTCCACGCACCATGCCGCGAACAAGCAGCGATCAGGCGGTGCCGCCGTGAGGCCGCACCGCCTGATCGCTGCGTTAAGGAACCGGACGCGTGGGCGTCAGCACCCCGAGATGCCCGGAGCAGTGAAGTACTGCCAGGCCGACGGTGACTGACCCTGGATGGTGTAACGCCACTGGATCTGCTGGGTGGCGCACGGGTTGGTGTGAATGCCGTCGTTCACGCTCACGTAGGCGGTGTGGGTGCAGGATCCGAAGTTGTCGCCCACAGCGGGGAACAGCAGCGTCTGGGTCGTGTTGGCAGCAACAGTCTTGGAGGCCGTCTGGTTGCCGGTCCAGGCGCACCAGACCGCCTTACCGGAGACGGGCTGCACCTCGACGGTGACCGATGCGCCGGGGCAGGAATGGATGTCGAAGCGCAGCACGATGTCGCGGTGGCTGTTGCAGTTGCAGGTGCCGTACTGGGCGTTGTCCACCACCCAGTCGCTGGACGCATTGGTGAGTTGAGGGACGCAAGGGACTACCGACGCGGCCATGGCCGGGGCGGCAGACGCGAACGCGACGGCCGGCGTGGCCCAAGCCACCCCCCGCACCACTGTGCGTCGGCTGACCCCGGCCCGCGGTTCCTCAGTGTTATGTCCAGCCATCACGAATTCCCCTCCGAGCAGACTTTCTACCGGCCCTGAGGTTACCAGAGCCGTCCGGGCAGCGACCACGGACGTCCACAGCCTGGGTCAACCTCAGGTTGAGCCTGGAATCCGCCCGTTCAGGGGCGCCGCGGACCCGGGGACGGCCGAGCGGGGATGCACAGAACCATCCTCGTTGGCAAGGGAGTTCTTTTGCGATGCGGGCTCCCCGAACCGGGCATCGGCGTACGATCCCCCGTAAGGCGCCGCCAACCTGGGACCCACCCCTTCTAGCCACCTTCCCGAGGGCCCATCACCCTACGCAGCAACACCCCCCGAGACGCTTCGCCGTGCCCTCACGCAGACCTGCCGGACATGGACAGCCAACGGTTTGACCCGCCCTTCTCCCAAGGGCCCGCACCCACTGGAGACCCGATGAAACCCCGCACACTGTCGCAGCTGATCGCGCTGACCGCCGCCGCCCTGACTCTTGGCGCCTCGACCCAGGCGCTCGCCGTTCCGCCCCCGCCACCCCCGATCAACTACGTGGCCCTCGGTGACTCCATCCCCGCAGGCGTGGGCGTGGATGACGACCAGGCGTATCCGGCTCTGCTCGACGCCGGCTCGCGCCGGCTGGTCGGGGTCAACATGGCGACGAGCACCGCTGCCGCGATGGGCATCGGCGGCCAGATCGCGGCTTTCGAGGCCGACCACCCGGACGGGATGGACGACGTCACGAAGGTCAGCCTCACCGTGGGCGCCAATGACATCAGCCTGGCCGACTTCCTCAGTTCATGTGTGCAGCTTGCCGATTGCAGCGAGCTCGAGGGAGCGATCGACTGGGCGTTGGAGGTGCTGGACGGTCGGATGGCGACGGCCCTGGCCAAGATCCACGCCAAGTTCCCCAACGCGAGGATCTACGTCTCCGGCTACTACGAACTGTTCGGCAACAAGAGGAAGGCGTGCCAGCTCACCGACGAGGTGTCGATCACCCCGGCCAGCATGGGCTTCCTCAACGCGTCGGCCCGCCGCCTGAACGACACCATCGCGGGAGCGGTCTCCGATGCCCGCGGCGACGGCATCCCGGCGCGGTACGTGGACGTCGAGTCGATCTTCAACGGCCACGGCCTGTGCGACTCCGCTCGGCCCTGGGTGTTCGGGTTCGATGACCTGTCGATCGCGGTTCACCCGAACCGGTTCGGCCAGGCGGCCTACGCGGCGATGTTCCACTCCGCCGGCGTCCGCTGAGCCTCGCTTGAGGCAGGGCCGCTGAGGCTCGCCGTTCGACAACTCGGTGTGAAGGGGCGCCCCACGAGGGGCGCCCCTTCCGCGTGCCTGTGGCGTCGTGCCTGGTGTGGACCGGGCGCCGACTTAGGGTCCGAGGAGGTGATGGAATAGCCTGTCCTAGTCGCCTCTCGAAGGATCCCTGGCTTTGCGTGTGCTGCGTGTCTCCCACAGCGCCGTCGTTGACGCGTGGCGTGAACGCGAGCGCGGCCTCCGGCGACTCGGCGTGGAGGTCTTCACCTTCAGCGCCCAGCGCTGGAACGAAGGCGGCGCGATAGTCCCGCTCCAGCCCAGGCCCGACGAGCCGGTCAGCGGCGTGCGGACACTGGGGAGTCACCCGGCCCTCTTCCTGTACGACCCGCGTCCCCTGTGGCGAGCGCTCGCCCAGGAGTGGGACGTCATCGACCTCCACGAGGAGCCGTTCGCGCTGGCCACCGCGGAGATCCTGGCCCTGCGCGCGTTGCGGCGCCAGCGGGCCCCGTACGCGCTGTACTCGGCGCAGAACATCCCTAAGCGCTACCCCGTCCCCTTCCGCTGGTTCGAGCGCTGGGCGCTGAGACAGGCCGGCGGGATCAGCGTGTGCAACAGGGAGGCTGGCCGGATCTGCCAGGACAAGGGTTTCCCGGGGGCCCCGCGACTGATCCCGCTCGGCATCGATCGCGAGGCGTTCCGTCCCTCGGCCGAGGGGCGCGCGCGAGACCCCCGGGCGCCGATCGCGGTCGGCTATGTCGGGCGATTGGCCACCCACAAGGGTGTTGACGTCCTTTTAGCGGCGATCGCCGGCGACGATCGGCTCACCCTGCGCATCGCCGGCGCCGGGCCGTCCGAGGCGGACCTCCGGCAGCAGGCGAGCGGGTCAGGCCTCGCTGGTCGGATCGACTTCTGCGGCAGCCTCAGCCAGGACGACCTGCCCGACTTCTACCGCTCACTGGACGTCGTCGCCATTCCATCCCTGCCGACACCGGGCTGGTTGGAGCAATTCGGACGGGTCGCCGTGGAGGCGATGGCCTGCGGCGTCCCGGTGGTGGCCAGCGACAGCGGCGCGCTGCCCGACGTGGTGGGTGGTGCCGGGCTGCTCGTTCCGCCCGGGGACGCCGACCGACTGCGTGAGGCTCTGCTCTCGATCGGGACGGACGCGGGGCTGGCGGCCCGCTTGCGGGCCGAGGGGCTGGTGAGGGCGGAGTCCTGCGACTGGCGGGCGGTGGCGGAGCAGTACCTGGAGATGTACCGGTCGACGCTCCGCACGGTGCCGGAGACGAACGACCGTCCGTTGGAGGTGGTCCTGGTCGCCTACGGCTCACCCGGCCTGGTGCGGACGGCGTTGCAGCCGCTGCGCGGTCTGCCGATCACCGTCGTGGACAACTCCTCACTGCCCGAGATCGCCGAGCTGTGCGCTGACTACGGCATTCGCTACCTCGACCCCGGCCGCAACGCCGGCTTCGCGGCCGGGGTGAACCTGGCCCTCGCCGCCCGCCTGGTGCCCGGGGCCGACGTGCTGCTGCTGAACCCGGACGCGGAGATCTCGCCGGACGGCGTCCATCAACTCCAGGCCGCCCTGCTCGCCGAGCCGGACCTGGCCAGCGTCGGTCCCGCGCAGGTCGATGGCGCCGGCACGCCGGCCCGGGTCCGCTGGCCGTTCCCCACCCCGGCCCGCACCTGGCTGGAGGCCGTCGGAGGGGGACGCATCACCCCGAGCGCCGGTTTCGTGATCGGCTCGGTCCTTCTCCTCCGCGCCGAGGCGCTCGACCAGGTCGGAGGCTTCGATGAGCGGTTCTTCCTGTACGCCGAGGAGACCGACTGGGCCTACCGGGCCCACCTGCTCGGATGGCGGCATGCCGTCGTTCCGGCCGTGACCGCGGTGCACCTGGGTGGGGCGACCAGCACCGACGCTCGGCAACGGGAGGCCCGCTTCCACAGTTCCCTGGAGCTGTACCTGCGCAAGCACTATGGCGCGCTGGGCTGGCAGGTCGCCCGGGCCGGGCAGGTGCTGGGATCCGCTGTCCGGTCCGTGGTGCTGCCCGGGGACCGGGGCGAGCGGGCCCGCGCGCGGGCGCGGTCGTATCTGAGGGGGCCGAGCCGGGTCGCCTCGGAGGGCTCCCGTCCGGAGGGCCGTGAGCCGGTCCGGTTCGGGGGAGCCTCGTGAAATCCTTCCTGCAGTCCGACGCTGCTCATCGCCTCGTGGGCGTGGTGGTCGGGGTCGTGATCGTTGGCGTGGCGCTGGCCGTGGGCCGGTACGTGCCGACCCAGCCCACCGTTGCGCTCGGGGTCTCGGTGGCCGTGCTGGCCCTGGGCCTGACCGTGGTCGACCCGGCGGTGATCCCCCTGCTGGCGATGCCTCTGGTGCTCGTCGTCCATCGGATCGGTGCGGGAGGACTGCAGCTCTCCGTCTCGGACGCGGCGCTGTTCGCCGCCACCATGGCCGCGCTGGTCTTCACCCCCCGCCCGTTCAGCCCTGCGCTGCGGAACCTGCTCTGGCTGTCGGCGGCGTACCAGTTCGCCACGCTCTTCACCGTCATCGTGAACCCATACCTGGCCAACACGGTGGAGTGGTTCCACGCTTGGATGCTCGTCTCCGGGGCGCTGATCGTCGGCTGGACGATCGGTCGCAGCGGCTTCGCCAAGCTGGGAATGTCCCTGCTGCTGGTCACGGCCCTGGTGTTGGCGCTGGTCACTCTGGGCCACGCGGCGTTGCAGTACGCACGTGGGGACTTCTCCGCTGTGTACCTGAGTTGGCCCTATCCGATGCACAAGAACTTCGTCGGGACGGTCCTCGGCTTCGCGGCGGCCATTGCGTACGTACGGCCGACATGGATGGGCTGGGGCAGGGTCCTCGCCGGCGCGACTTTCTGGATCGCCTCCGCCGGGGTCATCGTCACCCAGTCACGGCAGGCCATCATCGGCCTGGGTGTCGCGGTCTTCGTCGTCGCCCTCCGCCGCGACAACGTCAAACGCTCGACCCTGGCGGTGGTGGCGGTCGTGCCAGCGATGATCTTCGTGGCAACCCTGGTGAGGGACCAGTTGGCCTCCGGCGATCGGTTCAACTCCATCTTCCAGCGAGTCAAGTGGATCGAGGAGACCCTGTCCGCGTGGGCGGGGTCGCCGTGGGTGGGCCACGGGCTGCGCTATTGGTATCAGCCGGGGGAACTGGCCTTCCAGCCGCCGAACGCCGAACTGGAGGTGCTCGCGTCCGCCGGGATCGTCGGGTTGGTCTTCTTTCTCGTACTGCTGGTCGGCGCTCTCGTGGTTCTGTGGCGCGTCGACCCCGCCTACGGGACTCTGGCGGTGGCCATGATTCTCTCCCGACTCGCCCAATCCCAGTTCGACCTGTACTGGGCAGCGGTCCAGGGGTCGCTGCCCTGGCTGGTGGCTGGGATCTGTCTGGGGGCCCTTGCCCGCGCCGAGGCGGACGCACCGATCGCCCTGCCGGCGCAAGCCCGGGTGGCGCCGTGAGAATCGTCCAGATCGTCCCCGAGGTGACCACGGGTCGCGGCGTGGAGGCGGTTGCCTTCCACCTCGAATCCGAGTGGCGCCGCCTCGGAGTGCCCGTCGAGCGCTTCACCCTCTCCGACGCCGCCGGGGGCTGGCTTCCCGAGCCCGGACCGGGCGTCCGGGGCAAGTTGGTGCTGGCTCTGCGGGTCGGTTGGTTCACCGTGGTCGGAACCGTGATGGCCCGCCGCCGGATAGCGGCGATGCCGTCCGACACCGTCGTGATCTGCCACAACGACGTGCTCGCCGGCGACGTGTACGTCAACCACGGGATCCTGGCCGAGGCCATGCGCGCACGTGGCCGCATGGCGCTGCGGATGGTGCGAAACCCACTTCATCCCTTCACGTGGTTGCGCGACGCGCTGCGTTACGGTGCGCGCATCCACAAGGTGGTCGTGAACCTCACTGGGGCGGAGGACGCGGCCTTGCGCCGCACCTATCCCTGGTTGAACTCGCGGACGGTGGTGATCGGCAATGGCGTCGACGTCGACCGCTACGCCCCTGGCCCGGGACTCCGCAGCGAGATCCGTGGTGAACTCGGCATTCCCCCAGAGGGGCTGGTGGCCCTTTTCGTCGGTCACGAGTACGAGCGCAAGGGGCTTCCGGTGGTACTGGACGCATTGCGCGGGAGCGGCGACGACGTGCACCTCATCGTGGTTGGCGGCACGGTCGACATGGTTCGCGACGGGCAGCGGGCTGCGGAGGCAAGGGGAGTGGGCGCCCGGGTCCACTTCGTCGGAGCGCGGCCGGACCCTCGGCCGTGGTTCCATGCCAGCGATGTCTTCGTCTTCCCCAGCGCGTACGAGTCCTACGGGCTGGTCGTGTTGGAGGCTCTCGCCTGCGGCTTGCCGGTGATCGCCACGCCCACCGGCTGCGTCCCTGATGTGGTGCGCGACGGGGAGACCGGCTGGGTGACTCCGGCCGACCCGGAACGCGTGCGACTGGCGATGCTGGCGGTGAGGGACGGTGACCGGGAGGCCATGGCGTTGGCGGCGCGCCGGACGGCTGAGCAGCACGCCTGGGGGGAGATAGCCAAGCGTTATCTGGCTCTGTTCGACGAGTTGCTCCAGGAGCGCCGGTGAGCCCCCTCCGCGTCGTGCACGCCGTCCGTTCGGACGGGTTCGCCGGAGTGGAACGCCATATCGTGCGCCTCGCGGTCGCGCAGGTGGCACTGGGGCACGAAGTCGAGGTCATCGGGGGCGACGCGGTGCGGATGCGCGCCGGCCTCGGGATGATCCCGCAACGACCTGCCTCGACGGTTCTCGACACGGCAAGGGCGATTGATGCCTGGCGGCGGTGCGACCTGCTCCACGTGCACATGACCGCCGCGGAGACCGCGGCCGTGCTGGCCGTCCGGTCCTGGCGGGTGCCGGTGGTGACCACGCGCCACTTCGCCGGACGGCGCGGCGCGAGTTGGTCGGGACGCCTGGCTGCCCCGTTCATCGCCCGCCGGATCGCCGCGCAGATCTCGATCAGCCGTTACGTGGCCGACCACGTCGAGGGCGCCAGCACCGTCGTGCACCCCGGCGTCGCCGAGCAGCCGGACGCCGCGTCGGCCGCCCGGCGGGAGCGCACCGTCCTGGTGGCGCAACGGCTGGAGGCGGAGAAGAGCACCGAGGTCGCGGTGCGTGCCTTCGCGCGGTCCGGAGTGTCCGACCGGGGCTGGCGTCTGGACATCGCCGGCGACGGTTCCCAGCGCGAGGGTCTGCTGCGCTTGGCGACCGAGTCGGGGGTCGGCGACGCGGTCCGGTTCCTCGGCCGGCGAGACGACATCGCTGCGCTGATGCGACGGGCTGGGCTCCTGATCGCGCCCTGCGCGGTCGAGGGCCTCGGACTCACCGTGCTGGAGGCCATGGCGGCCGGGCTGCCGGTCGTCGCGGCGCGTGCCGGCGGGCACCTGGAGACTGTGGGAGCCGTTGCCGGTGCGGCCCTGTTCGCCCCCGGGGACGCCGCCGACGCGGCCGCTCTGGTGCAGCGACTCGTCGATGACACCGAGGCACGGGACCGCTACGGGGCCGCTCTCCAGTCGGTGCAGCGGGAGCGGTTCACCTGCGCGGCGCAGGCCGTTGCCACCAACGAGGTGTACCGGCGCGTGCTTGGGTGACCCGGTCGCTCTTGAGGCGCGGGCCCAGGCTTCGCGACGCACCCGCACCTGTCGCTTCCCTGGTGGGGGCAGGCGATCAGCGAATCCCCGAGTATTTTGCGGTGCTCGTTGGGCGGAGGCCCCCCTTTGTGTCTCTGCGCGGCTGACGAGCGCTGCGAATTACTCGCCACCCCCAGGTCGCCCACCCGAAGCCGGTGTGCCCGTGGAGTCGGAAGTGCCACAAACCCCCGAGTAGTGTGCGTGGCAGCGTCTGGGAGGGGGCGGTACAGGTGGGGGCGTGCGGTGAGTGACCTGGTCGTGTTGTCCCTGGAGGCCTGGGACCAGGTGTGGCGCCGTAATCAGTACCTCATCGCCGGGTTGCTCCGGGTCCATCCCGATCTCAGGGTTCTGTTGGTCGAACCGGCGGCGGACCCGCTCTACGACCTCGTCTCGCGGCGACCGCCGCGGGTGGGCCGCGGCCTGCGCCCGCTGCCGCTGGACGGCGCCGCTGGGCGCCTGTGGGTCTACCAGCCGACCAAGCTGCTGCCGCGCCGGCTCGACCCCCGGCTCGACCGACGGCTGGCCCGGATGGTGCGCGCCGCGGCCGCCAAGGCCGGCTTCCGGCATCCGGTGCTGTGGGTGAACGACCCGGGCGGGGCGGCGGTCCTGGAACTCACCGGCTGGCCGGCCCTCTACGACATCACCGACGACTGGCTGCTGGCCGACCGGACGCCGGCCGAACACGCTCGGCTCGTTCGCGACGAGCGTTTCCTGATGCAGCGTTGCGCCGAGGTGGTTGTCTGCAGCCAGAGCCTGGCCCGGACGAAGGGGGCCGTCCGCAAGGTGACCCTGGTGCCGAACGCGGTCGACGTCGCCGCCTACCGCCTACCGCAGCCGCGTCCGTCCGACCTTCCGGAGGGCCCGGTCGCGCTCTACCTGGGGACCATCCACACCGACCGGATCGACCTCGACCTCTGCGTCGCCACCGCCTCGGCGATCGCCGGACGCGGGCGGTTGGTCCTGGCAGGGCCCGCGCCCCTGGACCCGGCGGATGTACAGCGGCTGCGGGCCGCGGGCGTCCTGCTCCTCGGTGCGAAGGACCGGACGCAGGTGCCGGGCTACCTCCAACACGCCGACGTGCTGGTGGTGCCGCACGTGGTCACCCCGTTCACCGAAAGCCTCGACCCGATCAAGCTGTACGAGTACCGCGCGGTGGGACGGCCTGTCGTCAGCACTCCCGTCGCCGGCTTTCGTGACTCCGCCGACGCGCTGGTCGCAGCCGTGCCGGCTGCGGAGTTCCCGGGCACCGTCGCCACGCACCTGCCTGCCGCCACACGCTTCCCCGAGGGGGCCGACGCCGAAGTCCCGACGTGGGACGAACGCGTGGCACAGATGGGTGCAGTGATCGAGCGCGTGAGCGGCGCCGCCTCGTGAGGCCGTAGGGCGCGGCACCTCTGGCTCGGGCTCCGCGAGCCGCGCGGCCTCGTGATGCGTTCCGTGATCGCCCTTCCACCCTGCCTCGGGTGGGCGATCAACGGCTACCACCGGGGCCCGCCAGGACTACGGGGAGCGCCTGTACACGTAGTAGTCGTAATTGGTGCCCAGAGCGGCGATTGGGAGGAACCAGTCCGGGGCCCAGTCCGATGCCAGATACCGGAAATGCCTTCCAAGGGAATAGTGGTTCAACAGCCACTCCCTGTGGCCGGTCTCGAAGTCTTCAAACGGGCGCGCCGAGACGATGAAGGTCGGAGTCTCAGAGTGGACGAGGTCGAACCACCAGTCGGACGGATTAGCGGTCACATACCGAAGAGCCACCGGGCTGGCCAGGCCGATCTCGTCGATGGTCCGCAACTGTGCGTGGAAGGGGATGTAGCCGGCAGGCTCCAGCAACAGGGTGTCGCCCGGCTCGGAGACCGCCGCGATGTAGGTGCCCACGGCTGTCATGTAGCTGTTGCCGGTCAGGCCGTGGGACAGCGAGAGCATCCACTGGAGTCCGACCAGCCCGGCCAGAGCCATCGCTGCGCCAGCCGTCAACAGGCGTCTCAGGCCGCGTCGCTTCACGCGCTTCACGACGAAGAAGACAGCCGCCACGACCAGGGATTGATAG
>CAZPCM010000065.1:0-12638 GCA_964585085.1 uncultured Propionibacteriaceae bacterium
TCTGGAGTCAGGCACGATGGCTGAGCTTGACGAAGCCTCGTGCTCGGTCACGTGGTCCGCAGTACGGCGGTGGCCGATTGGACCCGGTGCAGCTCGAGGTGCACGGCGTCGATGGCGGCGTCGATGCGGTCGGTGGAGACGAACCGTCCGTCCTGAATCCGTTCGCGGACGGACGGGACGGTCACCGCGACGTTCACCACGAACATGCCCAGCGCCTGCAGGACCAGCTTGATCGCCTGAGCCGCACGGAGGCCTCCGGAGACCCCGCCGTAGCTGGCCAGTGCGACCGGCTTGTCCTTCCATTCCACCAGGAGGTAGTCCAGCGCGTTCTTGAGAGGGGCGCTGTAGGAGTAGTTGTACTCGGGCATCACGATCAGGTAGGCGTCGCCGCGGCTGATGGTCGCGCTCCACTGCTGGGTGTGCTCGTGCACGTAGCGCTGCAGTCTCGGATGGGCTGGCTCGTCGAAGAGCGGGAGGTTCACCTCGGCCAGGTCGACGACCTCGATCTCGAAGAACTCGCTCCCTGCCAGGCGCGAGGCGATGTGGTCGGCGACCGCCCGCCCGACGCGGCCCGGACGGGTGCTGGCCACGATCAGCTGCAGCACGGGCTTGGTCACGACAACCCCTCCTCGTTGAACTCTCAACAAGCGTAGCTCGAAGGGTCAGCGGCCCAGGTTCCTGGTCGTGTCCTCGGGCATGAGGGGAGGTCGAGCCGCCGGCCACCAACGCTGACCGTTCGGTCCGCGCCTCAAGCGCAACAATTCCCTCAGTCGATGCCGTCCACGCGCCGAATCCGGCCAATTCGGGCATCGAGTGTTGGATTTTGCGCGCGTCGCGCTGTGCCCTTGGGGGACCGGTGCTCGGTGGGCCAGGGCAGCAGTCGCAGCCGGGTGCCACATCAGCGGCGCCCGGCTGCGACTGCACGCTCCTAGGCGCGCGTGATCGGGACCTTGATCGGCGCGGGCGTCACCGGCTGGCCGATCGGTACTCGGACTTCGAGCACGCCGTCGGTGTAGGTGGCCTTCACGTCCGCCTCGGTGGCCCCAGCCGGGAGCCGGATCGAGCGTGTGAACGACCCGTAGGTGAATTCGGACCGGTAGGAGTCCTTCTCTTTGTGTTCGGTCTTCTCCTGCCGCTCCGCCTTGATGTGCAACTCACCGTTGGTGACTTCGATCTGCACATCCTTGTCCGGATCGATGCCTGGAAGTTCGGTCCGCACGACCAGAGTGTTGTCGTCGACGAACTCCTCGACCCGCATCCAGGACTTCTCCGCATCACCCTCGAACAGCCTCTGGACCAACTCCTGGAAGTCGGGCCACTCGCGGCGCACGAGTGCCATGGCGAACTCCTCTCTCCCGCCGGGCGACCGGTCTCACCCGGCACCCTCCCCGCTTGCCGGGAGGTCCTGCTCTGGTTCCAGATTCGTCCTCGATTGCCGTGGTGTCAAGGGGATTCATCCGGGTCGGCCGAGCGGGCCAGCCGATGACGTTCCAACGCCACGACCCGTTCGGCGGCATGATCGACGATCGGACGCGGGTAGCCGTGGGAGTGGCCGGCCAGGTGGTCCCACGGACGGTGGACGCCTGCCCCAGGGATGTGGGCCAGTTCCGGGACCCAGCGCCGCACGTAGTCACCGAAGGGATCGAAGCGTTCCCCCTGGGTGATCGGGTTGAACACGCGGAAGTACGGCGACGCGTCGGTTCCGGTGCCGGCGGTCCACTGCCAGCCGTGTGCGTTGGAGGCAAGGTCGCCGTCGATGAGGTGGTCCAGGAAGTGCCGGGCACCGAGCGGCCACCATTGGTGCAGGTCCTTGGTGAGGAAGCTCGCCGTGATCATCCGCACCCGGTTGTGCATCCACCCCTCGGCGAGGAGTTGGCGCATGCCCGCGTCCACGATCGGGTAGCCGGTGCGGCCCTCCCGCCAGGCATCGAAGCGCTCGTCGGGAGAGTCGTAGGCCAGCCTCGCCAGTTCGGGCCGCAAGTCCCGGCCCAGCGACGCCGGGTTGTGCCACAGCACGTCGGCGTAGAACTCCCGCCAGGCAAGCTCGGCGATGAACCGATCGGCCCCGGGCCCGGGACGGGTGGCCAGATCGGCCAGCAGCGTCCGTGGGTGGACGACCCCGAACTTGAGGTACGGGGACAGCCGGGACGTGCCGTCCCGATCGGGGCGGTCCCGGTCGGCGGCGTAGCCGGCCAGCCGCTGGTCGAGGAAGCGGGCCCAGCGACGCAGGGCAACTCGCTCACCGGCGGCCGGCAGGTCGACCGGGCAGGCCTGGATGGCCTCGTGCACGGCGATCCAGGCTTCGGGATCACCCTCACGCGCGGCGAATCGGAGGCCTTCGGGTTCGACGGACGGACCACGCCAGCCGTGCGCCCGCCAGGCCCTGGCGAACGGCGTGAACACCTTGAACGGGTTGCCCTCGGCCGTCCGCACGCGCCCCGGGGTGACCGCGTAGGGTGACCCGGTCTCGATCCAGGCCACGCCCTGCTCTGCCAGGCGCGCGGCCACCGCGAGGTCGCGGGCGTGGCCTGCCGGTTCCGTCTCGGCCGACACGTGCACGGCGACCGCCCCGACCTCTGCGGCCAGGGCGGGGATCACCTGGCGCGGATCCCCGCGCAGCAGGCAGAGCCGTCCGTCGTAGGCCTCATCGACCCAGAGCAGCGTGGCTCCCAGCCAACCGCGCCGAACCGGGCCGGCGGTGTCGAAGAACTCGGGGTCGATCACGAACACCGGGAGGACGCTGGCACCCTCGGCTGCGGCGGTCAGCGCGGGATGGTCGCCGCGACGCAGGTCGCGGCGCAGCCAGAGGATCGTGACCGGGGCGGTCATCGTCTCAGCCAGGCCTGGAGTTCTTCGGCCGCCCGGCGTCCCGACACCATCGCGCCCTGGATCGACGCGTGCGCCCAGTGGTCGCCGGCGACATGCAGCCCGTCGGCCAAACGGGAGACCCGGCCGGTGGCCTGCGGCACGGCCACCGCGGGCAGCGCGTCCCGGATCACCTGGTGAGCCACCAGATCCCACTTCTCCGACGACCGACCGTAGACGACGGCCAGCCGGCTCCGCACGTCGGCCTCGGGGGCGTCGGTGAGCGTGGTCGCGGCGATCAGGTGGCGGCCGGGTGGGGCGTACGAGGGAGCAACGTTGCTGATCACGGCGGTGTTGATCACCGGGCCTGCGCCGGGCTGCAGGTGCAGCATGGCCAGGTCGGACGGGGGCTCGTCGGCGGCGAACCACCAGGTCACGCACCCACGCATCGTCACCTCCGGCACGCCGGCCAGTCGAGCGGCGGTTCTCGGGTCGGTGGCCACCACCACCGCACGGGCCACTTGCGTCCCTTCCGCGTCGCTGACCTGCCAGCCGGCGCTGGAGGGCCGGACATCACAGACCGGCCTGCCCAGCGCAATCCGATCCCGGATCGGCGCCGCGAGGGCCGCGGGCAGCGCCGCCATACCCTGTGCGGGCAGCGACGGCGTCCCGAGCGCGAAGAAGCGGACCATCCAGCGGGCGAAGGACGCGGGTGTGGTGCCGGAGGAGTCGAGCAGTACCCCGGTCAGGAAAGGGTCGACGAGCTCGCTACGCAGTCCGCCGGTCACCCCCGCGGCATCGAGCGAGGCGGCCAGGGTGCCGCGCTCGTGCCGGCGTCCGCCGGCCGTCCACCGCACCAGGCCGGCCAGCGCCCGGGGGGCGCGCCATGGCCCCGACAGCGTCGAGGCCAGCCGGGACGGGTGGCGCAGCGGGTCGGCCACCACGGTCAGGCCCCCCTGTCGTACCGCGACCCCGCGGTCGAAGGGGTGCAGGTCCAGCCCGGACAGCTCGATCTCGGTGCGCAGGGCCGGGTAGGCCGGGTTGAGGACCTGAAATCCGCGATCCACCCGGTAGCCGTCGACCAGATCGGTCCGGACGCGTCCGCCGACAGCGTCCCCGGCCTCCAGGACGGCCACGTCCACCCCGGCCCCGAACAGATGGCGCGCGGCCACGAGCCCTGCCAGGCCGGCGCCGATCACGATGACGTCATGCTCCATGGTTGGCTCCTTGATCGTTCGTTGCGGAGGCGAGGACGCGTGCCGCCTCGCCGATGCGTTGACCGAGCGGACGGCAGGGCGTCGGCGCGACGTCCTGGAATCGTCCGCCCACCCACACCGGCAGGCCGGGATGATCGGCGGTCAGTTGCCGGGCCACCTGGCCGGCGCGTTCGGCGTCGGCGCGGCGGGGGGCGGAGGTGACCGCCGCCCGCGCGCCGGCCTTGGCGACCGCCTCCGACCACGCGTCCAGCGGGACGTCGGCGCCCAGGTAGATGGTCGCCAGTCCAGCCCGGCGTGCGGCGACCGCGAAGGCCATCAGGCCCAGTTCGTGACGGACGCCCGGCGGCGCGCCGATGACCAGGGGACGGCCGGCGCCGCGTCCCGCCGCCTCGTAGGCGGTCGAGAGCCGACGCATGACGGCGCCGGCCACCAGGTGCTCGCCGGCCACCGACACCCGGCCCGCCGCCCACTCCCGGCCGATCCGGGCCAGCGCCGGCATCAGCCACTGGTCGATCACTGTCTCGTAATCGTGTAGTGCGAACTGGGTGTCGAGGATCTGCGAGACCCGGGCCGCGTCCAGCCCGGCAGCCGCCTCGACGAGGTCACGGTGGGGGTCGCGTCCGTCGTCGCGAGGGCTCTCGACGCGCACCGCATCCGGCGCGCGCCGGCGCAGCACCTCCAGGGCCGCTTCGCGGGGCGCCGCGCCTTCGCTGACCAGCGCCGACATGGCACGGATGCGCGCGAGCACCTCCTCGTCGTAGACCCGGTAGCCCGACGGGGTGCGGGTGGGGGAGAAGAGCCCGTACCGCCGCTCCCAGGCCCGCAGCGTGTGCGCGGAGACCCCGGTGATCTCGGCGGCGGTTTTGATGGTCAGCATGGTGTTCCCATGGTAGCCCCGTGGGTGCTCCCACGTCAGCCATTAGGCGAAGATCTGTCTAAGGTTGCACCGCAATAACTTGTCAAAGGTTGTGTGAGTGGGCATCATAGTGTCCAAGGTTTTGAAAGGAGGCCACCGTGGTGGATCTGGCTCGAAGTGACCGGCCGCGTCAGCTGGTCGTGACCGCAAGCGCGGTGTTCATGATCATCGGGACGCTGTTCGGCATCGGGGTGTTCGGGACCCGCGTGGAGGAATCGTCCGGCGGCAGCCTGTCAGCCACGGCAACGCTGCTCGCGCCGGCGGTGCGGGCGTTCTCGATCTGGTCGGTGATCTACCTCGGCCTGATCGCCTATGTGGTTTGGCAGTGGCTCCCGGCCAACACCTCCTCAGCTCGATCACGAGCGATCGGCTGGCTGGCCTCGCTGTCCATGGTGCTGAACGCCGCCTGGCTCCTGGTCACCCAGGTGGGCTGGTTGTGGGCCAGCGTGGTGATCATCCTCGCGCTGGTCGTCACCCTCGGCCTGCTCATGCAGCGGCTGACGACGATCCCGCCGGTCTCCCGAACGGTCTCCGCCGAGCGGGTCGTGGTCGATGGAACCTTCGGGCTCTACCTGGGCTGGGTCTCGGTCGCCACTGCGGCCAACATCACCGCCACCCTGGTCGCCTCGGGGGTTGATCCCGGCGGGCTCGCCGCGGAGGTGATCGCCGCGGCAGTGCTGCTGGTGGCCGCCGGCATCGGCGTCGTGCTCGCCAGGATGCTCGGCGGACGGATCGGCGTGGCCGCGGCGATGGCGTGGGGACTGCTCTGGATCGCCGTCGGGCGGCTGACGGGGGAACCGTCCTCCACCCTGACGGGAATCTCCGCCGCGCTCGCGGCGTTGGCCGTCATAACGGCTGCGGTGCTGTGGCGATCCGGTCGGACTTCGGCCCAGCCCGCCAGCGCCGCGAACCACTCCCGACTCGTTTCCTGACCGGACTCCAGAGGAGCCCCCGATGAGCTCGACCCTCTCCGCGACCCAGCCCGCCGCCGACCAGGTCGTTCTGCTCGACCGGGACGGGCGGCCGATAGGGTCGGCCGATCGCCTGACCGTCCACGGCAGCGACACCCCGTTGCACCTGGCCTTCTCCTGCTACCTGTTCGACCGAACCGGACGCGTGCTGCTCACCCGACGCTCTCTCGGCAAGCGCACCTGGCCGGGGGTGTGGACCAACTCGTGCTGCGGACACCCGCGGCCGGGGGAGAAGCCGCTGGACGCCGTGCGTCGCCGGATCTTCGACGAACTCGGCGTGGGCATAGACAATCCGCGTCTGGTCCTGCCGCACTTCGCCTACCGTGCGACCGACGCGTCCGGTGTGGTGGAGAACGAGATCTGCCCGGTCTGGATCGGCGAGCTCGACAGCAGCCCCTTGCTTCCCAACCCGGACGAGGTCGCCGAGGTCGCCTGGGCGCAGTGGTCGGCCGTGGTGGCCCTGGCCAGGACCACCCCCGCCCTGCTCAGCCCGTGGAGCGTCCGGCAGATCCCCTTGCTGGACCACGCCATGGCAACTCAGGAAGGTGTCGCATGACCATGCTCGCCGACGGTCTGAGAACCGGGACGATCCGCCGGCGCGGCGGGGCGGTGCCGGCACGCACCCGAATCCAGGGGGACGGCGGCACGGTGGCCGCGGTCGAGGCCCTCATCGCCGACACGATGGCATCGCTCGCCGAGCAGTGGGCCGAACTCAGCCGTGCGGTCATCCCCAGGCCGGGCGTCCTGCACACCGATTCGGTGCTGGAGTTGCTGGCGGCGATGGTCGACTCCGGGGGAAAGCGTCTCCGTCCACGGATGTGCCACTGGGGGTGGGTCGCCGCCGGCGGTCTCAGCCACGGGCGCGGGCACGACGACATGGTCCGTGCGGCTGCCGCGCTGGAACTGCTGCACGTGTTCGCGCTGATCCATGACGACGTGATGGATTCCTCGCAGAGCCGCCGCGGGCTACCCGCGGTCCACGTTCGGGCCCGGGCCCAGCACGTGCAGCACAGCGGATTCGGAGACCCCGATCGGTACGGGGAGAACATCGCCATCCTGGTCGGGGATCTCGCCCACAGCGAGGCCGGTCTGCTCATGGCGGGCCTGCCGCCGCAGCTGCAGGCGATCTGGCGGACGCTGACCGTCGAGCTCATGATGGGCCAGGGCCGGGATCTTGTCGGAGCCGCGAACGGACGTCGCGACCTGGCCCACGCGCGGGAGGTCGCCCGGGCGAAGTCAGGGGCCTACACGGTGTGGCGTCCGCTCCAGCTCGGCGCGGTCGCCGCCGGCGCAACCGGGGAGACCCTCCAGGTGTTGCAGGCCTACGGACTCCACGTCGGCGAGGCCTTCGCCCTGCGCGACGACATCCTCGGCGTGATCGGGGACGCGGGCGCCACGGGCAAGCCGGTCGGCGACGATCTGGTGCAGGGCAAACCCACCGTGCTGCTGGCGCTGGCCAGCCAGCGCTTCGGGGCGTCGTGGCGGCGGGTCCTGGACCGGGCCGGGACCTCCGAGTTGACGCCGGAGGACGTCGCCGGCCTGCAGGCCGAACTGGTGAGCTCGGGGGTGATCGCCGACGTGGAGGCGATGATCGAGGACGCCGTCGCGGCCGCAGTCCATGTCGTCGACACTCCGTCCCTCGCGCCCGAGGCGCGCGAGGGCCTGCGGGCCATCGCCGGCCGGATCGCTTGGCGGGCCTCATGAGCAAGGTCGTCGTCATCGGGGCCGGCCTGTCCGGGCTGGCCGCGGCCTGCCACCTGGCCGGGGACGGCCACGACGTCACCATCGTCGAGCGCGGGCACGAACCGGGCGGACGGAACGGCACCCTGCGCGCCGACGGGTTCACCTTCGATTCCGGGCCGACCGTGCTCACCATGCCCCACCTGATCGACCGCGCGCTGGCCAGGATCGACCGTAGCCTGGACAGCCTGGTCACCCTGCGGCGACTGGACCCGGCCTACCGCGCCGTCTACGCCGACAGTTCCGAGTTGCTCGTCCGCTCCAGCGTGGAGGCGACGACCGCCGAGATCCGGTCCCGGATCGGCGAGACGGACGCGGCCGCGTTCGGCGACTTCGTGCGCTGGCTGGAGGAGTTGTACGCGGTCGAGATGCCGCACTTCATCGAGCGCAACTTCGACTCTCCGCTGGACCTGGTGTCCCGTCCGGTCGAGGCGGCCCGGCTTGTCGCGCTGGGCGGCTTCGACCGGCTCGGCCGCGCGGTGGGCCGACGGTTCCGCGACGATCGGCTGACCCGGCTGTTCACCTTCCAGGCCATGTACGCCGGGTTGGCCCCCGCCGACGCTCTGGCGGTGTACGCGGTGATCACCTACATGGATTCGATCGCCGGCGTCCACTTCCCCGAAGGCGGGATGCACGCCGTGCCGGCCGCCATGGCTCGGGCGCTCGCCGAGTCCGGGGTCGCCATCGCCTACGACACCCCGGCCGAGGCCATCCTGCGCGACCGGGCTGGACGAGTGGCCGGCGTTCGGGCCGGCGGCGAGCCGCTGATGGCCGATGCCGTGGTGGTGACGATCGACCTGCCCACCGCCTACCGCGACCTGCTCCCGGACCTGACCCCGCCATCGGTATTCCACAAGGGGAAATACTCCCCCTCGGCGGTCGTTTGGCACGTCGGGGTGCGGGGGGTGCCGGAGCCGTCGGTGGCCCACCACAACATCCACTTCGGCCGCGCCTGGGAGTCGTCGTTCGTCGAGCTGATCGACAAGCTGCAGCTGATGAGCGACCCGTCCCGCCTGGTCACCATCCCCAGTATCGACGCGCCGTCCATGGCGCCCCAGGGGCACAGCGTCCTCTATGTGCTGGAGCCGGTGCCGCACCTGGGCGCGACCCTCGACTGGACGGCTGAGGCCGGCCCGCTGCGGGAGCGTCTGCACCGGTTCCTCCAGGCCAACGGCTACCCGTCCGACATCGTCACCGAACGCCTGGTGACACCGTCCGACTGGGCTGCCCAGGGTCTGGCGATGGGGACGCCGTTCAGCCTGGCGCACACCTTCTTCCAGACCGGTCCGTTCCGTCCGAAGAACTACGAACCTCGGCTGCCCGGACTGTTCTTCGCCGGAACGGGCACCACGCCGGGCGTGGGCGTCCCGATGGTCCTGGTCAGCGGGGAGTTGGCCGCCCAGCGGGTGCGGTCCTATCTCCGCACGCCGGCGCCCGAGGAAGGGCGCGCCCGCGGACGTGTCACAACAGGAGCGCCCTCGTGAGCGCGCCGGCCCTCGCGGCGCCGTCCGACCTGGTCGCCGGGTACGCCGCGTGCGCCAGGCTGACCCGCGACTATGGGACCACCTACTACTGGGGGGCGCTGCTGCTGGCTCCCGAGCAGCGGCAGCACGTGTACGCGGTGTACGCGCTGGCCCGGCTGGCCGACGACATCGTCGATGCCGAGGGAGCCACTGTGGGCGACGTCGCAGCCACGCGGGCTCGGCTGGCAGGATTCCGGGCGCGGTTCGACGCCGCACTGGCCGGGCGCCCCGACGACCCGACGATGGCTGCGATCGCCCACACTGTGGCGGTTTGCGGCATCGACATCGAGTGCTTCGACCGGTTCTTCGAGGCCATGGCGATGGACCTCGCTGTCGACCGCTACGAGACGTTCGAGGACTTGTGCGGCTACATGGAGGGTTCTGCGGCGGTGATCGGCGAGATGATGCTGCCGGTGCTGCGTCCGACGTCGCCGGCGGCGTTGGAACCGGCCCGCGCCCTCGGGTTCGCCTTCCAGCTCACCAACTTCCTCCGTGACGTCGGCGAGGACCTCGACCGGGGCCGGGTGTACCTCCCTCAGGCGGACCTGCGTCGCTTCGGCGTCGATCCGTGGGAGCGCCGGGTCGATGACGCCTGGCGGGGCCTGATGCGCTTCGAGATCGCCCGCAACCGGGAACTGTATGCCCTTGCCGACGCGGGAATCGGGCTGCTCCCGCCACGCTCGGCGCGCTGCGTGGCGACCGCCCGCCGCCTGTACTCCCAGATCCTGGACCGGATCGCGGACGCCGACTACGACGTCTTCGCCGGTCGCGCCCGCGTGCCCACGTGGCGCAAGGCCGCCACCGCGGCCACCCTGATGCTCGCCGGGCCGCCACGGTCCATGGCGACTCGGCTGGAGGTGTGACTGTGATGGGGCTTCTTCCGGTCCCGGCCCGTTGCGGGTTGTCGTCGTGTGGCGGGCCCGTTCCGCTCGCCGGCCGCTACGCCTGCGCTAAGGGTGGGGCGGGCGGCATTCCCGAGTCCTGCTGCCCGACTCCCGAGTCCGGCCGCCTCTGATGGAGCGCTGGCAGTACCTGGGGGTGATGGCCGGCTGCCTGGCCATCACCCTGCCGCTGGAGTTCGTCTTCCGGGCGCGGGTGTACCGGCGGTGGCGGCTGCTGCTGCGGGCGTTGCTGCCGGTGGTCGCGGTCTTCACAGTCTGGGACGCGATCGCCATCGCACGCGGCCATTGGTGGTACAGCCCCCGGTACACCACCGGCTGGCTACTGCCCGGCGCCCTGCCGATCGAGGAGCTGGTCTTCTTCCTTGTCATTCCCGTGTGCGGCCTGCTCACCTACGAGTCCGTGGGCACGGTGCTGAACCGCCTTCGCCGCCCGCGCCACGCGGCCGGCGAAGCTCGCCCGCCGGGCCGGGAGGGAGCCGATGCGAGCCGACGGGGGACCGATGCCTGAGTACACCGTGGCGACCCTGGTCGCGATTCTCGTCGTGGTGCTCGCCGAGATCTTCTGGGTCCGCACCGGCATCTTCCGAACGCCGCAGTACTGGCTGTCGATGGCGATCGTCTTCGCGTTCCAGGTGCTCGTCGACGGATGGCTCACCAAGCTGAGCGACCCGATCGTGCTCTACGCCCCCGAGCAGATGCTCGGCGTCCGTTGGCCCTGGGACATCCCGATCGAGGACTTCGGATTCGGCTTCGCCCTTGTCACCGCCGTCCTCCTGGCCTGGGAGGACGGCAAACGCCGCCACCGTCGACAAGCTGAGTCGAATTCGTCGTAGACGACGAATTCGACTCAGCTTCTTGTGAGGAGATGCCGATGAAACCCTGGACCCCTGGGCGCGACCGCCGCGCCGTCCGTCATCGTCCGCCGGCACCGGCGTCGCCGGTGCCGGCGGGCTCCCGATCCAGACCCAGCGCGATCGTGGTCGGCGGCGGAATCGCCGGGCTCGCCGCTGCCACGGGGCTGGCCGAGCGCGGCGTCGCCGTCCGGCTGCTGGAGGCGCAGCCGACCCTCGGCGGCCGCGTCCGATCCTGGCCGGTGCAACTCCCCAGCGGGGAGAAGGTCACCATGAGCCGAGGCTTCCATGCCTTCTTCCGGCAGTACTACAACCTGCGCGCGCTGCTGCGCCGAGCCGACCCCGGGCTCGATCGTCTGGTGCCGATCGCCGATTACCCGCTGACGCTCGCCGACGGACCCACCGACTCCTTCGCCCGCATTCCCCGCACACCGCCATGGAACCTGGTCGGCTTCGTGGCCCAGAGCCCGAGCTTCCACCTGCGCGACCTCGCGAAGGTGGACGTCCGCGCGGCGTTGGGGCTTGTCGACGTGGAGTTTCCGCGCACCTTCAGCGATCTTGACGGGGTGAGCGCGGCCGAGGTTCTCGATCGGCTCAACTTCCCCCATTCCGCACGTCACCTGGCACTGGAAGTCTTCGCACGCAGCTTCTTCGCCGACCCTCGCGAGTTCTCCGGCGGGGAGCTGCTGGCGATGTTCCACACCTACTTCGTGGGGTCCGCCGAGGGCCTGCTGTTCGACGTCCCCGACGACGACTACGACGCCGCGCTGTGGGCCCCGTTGGGACGCCACCTGGCCCGGCTGGGTGTGGAGATCGTGACCGACTCACGTGTCGAGATGGTTGAGGCGACGCCCTCCGGAGTGCGCGTCACGTCCAGCACGGGCGAGTACAGCGCCGCCGCGATCGTCCTGGCCCTCGACGTGGCCGGCCTGCGGCGGCTGGTCGGCGAGGCCACCTGGCTGGGTACGCCGGACTGGCGGGATCGCATCGCCGCGCTCCGCGCCGCACCACCCTTCGCCGTGGGCCGCCGGTGGCTCGACCTTCCCCTCGACGGGATCGCACCGTTCCTGGGCACCAGCGGGTTCGGGCCGCTGGACAACCTCTCGCGGCTCGATGCCTTCGAGGCCGGGTCGGCGGCCTGGGCGCGACGGCACGGTGGGGCCGTGGTGGAGGCGCACGGGTATGCGCTCTCGGACACCTCCGACGCCGCTCGCGAGCGCCTGTGGGCGGAAGCAGCGCGGATCCACCCCGAACTGTCCGACGCGCCTGTGCTCGGCGAGCAGTGGCTTGTCGCCGAGGACTGCCCGCTGGTCGACACCGGAGCCTGGCTGCGCCGTCCCGAGGTGGTCACCCCGGACGCGCGCGTGGTGCTGGCCGGCGACCTGGTCCGCTGCGACCTGCCGGTCGCGCTCATGGAACGAGCCGCCACCACCGGCTGGCAGGCCGCCAACGCGTTGCTGGCCGGTTGGGGCCTGCCCGGCTCCGAGGTGTGGTCGGTACCGATGAGGAACCGCTTCGCTCTTCGCTGAGGCCACCCCTCGGCGGGTGATCCCTGGCGGAGGCGGGCGATCCCTGAGCGTGACGAACGATCCCTGAGCATGACGAACGATCCCTGAGCTTGACGAACGATCCCTGAGCTTGAGAACGATCCCTGAGCTTGACGAACGATCCCTGAGCTTGACGAACGATCCCTGAGCTTGAGAACGATCCCTG
>CAZPCM010000065.1:12738-17083 GCA_964585085.1 uncultured Propionibacteriaceae bacterium
AGCTTGACGAAGGGTCGTGCGTGTGTGGGTGGCTTCGTCAGGCTCGGCCACCGTGTACTGGGCCTCATCAAGCTCAGCCACCGTGGGGGTCAGCTGGGCAGGTTGCGCGCCACCCAGAAGACCAGCGCGGCCGCCATGATGGCCCCCTGCCACAGTCGTCCGCTTCGCAACGCCCGGGGTGGGCGGACGGCCGGACCGCCGAGAGCTTCGACCGCCCACAGCACCGACGCGAGCCCCACCCCCGCCAGCAGCACGAACATGAAGGGGTTGGCCTGCCAGGCGCCGGTCAGGTCCAGGTGCAGCAACCGCTCACCCAGGTGCGTGGTCCCGCAGAAGGGGCACAGGGTGCCGGTCAGGGCGCGCCAGGGGCAGGGCAACCCCCATCCGGTGAGGGCGTAGGTTCCGCTCAGGACCAGCCCTGCGGCGGCCAGCCAGCCGGCCGAGCGCAACGCCTGCGGCGCTGAGAACTCGACGGGCTGGGCAATCCTGGGCATGTTCCCATTATGACCAGCAGTTGGATTGTCCGATCTTGGCCGTAGGATCGGCGCTACCAACCACCTGAGGGGAAACCATGTCCAACCAGAACTGGAACTCCACCACCCCAGATCCCGCCCAGGATCCGAGCCAGGCCGTGCCCGGTTACCAGCCCCCACAGGCCAGCGGCACCGCCCCCGAGGAATACCAGGCGCCTTCTCCGGAGGCCTACCAGTCACCGGAGGGCCAGAGCCCGCAGTCCTATGCCCCGCCGGCCGGCGGGTTCGAGCCGGCAGCTCCCGGCTACCCGCCCGCGTACGGAGCTCCCGGCGCCTACCCGCCGGTGAGCTACGGGACGCCGGCAGGCGCGCCCTACCAGCAGCCCGCCTCCGGCTATGACGCATCGGCCGCCGGCCACCAAGCGCCGGATGCCTCCGGCTACCAGGCTCCGCCGGCCGCGGCCTACGGCCAGCCCACCGATCCCTACGGCCAGCCTGCGGCTCCCTACGGACAGCCGGCCGCGCCCTACGGACAGCCGGCCGCGCCGTATGGTCAGCAGCCTCCTGCGCCTTATGGCCAGCCCGCGGCGCCGTACGGTCAGCAGCCCCCTGCACCCTACGGTCAGCCGGCCGCGCCCTACGGTCAGCCGGCCGCGCCCTATGGCCAGCCTCCCGCTCCGTACGGTCAGCCCACCGACCCCTACGCGGCGGCGGGCTACGGAGTCCCCAACTACCCGGTGCCTGCTGGTGCGCCCTTGGCTGACTGGGGCAAGCGCGCCCTCGGCGCCCTCATCGACTACGCCCCGGTGTCGATCCTGAGCAGCATCGGGGGCAATCTGGCCGCCGGTGGATCGACGTTCGGTTCCATCATGAACTTCGTGCTGTGGCTTGCAGGGATCGCCTGGCTGGTGTGGAACACCGGCTACAAGGGCGGCACCACCGGCGTGACCTTGGGCCGCAGCATCGCCAAGACCAAGTTGATCGGCGAGGCCAGCGGCCAGCCGATCGGGTTCGGGTTGGCCGTTGTTCGCTACATCGCCCACATCATCGACAGCCTGGCCTGCTTCGTCGGATGGTTCATGCCGCTGTGGGACGCCAAGCGCCAGACGATTTCCGACAAGCTGATGAAGACCGTGGTCCTGGACGTTTCCGCCGATCCGAACGCGTCACGGTTCGAGTGGAAGTGACCTGAAAGAGACAGCTGAAGGGCCCCGGAACCAGGCGGTTCCGGGGCCTTGACGTTCAGCGCCGAAGCGACCAGGCGCGCCGCCGATTTGCGCGGCCCTCTCCGCTCCTGCTAACTTTGTATCAGGAGCCGCAAGGTTCCCCAGGGTTGCAACTGTTCGCAGGCAAGACCTGAGCTTATCGTCGTGCGCTTGGCACGACGTTTCAGCTCAGGTCTTTTTTGCGTTCCAGACCTTTTCGAACACGGAAGTTCATAGAACAAGAAAGGGGCCGAAGTGCCTTCAGTTGATTACCGGACGTTGGCCGGTGACATTCTCCAGAAAGTCGGGGGCGAGTCCAACGTCGCCTCCCTTGCGCACTGCGCCACCCGCCTGCGCTTCAAGTTGAAGGATGCCGGCAAGGCGAACAAGGCGGCGGTGGAGAAGCTGGCCGGCGTCATCACCGTGATGGAGGCCGGCGGCCAGTTCCAGGTCGTCATCGGCAATGACGTCCCGGTTGTCTTCGCCGAGATCGGCAAGATCTCCAAGCTGGTCGGCGACCACGCGCCGGCGGTCGACGAGGGCCCCAAGGGCAACCTGTTCAACCAGTTCATCGACCTGATCTCGAAGATCTTCAGCCCGATCCTGTGGCCGCTGGCCGGTCTGGGCCTGCTCAAGGCCTTCCTGGCGCTGTTCACCACGTTCGGCGTGCTGGCCGCGGACAGCCAGACCTACACCATCCTGAATGCCGCTGCTGACGGCATGTTCCAGATCCTCCCGGTGTTCCTGGCCATCACCGCCGCCAAGCGTTTCGGCGCCAACCAGTTCACCGCGATGGCGATCGCCGCCGCGCTGGTCTACCCGAGCATCATCGCCCTGAACGCCGCTGGAGAGCCGGTGTCCTTCCTCGGGATCCCGGTGGTCATGGTGAGCTACGTCTCCTCGGTGATCCCGATCATCGTCGCGGTGTGGCTGCAGTCGCTGCTGGAGAAGTTCCTGAACAAGGTGCTGCCCTCAGTGATCCGCAACTTCAGCATCCCCCTGATCTCGGTGACCTTGATGGTGCCGCTGACCCTGATCGCGGTCGGCCCGGTCACCAGCTACGCCGCGTCCGGCGTCTCCGCCGGTGTCACCTGGCTGTTCGGCCTGGCGCCGTGGCTCGGCGGCGCGATCATGGGCGGTTTCTGGCAGGTGTTCGTGCTGTTCGGCCTGCACTGGGGCTTCGTACCGATCATGATCAACGACCTCACCACCCAGGGCTACTCCGTCCTGACCGGCCCGCTCCCGGCCGCCGTCCTCGCCCAGGGCGCCGCCGCACTGGCCGTCGCCATCCGCAGCCGCAACGCCAAGCTCAAGCAGGTCGCCGGCCCCGCCTCGGTCTCCGGTCTGCTCGCCGGGATCACCGAGCCCGCGATCTACGGTGTCAACCTGCCGTTGAAGAAGCCCTTCTACTACGGCATCGCCGGCGGCGCCCTCGGTGGCGCGATCGCCGCTGCGGGTGGTTCGGCCGCCAACTCCTTCGCCTTCCCCTCCCTGATCGCCCTGCCCGCCTGGATGTCGGTCGGCAACTTCACCCTGCAGTTGATCGGCGTCGCTGTCGCCATCGCGCTGGGCTTCGGCCTCACCCTGATGCTCGGCTTCGATGACCCGAAGGAGGCAGTGGAGGAGGAAGGCCCCGAGATCGTCGTCCCCGGCGTCGGCGCCCCCGAGGCCAACGCCCCGGTCAGCGGGACGATCGTCCCCCTCGCCGAGGTCAAGGACAAGGTGTTCGCCTCCGGCGCGCTCGGCAACGGCGTCGGCATCGTCCCCGACAACGGACGGTTCTACGCCCCCTTCGCCGGCACCGTGGTGACCGCCTTCCCGACCGGCCACGCGTTCGGCATCAAGTCCGCCGACGGCGTTGAGGTGCTGATCCACATCGGTATCGACACCGTCCAGCTCGAAGGCAAGGGCTTCACGCCCGCGGTGACCCAGGGTCAGAGCGTCGAGGCCGGCGACCTGCTCGCCACCGTGGACCTGGAGGCGGTCAAGGCCGCCGGGTACGACACCACGACGGTCATGGTCGTCACCAACACCGCGCAGTTCGCCGCCGTCCTGCCGGCCGAGGGCCATCACCTGGCTCACGGCGACACGGCGATCGTGATCGAACGCTGAGAAGGGGAAGAGCAATGAGATATCGCACTCTCAAGCCGTTCCCGCAGGGCTTCCTGTGGAGCGCCTCCACCTCCGCCTACCAGGTCGAGGGGGCGTGGAACCAGGACGGCAAGGGCCCGTCGGTGATCGACGTCCGGGAGTCCTACCCCGAGGGCACCACCGACTTCACCGTCGCCAGCGACCACTACCACCGGTTCGCCGAGGACGTGGAGCTGATGGCCGAGATGGGGCTGAAGGCCTACCGGTTCTCCATCGCCTGGACTCGGATCATCCCCGACGGCGACGGCGAGATCAACGCTGCCGGCGTGGCCTTCTACCACCGCCTGATCGACGCCCTGGTGGACGCCGGGATCGAGCCGATCGTGACGATGTACCACTTCGACCTGCCCGCGGCGCTGGACGCCAAGGGGGGCTGGACGAACCGGGCCACCGTCGACGCGTTCGCGAAGTTCGCCGAGGTGATCTTCCGCGAGTACGGCCCCAAGGTGACCTACTGGCTGACCATCAACGAGCAGAACATGATGATCATGTACGGCAAGATGCTCGGCACCACCA
>CAZPCM010000066.1:0-16679 GCA_964585085.1 uncultured Propionibacteriaceae bacterium
ACACGATCATCATCGACGAGGCCCACGAGCGCAGCCTCAACATCGACTTCCTGCTGGGCTACCTCAAGCTGTTGCTGCCCCGAAGGCCCGAGCTCAAAGTGATCATCACCTCGGCGACCATCGACACCGCACGATTCGCCGAGCACTTCGGTAACGCGCCGATCATCGAGGTGTCGGGGCGCACCTACCCCGTCGAGATCCGCTACCGGCCGGTCATCGGCGACGGGACCGAACGTGAGCGAGACCAGGTGGACGCGATCCGCGACGCGGTCACCGAGCTCACCGCCAGCGCATTGGACGGTGACATCCTGGTGTTCCTGTCCGGTGAACGCGAGATCCGCGACGCCGCGGAGGCGATCACGGCCATGCAGCTCCGGTTCACCGAGGTGGTTCCGCTGTACGCCCGGCTGTCGGCGGCCGAGCAGCATCGCGTCTTCGCGCCGCACACCGGACGGCGGATCGTGCTGGCCACCAACGTCGCCGAAACCTCCTTGACCGTCCCCGGCGTCCGCTATGTCATCGATCCCGGGTTCGCCCGGCTGTCGCGCTACTCGGCCCGGACGAAGGTCCAGCGGCTGCCCATCGAGCCGATCTCGCAGGCCTCGGCGAACCAACGCGCCGGACGCTGCGGACGTCTCGGGCCCGGTATCTGCATCAGGCTCTATGACGAGGAGGATTTCGCCTCCCGGCCGGCGTTCACCGAGCCCGAGATCCTGCGGACCAACCTGGCCGCAGTCCTGCTGCAGATGGCCGACGCGAGGTTGGGCGATATTGCGGCCTTCCCGTTCGTCGAGCCACCCGATCGCAGCCAGGTGCGCGACGGCATCCGGCTTCTCCAGGAGTTGGGCGCCCTGGCTGAGCCAGACCCGCGGGACGCGGGCGTCCGGCTCACCCGGGTCGGGCGCAGCTTGGCCAGGCTCCCGGTGGACCCCCGGCTGGGGCGCATGCTCGTCGAGGCCGAACGGCAGGGATGCCTGCGTGAGGTGCAGGCGATCGTCTCCGGCCTGGCCATCCAGGACGTGCGGGAGCGCCCGGCCGAGGCACAGGAGCTCGCCGACGCTGCGCACCGCAGGTTCTGGGCCCCGATGGGCGACGGGGAGCCGACCCCGGACGGCTCCGACATCGCCGCCCTGCTCCGGCTTTGGGACTACCTGCGCCAGCAGCGCCAGAAGCTGTCCGGCAACGCCTTCCGGCGCCTGTGCCACGCCGAGTACCTCAACTTCCTGCGGGTTCGGGAATGGCAGGACCTGTACAACCAGCTCCGAGAGGTGTGCGGCGAACTGGAAATGAACCGCAATACCGAGCCGGCAGGGATCGACAAGGTGCATGTGGCGGTCCTGGCTGGGTTGCTGTCGCACGTGGGGCTGCTCGACCCGGTCGGCCAAGGCCCGCGGACGCCGGGACGCCGCCGCCCGGGCCCCGCGGAGTACCTCGGCGCCCGGGGCACCCGCTTCGCGATCAACCCCGGATCGAGCGCTGCTAGGACCTCGCCGCCGCTGGTGATGGCCGTCGAACTGGTGGAGACGACCCGGCTGTGGGCCCGAACGGTGGCCCCCGTCCGGGTTGCCTGGATCGAGGAGGTTGGCGCCCATCTGCTGAAGCGGACCTATTCCGAACCGCATTGGTCGGCACGATCGGGTCAGTGCGTCGCCTACGAGCGCGTGACACTGCTCGGCATTCCGATCGCTGCGGACCGGCTGGCCTCCTACGGCCGGATCGACCCGGGCGTGGCCCGCGAGGTGTTCATCCAGTCGGCGCTGGTCGAGGGCCAGTGGCGCACCCGGCACCACTTCTGGGCGCGTAACCAGGCCACACGTCGGGCGGCCGAGGACCTGGAGGAGCGCTCCCGGCGCCGTGACCTGCTGGTGGACGACGCCACGATCGCTGCGTTCTACGACGCGCGGATCCCTGAGGGCATCGTCTCGGTGGCGCACTTCGACCGCTGGTGGCGCGATGCCCGCCAACGCGCTCCGCACCTGTTGGACCTCACCCTCGACGACCTGCTGAGCGCCGAGGCGCACGCCGCCCATCCCGACGACTTCCCCGACACCTGGCACTTCGACGACCTCGAATTGCCCATCGACTACGCCTTCGATCCCGGCGCAGGGCATGACGGAGTCACCGTGACCATCCCGCTGGCGCAGCTGAACCGGGTTGAGACGTCACCGTTCTCCTGGCAGGTCCCCGGGCTTCGGGCGGATGTGGCCGCAGAACTGATCCGGGGGCTCCCCAAGCAGGTCCGGACCCAGCTGGTTCCCGCGCCCGACACCGCCAGGCGAGCCCTCGCCTGGTTGGCCCAGCATCCCGGCCCGGCCAACGAGCCGCTCTGGGCCGGGCTGGGCCGGGCGATTCTGGCCACGGTCGGCGTTCAGGTTCCTGCCGAGGCGTGGCGGCCGTCGTCGGTTCCGGAACATCTGCGCGTCCGGTTCCGGGTGGTGGGCCCTTCCGGAGAGGTCACCCTGGGACGCGACCTGGCGGACCTGGCCGATTCCCTGGCGCCGGATCTCACGACCACTCTGAACCAGGCAGCGGCCCATCTCACGCACCCGGGGGCCGATTCCTGGCAGTTCGGTTCGATCCCCGAACGTGTGGACGCGCCGGTGACCGGATTCCCGGCCCTGGTCGATCGACGGGACCGGGTCGGCGTCCAGGTCTTCGCCGACCCTGCCAGTGCAGCCCGCTCCCACCGCGCCGGGCTGCGACGCCTGGTGGCGCTGACCACGGTCGATCCGACCACCTGGGTGGTGTCCAGGCTCAGCAACGCGGTGAAGTTCGCGCTCGTGGCCTCCCCCTACCCCACGGTCCCCGACCTGCTCGCGGACGCTCGTCTCAAGGCGATCGGAGACCTGATCAGTGCCGCCGGGGATGCCGCCCGGATTCGTGACGCATCCTCGTTCCGCCAACTCGCCGAACAGGTCCGCTCAGGTGCGGCCGAACGTATGCGGCAGGTCGTCGACCAGACCGGGGAGCTGCTCACAAGCCTGGGGCGCATCCAGAGCGCGCTCGCGGACGCACGCGGACCGGCCGTGGCGGACATCACCGAACAAGTCGCCGGGCTTGTCTACCCGGGATTCATCGCTGCCACCCCAGAGCCCCACTGGGCCCGGCTGCCGGTCTACCTCAGGGCAGTCGAGAGACGTCTCGAAGCGCAGCGGTCCAGCCCGGCCCGGGACGCCGCCGGGCTGGCGGCGGTGACCGAGGTGGAGGACGCCTATGCCCACCTGTGCGACCGCTTCCCGCCCGGTCCGCTTCCGGACGACGTGGCCACGATCGGTTGGCTGATCGAGGAGTTCCGGGTGAGCCTCTTCGCCCAGTCTCTGGGAACCGCGGTCCCGGTCTCAGCCAAGCGCATCAACTCCGCCCTGAGCGCAATCGTGGTGCGCTGAAAACGCCCCGGGGTACAGTGGCGGCGTGCTGGATCCTCGCCTGCTGTACACCTTCGACCCGACGGTCTGGGATTCGCTGCGCGGGCACGAGCCGGCCCTGATCCACCTTTTCGACGGCTACGTGGACGCAGGTTCGGTCACCCACATCACCGGTCGCTACATCCTCGAGCAGTGCGAACACGAGGTCCTGGTCGAGTTCGACCACGACCAGTTGCATGACTACCGGTCCCGCCGTCCGCACATGGTGTTCGACACCAACCAGTGGGTCTCGATGACCGACTACTCCCTGGTGCTGCACAAGGTCACCGACCCCGCCGGCAGTGCCTTCCTGCTGCTCACCGGGCCGGAGCCGGACACGCAATGGAACCGGGCCGCGGCGGCCGTGCTTGGGATCGCCGAACGGCTGTCGGTATCGGTGCTGATCACAGTGACCGGCGTGCCGATGGCGGTGCCGCACACCAGGCCAACCCTGGTCACGGCCCACTCCACCGATGCCGAGCTCGCCCGGGGAAACCCGGTGTGGATAGACCGGGTGCAGATCCCGGGGAGCTTCTCCGCGATGTTGGAGTTCCGCGCGGGCGAGGCCGGACTGCTCGGCCGAGGCTTCGTCGCCCACGTGCCGCACTATCTGGCGCAGGCCGGGTACCCAGAGGGGGCGGCCTCGGTGATCCGTCGGATCAATGAGGCCGCCGGCCTGGCGATACCCCTCGACGACCTGGCGGAGAAGGCGAGTGCCCATCTGGCATCGATCGCCGCGGAAACCGCTGATGACGTCGACTTCCCGGCTGTCCTCGCGGCGCTGGAGGAGCAGTACGACCAACTGCGGGAGAGCGGGGCGGCCTCCGTGCCGAGCGCGGAGGAGATCGGGGCCGCCGTCGAGCAGTTCCTGGCAGAGCAGGATCCGCCGGACCTGGGACGGTGACATGCCTGAGACCGTCGACGAACTGATCTCCCTCCTGGACCTCGACCAGGCCGACGAGCTGACCTTCCTCGGGCAGCAGGCCTACTCGCCGCTGCAGCGGGTCTTCGGCGGGCACGTTCTGGCCCAAGCCCTGACCGCCGGCTACCGGACGGTGCCGGCGGATCGGGTGGCGCACTCGTTGGGGGCCTACTTCCTGCGTCCTGGGCTGCCGGGAGTGCCGATCCGCTACGAGGTCGAGCGGACGCGCGACGGCGGGAGCTTCTCGGCCCGCCGCGTGCTCGCAGCCCAGGGAGAGCGGACGATCTTCTCGATGGTGTGTTCGTTCCACGAGATCGAACCCGGCCTCAACCATGCCGATCAGACGCCCACCGAGGTGCCCCCGCCGCTGGCCTGCCCTCCGCTGTCGGAGGTGCTGGGCGCACGGTCGAGACGGACGGTCCAGGCGTGGCGCCAGGAGTGGGGGGTGCTGGAGACCCGCTTCGCCGGGGACACCAGCGACCTGACCGCCTCCGGCCCCCGAGACGCCGAGATGAAGGTGTGGGTGCGGGCCGAGAGCGCCTTGCCCGACGACCCCACGTTGCACCAGGCGGTGCTCGCCTACGCCAGCGACTTGACGCTCCTGGCCGTCAGCACGGTGCCGCACCCGGTGGACTTCGGTGGGCCCGGTGTGCAGGCAGCCTCGATCGACCATTCCATGTGGTTCCACCGCCCAGCGCGCGCCGACGAGTGGCTGCTCTACGACCAGGTGTCGCCGTCGGCTTCGGCGGGGCTCGGGTTCTCGTTCGGGCGCCTGTTCTCAGGCGGCAGGCTTGCGGCGTCCTGTGCGCAGGAGGGCCTGATCCGGCTGGTCGATCCGCAGGACCTGCCGACCTGATCGCGGACAAGGCGAACGCCCCGGCTCAGCCGGGGCGTTCTGAACTGGAGGTCAGGCCGCCAGGTCGGAGTGGCTGCGCAGCTTGGCGATCGCGTGCCGTTCGATCTGGCGCACGCGCTCGGCGGTGATCCCCCAGATCGCGGCGATGTCGGCGAGCTTCGCCTGGCGGCCGTCGAGAAGGCCGTAGCGGCGGCGCACCACGTCCGCGGATCGCTCGTCCAGCGTCGAGAGCATGGCGTCGAGCCGGGCGCGGTCTTCGGCGTCCAGCACCATTTCGTCCGGTCCCGGTGACATCTCCCGGGCCAGCAGGTCGCCCAGAGCGGTGTCGCCGTCCTCTTCCACCGGTGCGTCGAGGCTGACGTGATCGCGCGAGAGCCGGATCAGGTCGACGATCTGCTCCTCGGGAACTCCCAGTTCCTTGGCGATCTCGCGCAGTTCGGGCTCGCGCCCGAAGCGGCGCTCGAGGGTGCGTCGAACAGCGGAGACCTGATTGACCTGCTCGGCGACGTGCACCGGGAGTCGGACGATGCGTCCCTGCTGGGCGATGCCCCGTGAGATCGACTGGCGCACCCACCACGTGGCGTAGGTGGAGAACTTGAAACCCTTGGAGAAGTCGAACTTCTCGACCGCGCGGATCAGGCCCGTGTTGCCTTCCTGGACCAGGTCCAGCAACGGCATCTGCGCGCGCCCGTACTTGCGTGCGACCGACACCACCAGCCGGAGGTTGGCGGTGATGAACCGGTTGAGGGCGGCGTCCCCCTGGCGTGCGATCTCCTCCAACTCCGCGGTGGTCGCACGGACCCGGCGAAGAGAGGCCTCGTCCTCGGTCAGCGATTGCTGCAGGATCGCGCGGGCGTAGAGCCCGGCCTCGATCTGTTTGGCCAGCTCGACCTCGTCGGCGGCAGTGAGCAGCGGGGTCTTGGCGATGCCGTCAAGGTAGAGACCGACGGCGTCCTTGCCGTCGATGCCATCAGTGGTGCGGATCCGGTGTGCCGTGGAGATCAAGGCGGTTCCTTTCGCTACGTCCACGTAGTACAACGCGCGAAGCCGACAAAACGCTGCCCCCCACAACCCGGAGTCGACCCTGAGCGCAGCCCTGAGGGACAAACCAAGACCACAGTCTGATCCGGGGACTCCCCAGGGGAGGAGGGCCCGTCCTCAGCCGTCTGCGGGACGGCTCACCTGGTCGATGAGCCAGGCGAGTTCGAAGGCGGCGTCGCGCCACGACTGGTAGCGCCCGGAACTGCCACCGTGCCCGGCGGCCAGTTCCGTCTTCAGCAGGATCTCGTGTGCCGTGCGCGCCGTGTGCCGCAATCGGGCGACCCACTTGGCCGGCTCGGTCACTTCGACACGGGTGTCGTTCAGGCTGGCCGTGACCAGGATCGCCGGGTAGGCCGCCTCGGTGACGTTCTCGTAGGGCGAGTACTCCTTCATCCGCCAGTAGGCGGTCCGGTCGTGCAGGGGGTCGCCCCACTCCTCCCACTCCATCACGGTCAGGGGGAGGTCGGGATTCAAGATGGTGCTCAGCGCGTCGACGAACGGGACGGCCGCGTGCACGGCTCGAAATGCCTCGGGGGCCAGGTTGATGGCGGCCCCGATCAGCAGCCCACCGGCGCTGCCGCCTTCGGCGGCCAGTCGGTCCGCGCTGGTGTACCCGGCCGCCACGAGGTGCCGGGCACATGCCACGAAGTCGGTGAAGGTGTTGACCTTGTCGGCCAGTCTTCCCGCGTCGTACCAGCCGCGACCCAGCTCTCCACCACCGCGCACGTGGGCGATCGCGTAGACGAAGCCGCGGTCGAGCAGGCTCAGCCGGGCGATCGAGAACGTCGGCGGAATGGCGATCTCGTAGGCGCCGTACCCGTAGAGCAGGCAGCGGGCGCTTCCGTCGATCGGGGTGTCGGCGTGGTACACCAGCGACACTGGGATCGAGGTACCGTCGGCGGCCGCAGCCCACTCGCGGCGTTGCACGTAGTCCTCGGGACGGTACGCGCCCCGGACCGGGTGATCGAGCACGGGCTGCTGACGCAGCAGGCGGCGCTCGCCGGTGTCGAGCCGATACTCGATGACCTTGGGCGGGGAGACCATCGACTGGTGGTGCAACCGGATCCGGTCGGTGTCGGCTTCGTCCCCGCCGTCGGCCTCGACGTGGAACAGGGGCTCGTCGAAGGCGATCTCCCGCGCCGGGCCCAGGTTTCCCTCAGAATCGCGGAGCCGTACCTCGACCCGGGACAGGGCGTCTCGGCGCAGGCTCAGCACCAACGCACGATCGTAGGCAGACGCCCCCAGCAGCCGTACACCGGGGACGCCCGGCCGCACCGGTCGCCACTGCGTGTGCGTGGTGGTGGTCAGCGGGGCTTCGGCCAGGGCGAAGTCCGGTGCGCCGTCGTTGTGCACGATGAACAGCCGATCGTCGGCGACCTCGACGTCGTACTCGATACCCTCCCGCCGGGCAGCCACGATGCGCGGCGTGGCGTCTGCGGACCCGGCGGTCAGGAGCGCGACCTCACTGGTGTTCTTGCTGGCCGCCGAGATGAGCACCCAGCGCCGGTCCCTTGACTCGTCCACGCCCAGCCAGAACCGTTCGTCCGGTTCGTGCCAGAGGAGGCGGTCTGCGCCGTCCGTCCCGAGTGGGTGCTGCCAGAGCCGGTCCGGGCGCCATGCCTCATCGACGGTCAGGTAGCAGAAGCTGGCGCTGCCCGACCAGCAACCTCCAGCCGCAACCTCCTCCACGACATCAGGCAACGCTTCGCCGCTGTCCGCGACGAGGAACCGGAGTTGATACCGCTCGTCTCCGGTCGAATCGACCGAGAACGCCACAACCTGGCCGTCGGGGCTGACATCGAAGGTGCCGAGAGCGCAGAAGTCGAGGCCAGCGGACACCCGGTTCACGTCAAGCAGCAGGTGCTCGTCGGAGGGCGGTGACGTGGGGTCCGGCACGTGGTCGCGGTCGATTGCCGGGGCACGGTGGTAACTGGGGTAGTCCAGCCCTTCAACGGTGCGCGCGTAGTACCAGAAGCACCGGCCGTCGGTGTGCCGGACGAAGTCGGGCACGCTCAGGTCCGTCTGGAGTGTGCGGGCCGAGATGTCGGCGTAGATCTCCTCCCGCAGGCCGGCCAGATGCGCCGTCCGGGTCTCGGCGAACGCATTCTCCGCGCGGAGGTAGGACAGCAACTCCGGATCCGATTTGTTGCTCATCCAGGCGTAGTGATCGAGCACGACGTCGCCATGATGCTCCCGGATCTCGGCGCGGCGGGGGGCAAGGGGCGGTTGGTCGGGACCGGGCATGACGCACAGCTTAGGCAGGGCCCACGATCCGCGGGTCGTGGGCCCTCAGGGTGGCGCACCGTTTCTGGGCACTTCCACGCTGTCACGAGCGAAATCGTGCACTCACCGTCGCCGGAATCTCGGGGAGATGCGTTGCAGAAGTCGATCAGTGGAACTTGATGTCCAGCTTTCTCACGATCTCTTTGAAGTCGGCGATGATCTCCTCCTGGCGTGCCGATGCATCGGAGTTCGGCCCGTCCGTGACGGCCGTCCCCTGGATATGGATCCACGCCCCATCATGGCCGGTCAGCCAGGCATCGTAACCAGCGTTGTACTGCTCCCTGGGACGAGGGGAATCGTACTTCGTGCGGTCGATGACGTAGGCGCCTTCCAGCGCTCCGATGGCGATGTGACCACCTTCATATCTGTGGTAATCGCTGTCGGGCGTCGGCGTGTAGCTCGGAATGGGTTTGAACCGGGGATCGTCATTGATTCCTGCGGCGATGGTCAGAGCTCCGGAGGAAACGACTGGTTCGCCTGTTCCGATGAGTTGCGCCGTCGTTTCGGGGATTTGCCCATCATTGCGTTCGGTATGGATCTGCGCAGGATCGAAGGCTCGCCAACCCTGGGGGGTCTGCGGTAGGTAGATGTCCATCGTGGTCACGGCTGAGGCCTGGTCTTGGGTGGACACGCTCGGTGTGGGCCCGACAGAAGGATTGTCGGATCCGCTGAGATACTTCTTCCACCATTCCGCCTCGTAAGATCTCGCCGAGTGTGTTTCGTAGCCCGTCCAGTCGTCCTTGAGGTCCTTCCAGAGCATTCTCCGGGGATTCAGGACGGTGCCATGGGCCGTCACTTGATCGAGAGGGATGAGTTCGAATCCCACGCCTGCAGGGATGAGCTGGAACGGTTCGCCGTCGTGCCACGTTGGATCGCTCTGTGGACGGACTTCATCCTGGGTCGGCGCGGTGTTCACGTAATACACCGTGTCTCCGATCAGGACCTCGACCCACGTGTGCCCTGTCCATTTCTCGACCGTCTGGCCGTCCACGATCCGAGGTTGCTTGGCATCCCCGATGACGACCCGGGTCCGGTAGCCCTGGCTGATGAACAGGCTGGCCAAGTAGGGAGCAAAGTCCATGCACATTCCATTGGGGTCCTTCTCCATCTCCGAGGCGTACGTCGGGAAGAGGGGCACCTCGGACCTGGTGAAAGGAATCTTCCAACTGCGGTCCCACAGACGTGCGTCCCGGCCGATCTTGACGCTGGGCGTCAGGCTGGTCGTGTCGATCCGAAAGCCATCCTCGGGGTGCACTTTGTCCGGCTCGAGGTAGGTCGGGTCTTCGCTCGCCGCCTGAACGGCGAGGCCGTACGCCACCGCCGCCGTCCCGGCCACGAGCAGTCCGCCGACCAGGCCCCACCCGAGAAGACTGAATCTGTCGGTTTCGGCCCGCAACTCCTCGGTGTCTGGGTACACGGCGGTGGGAAGCGCGTACCAGTCACCCTCGTGGTATTCGAGGAGCCTGTAGTCCGCCGACATCGACCCCGCAGGCGCGCGGGGACTCCGGTAGGACACCACGATGGTCACGGTTTGCTGCAACGGCTGGCCCAAGGTGATGTCGTAGACCTGCCCGACCAGAGGGTGGGCCGCAGGTTCGACGGGATCGATCGGTGGCGGATCAGCCACCGGCACGGCCCTGACAACCGTGTCGGCGAGAAACGCGCCGGCGGGGAACTCGATGCGAACCGCTTCGCTGATGCGCCACTCGCCGCCGTCGCTGGTGATCGTGGCTTCCACCGGGCCGCTTGCCAGCGGAGGATTCTCACCTGGGAACAGCATCCGCCACCCGAAGAACGCCATCGCCAACACCAGGACCGCGGTCAGGAGCCAGGCGCCCAGGGGAGGCCGCCGACGGTTTGCGGTCGCCAGGGCAGGCGTCCCAGGCCCGGGGAGGGTTGGGAACAGCTGACTCGCCGGGGTGGGCGGAGGCGCTGAGGGTGCCGGTCGCCACGGTACGGCCGTGGGCGGCGGGGGCACCGCGGCCGCCCCGAAGCCCGCGGCCGGGCTTGGCCGGACGAGGGTGATGCCGCAGAAGCCGCAGACCCCCCACTCGTCCGGGATCTCCCGAACGCAGCGGGGGCAGCGCCGTGCGTCACCGGGCTGCCGGACGCTTGGCGTCGCGCCTGAAGCGTCCACCACCTGTGCGCCACACCGACCGCAGTGGCCGGCCGCCGCTGGTAGTTGTCGCCCGCACCGCGCACACACACGCACCGGCGAGCCACCAACGGTCGGCGGCCTCGGGTGCGGCGTCATCGCGGTGGAGGGGAGCCCGCCAGAGGTTGGCGGGTTCACGCCTGGGATGAGGCCGGGGGGGAGGTGTCGATCAGGGGGAGTCGGTGGCAGGGGCGCGTCCACCCGACGACCGCAGCGAGGACAACTGCGGGACGAGGATTCCAGGGGAGCCCCACAGAGAGCGCACCACGACATCATCGCTCCTCAACGTCGATGCGCTCAGCCTAACTTCCCGCCTGGGTAGTTGCCAGAGCGCCACCGGGCGGCCGCCGGCGCCCTTCAGCGAACCCGCCACCCGCCCAGTGGACGGCACAGAGCGCGACCCGAACGCCCGCCAGGCCCTCTCCAGGGGGAGTCCTCTCGCCGAGGCGGAAGCCTGGGCGAACGGCTGCACGCCACCGTTCGGAGTTGGGTGGGCGCTGATCGCGTGGCAGAATAGCTGAGCGCAGTCATTGACAACAGCCGGTTGCTGTGTGCCCAAAATCGCTCTGCTTGAGAGGTTGCCTGTGTCTCAACTCCCCAAACCCGTCACCGGCGCAAGCGACGAGACCGGCGCACCGCAGGTTCGCAGGACCCGGGCCCGCACGCCCCGGGTCGCCGTGGTGTCAGCGCCGACCACGGCGCCGACACCCGCGCCCGCCAAGACGCCGGCGACCTCCCGCCGTCGCGCGGCCAAGCCCGCACCCGCCCCGATCCCCGAGCCCGAGCCTGTCGTTGAGTACTCGGCGGACGACGCGGTCGACCTCCCCGAGGAAGCCCTGCTCGAAGGTGACGAGGCCTTGGAACTGGCGGATGTGATCGTGCAAGAAGCCCTCAGCCCCGGCAGCCTCGATGTGAGATTCGAGCGAGAAGGAGACGACGTGATCCTCACCGTGGGCGGCAAGAAGCGAAGCCTCGACGAGGTCGACGAGGCAGCTTTCGAACCGGCCGAAGAGGCCAAGGTCGAACGCGAACTGACCGAGGACGAGGGATTCAGCCTCAGCGACGCCGACGACGCCGACGAACCTGAGCAGCAGGTGATGGCGGCGGGAGCAACCGCCGACCCGGTGAAGGACTACCTCAAGCAGATCGGCAAGGTGGCTCTGCTCAACGCTGAGCAGGAGGTCCAGCTGGCCAAGCGCATCGAGGCCGGGCTGTTCGCCGAGGAGACCCTGCATGGGGTCGGCCCCAACGCGGACGGGGGGCAGCGTACTGACCTGGAGTGGATCGCCGAGGATGGCCGTCGCGCCAAGAACCACCTGCTGGAGGCCAATCTGCGCCTGGTCGTGTCGCTGGCCAAGCGTTACACCGGACGCGGCATGCTGTTCCTGGACCTCATCCAAGAGGGCAATCTGGGCCTGATCCGGGCTGTGGAGAAGTTCGACTACGCCATGGCCGACCAGGCGCGGACCATCCGCATCCCGGTCCATATGGTCGAGGTGATCAACAAGCTGGCCCGCGTCCAGCGGCAGATGCTGCAGGACCTGGGTCGCGAGCCCACCCCGGAGGAGTTGGCCAAAGAGCTCGACATGACCCCGGAGAAGGTCGTCGAAGTCCAAAAGTATGGACGGGAACCCATCTCGCTGCACACCCCGCTGGGTGAGGACGGCGACTCCGAATTCGGCGACCTGATCGAGGACTCCGAGGCCGTCGTTCCCGCCGAGGCGGTGAACTTCACCCTCCTGCAGGAGCAGTTGCACGACGTGCTCGACACGCTGAGCGAACGCGAGGCCGGAGTTGTCTCGATGCGCTTCGGGCTCACCGACGGCCAGCCGAAGACTCTCGACGAGATCGGCAAGGTCTACGGCGTGACCCGGGAACGGATCCGGCAGATCGAGTCGAAGACCATGTCGAAGTTGCGGCACCCGTCCCGTTCCCAGGTACTGCGCGACTATCTGGACTGAGCCAGGTTCTCGATCTCCAGCCGGGGGAGGTCCCCGGCCGGAGTGAACCCGTGGATCTGGGCCAAGAAGGACAGGCAGGCCTCTGTCGTGGCAATGATCGTGTCCGCGCGCCGAAAGCCGTGGCCTTCGCCGTCGAAGAACAGCACCGCCAGGGGCAAGCCTTTGGCACGGACCGCCGCGGCCATCGCGTGCGCCTGCTCGGGCGGGACCACAGTGTCCTGCGTGCCCTGCAGGATGAGCATGGGGCAGTTCAGCCGATCAAGGTGGTGGATGGGGGAGCGGGCGAGGTAGACCTCCCGGCCCTCGGGGTAGGTTGCGACGAGGTTCTGGGTGTAGTGGGACTCGAACTTGTGGGTCTGGGACTCCAGCGCCTCCAGGTCGCCGATCCCGTACAGGCTGATCCCCGCGCTGAAGATGGTGCTGCTGACCAGGGCCTGCAGGGTGGTGTAACCGCCTGCCGAACTCCCGCGGATGGATAGGCGCGCGCTGTCGGCCAGCCCGTCGTGGACCGCCCCCAGTGCGCCGTCGATGCAGTCGCGCACGTCGGCGACCCCCCACTGGCGGTCGAGTCGCTTGCGGTAGGCACGGCCGTACCCCGAGGAGCCGGCGTAGTTGACGTCGAGAATCGCGAAGCCGCGCGAGGTCCAGTACTGGAGCGCCGGCCGGAATTCGGGAGTCGCCAGCCCGGTCGGACCGCCGTGGCTCCAGACCTGCAGCGGCGGCAACTCCCCGAGCGGGGCGGTCACCAACGGATTCGTCGGCGGGTAGTACCACGCGTGCACGTCGCCGTCCGGGCCCGCCCAGGAGCGCGGAATCGCCTGTGAGACGTGATCGCGGTCGAGACGGCTATCGGCGCTGCGCCGCACGACCATCGAGGAGCCGGTGTTCAGGTCGACTCGGTGCAACTCGGTGGGCCTGTCGGGGTAGCCGAACAGGGCTAGCACGTCCGTCCCGTGCCCGGTGAGCGAGACGGTCACAGCGGCTGAGGCCAGCGTGTCGATCCGGCCATCCTCTGGCGACTGCCCGGGGGTGAGGACGCCGAAGCGCGAAATGCCGTCGACAAGCCGCGAACAGCCGATCCGGCCGTCGCCGAGCAGGCTGTACGGCGGTGGTTCCAGCCGCCACATGGGTCCGCAGAAGTCCCAGGGGTGTTCGTGCAGTGGACGGGTTCGACGCCCGTCCCAGCGGTGGAAGTTCCAGAAGCCCGAGGCATCGGACAGGAAGACCAGGCTCCCATCGGCCTCCCAGGACGGATACAGCACCGATTCTTCGGCGCCGCCGGCAACGCGGGTGGCCACGCTCGGGTTGTCCATCCGGGTCACGGCCAGGGTGGTGGTGTCCCACGGGAGGTTCGGGTGGTTCCACTCCACCCACGCCAGGAGTCCGTCGGGGCCGATCGCGGGGCTGGCGTAGAAGTCGGCACCCTCGGCAAGCACCCGCCCGCCGTCGGGTTCGGCTGAGTCCAACGCGAGTGCCACGAGCGTGGTGCGGCAGTCCCGGTCGGAGGCGGTGTGGTCCTCCCGGACGGCCAGGACAAGGCGCCGAACCGGATCGAGGGACAGACCGCCGAAGCGCAGCGCGCCGCCGCGGGCCAAGACCCGTGGCGGCGCGTCGTGCTCGATGACGCAGACGTCGTGATCGGGATGGGTGCTGTACACCAGGATCCCCCCGGCGACCGCCCAGTCGCCGCCGCCGTACTCGTTGACGGCGGTGCGGACGTTGGCCCCCGGGGTGAGTTCCACCCGTGAGCCGTCGGGCTCCTGCCGCCACAGCGTCGTGCGTCCGCCCTGGTCGGGAAGGGATTCAGACCAGTACAGCCGGCCGCCGTCGACAGTTCCCCGGGAGAGGCCCACGACGCCGGCGGTCAGATCCGCGGCGGAGACCGCAGGCGGCCAGGTGCCGTACGGGGCGGTCAACATGCAGGCCTGCTCAGGGACGTGCTGCGGCGAGTTCGGCGACGAAGGCCCGGTACAGGGACTCGTTGAACAGCACGAATCGCACCAGATCGATCCCCGACTTGGGGTGGGCGGCCACGGCCCCGACGGCGATCCGGGAGGCGTCGGCCGCCGACCACCCATAGACCCCTGCGCCGATCGCAGGGAAGGCGATCGAACCCACGCCAAGCCCGACTGCCACGTCGAGCGCCCGTGTGAAGCAGGACGCGAGCAGGGATTCCTCTGTCTGACCGGCGTGCCGGTTCGGGCCCACGGTGTGGATCACCCAGCGACAGGGCAGCTTGCCCGCCGGTGTCGCGACGGCCTCGCCAACCGGCAGGCCGCCCGGCCACGTGGTTCGTCGGACCTCGCGGCAGGCGGCCAGCAGGTCAGGGCCTGCGGCGGCGTGCAGCGCGCCGTCGACCCCGCCGCCGCCGAGCAGCGAGGAGTTCGCGGCGTTCACCAAGGCGTCGACGTGTTGCCGGGTCAGATCACCCTGGACGGCTTCGATCCTCGTCATGACCGAAGTATCGAGCCCACGCGCACCTGGAACAACAGGGCCCCGGGAACTCCCGGGGCCCTGTCGCTGCATCAGGTGTCAGGAGATCTTGGCTGTCTCGTCATGGATGGCCAGAGCTACCTGGCTCAGTTTGGCCGAGTGCGCGCGGCTGTGGTGACCGCAGAACAGCAGTTCCCCACCGGAGGTGAGGGTGACGCGCACGTAGGCCTGGGCTCCACAACGATCGCAGCGGTCAGCTGTGGTCAGGGCTTCGACAACGGTGGTGCTCATCGGTTCCTCACTCTCTCACGTCCGGCGCAGAGCCTTGCGTCTACCAGTATCAACATCGGTCCAAAGGTTTTGTTCCCGGCTCGCTTATGAGACTAGCCAGGCCACATGACGGGCTTGTGACAGCCGACACCTCCCTGTGTGACGGGCGGAGGGTGGGTTGCCAGGGCTACTCTCACTGCCGTGACCACAGCATCGGCGAAGGCGGCGGCGGAGGGACGCGACTACGAAGCCCGGCACCTTCTGGTCCTGGAGGGCCTGGAGGCCGTCCGCAAGCGTCCGGCGATGTACATCGGGTCGACCGACACCCGAGGCCTCATGCACTGTCTGTGGGAGATCATCGACAACGCCGTCGACGAGGCGTTGGCAGGCTTCGGCAGCAGCATCGACGTCACACTGGAGGCCGACGGAAGCGTCCTCGTCATCGATCGGGCACGGGGAATCCCCGTCGACAGCGAGCCGCGGACCGGGCTGTCAGGCGTCGAGGTCGTCTTCACCAAGCTCCATGCCGGCGGCAAGTTCGGCGCCGGCAGCTACAACGCCACGGGCGGCCTGCACGGTGTCGGAGCCTCGGTGGTGAATGCGCTGTCCACCAGGCTCGACGTCGAGGTCGATCGCAACGGTGCCACCCACGCGATGAGCTTCCGGCGCGGTGTCCCCGGAGTATTCGCCGGTCCTGGACCCGAGGCGCCGTTCACCCCCGGCGGTGGACTGCGCAAGGTCGGCCGCGTCGCCCGCGGGGTGACCGGCACGCGGGTGCGCTACTGGCCCGACCGACAGATCTTCCTCAAGGATGCCCAGTTGTCGCTTCCGCACCTGCTGGCCCGCGCGCGGCAGACGAGCTTCCTGGTGCCCGGGCTCTCGCTGGTGGTGACCGATGCGCGGACGCCCGAGCGCACGAACGAGGTCTTCCGCCACGACGGCGGGATCTCGGAGTTCTGCGACTACCTGGCGACCGACCAGCCGGTCACCGACGTCATCCGCCTGCAGGGCACCGATCAATTCACCGAGACGGTTCCGATGCTCGACGACGACGGCGCGATGACGCCGGCCGACGTCGATCGGACGCTGGAGGTCGACATCGCCCTGCGGTGGGGGACTGGGTACGACACCCACGTCCAGTCCTTCGTCAACATCATCGCCACCCCCAAGGGCGGCACCCACGTGATGGGCTTCGAGCGCGGGCTGACCAGGGCTTTTGCAAAGGCGCTGGAGGGCACCAGGCTGTTGAAGGCGGGCGAGGAGATCATCAAGGACGACGTCCTGGAAGGCCTGACCGCAGTGGTCACCGTCCGGCTGGCCGAGCCGCAGTTCGAGGGCCAGACCAAGGAGGTGC
>CAZPCM010000067.1:0-16428 GCA_964585085.1 uncultured Propionibacteriaceae bacterium
GCGGCCAGGTCGGTGATCTGCATCGCGCAGGCGTCGGCGATGTTGATCCCGGCGATCCTGGACGACCGCGCGGCCGCGCTCAGCCGGGTGCCGCCGCAGTCGGGGCAGGTAGTGAACGTCACCGCGCGCTCCACGAACGCGCGGATGTGGGGCTGCATCGCGTCGACGTCCTTGGACAGCAACGACTTCTGGACCTTCCCGACCAGCCCCTCGTAGGTCAGGTTGATGGCATCGATCTTCACCTTGGTCGGCTCCCGGTACAGGAAGTCGTGGAGTTCCTTCCTGGTGTAGTCACGGATCGGCTTGTTCGGGTCGAGGAAGCCCGAGCCGGTGAAGATGCGCACGGACCAACCGTCCGCGGTGTAGCCGGGGATCGTGATCGCGCCCTCGGCAAGCGACAGGTCGGCGTTGTAGAGCTGGGTCAGGTCGATGTCGCTCACCGTGCCCATGCCGTCGCAGCGCGGGCACATGCCGCCGGTCAGCGTGATGCTCTTTCGCACGGTCTGGCGGGACCCGCGCTCCACGGTGATCGCACCGCTCCCGCGCACCGAGGGGACGTTGAAGGAGAACGCGTTGGACCCACCGATGTGCGGCCGTCCGAGACGGCTGAACAGGATGCGCAGCAGGGCGTTGGCGTCCGTGGCGGTGCCGACCGTGGAGCGGACGTTGGCACCCATCCGCTCCTGGTCGACGATGATCGCGGTGGTCAGCCCTTCCAGCACGTCGACCTCCGGCCGCGCCAGCGTCGGCATGAAGCCCTGGACGAACGCGCTGTAGGTCTGGTTGATGAGCCGCTGCGACTCCGCGGCGATCGTGCCGAAGACCAGCGAGCTCTTGCCCGAGCCGGAGACACCGGTGAACACCGTCAACCGCCGCTTCGGGATCTCGACGCTGATGTCTTTGAGGTTGTTCTCGCGTGCGCCCTGCACCCGGATCAGGCTGTGGCGCTCGGCGGCGGGCACCGTGGGCGGGAGGGCGTTCGTGCTGGTCACCTGCGCGATAGTGCCATGTCCCAGCCCTGCTGCCTAGCTTCGGAGGCGTCGCAATCCTGCCCTGGCGCCTCCGCACGCCGGCGGCTCCGAAGGCAACTCGTGGCAGGGGTTGGGGCGCGCTCGCGTGGCCGTCCTAGCGTGAAGGAGAGCCTGCAGCCGCCGATTCTGCCCTGCCTCTGGGGCGAGGGGATCCCTGTCGGTGCGTTCCGAAACCGGGCCGCGGTCGGCAGGCGTTCGACCCACAAGACGTCCTTGCGGCGGGGCATCCGCGGCGGGACGCACCTACCAGCAAGGAGCACGCATGAATGCACGCCTCAGAACCCTGTCGGACGCAGGTGTCTCGATCTGGCTCGATGACCTGTCCCGAAGCAGGATCAGCAGCGGCAATCTGGCCGCACTGATCGCCGAGAACTCCGTGGTGGGCGTCACCACGAACCCCACGATCTTCGCCGCGGCGCTGACCAACGGCGCCGACTACGCGGCCCAACTGCTCGAACTCGGCGAGGTCCCGACCTCCGAGGCGATCAAGCAGTTGTGCGCGAGTGACGTCCGCGACGCCTGCGACCTGTTCGCCGACATCTACCGCGCGTCGCGTGGTTTCGACGGTCGGGTGTCGATCGAGGTGGAGCCCGGTTTGGCCAACGACGCCGAGGGAACCATCGCTCAGGCAGCCGAACTGCACGACCTCGTCGACCGGGAGAACGTCCTGATCAAGATCCCGGCAACCCTCCCGGGCCTGGGCGGCCATCGAGGCCACCATCGCGGCCGGCATCTCGGTGAATGTGACCCTCATCTTCTCCAAGGACCGCTACCTCAGGGTCATGGACGCGTACCTGCGCGGCCTGGAGAAGGCTGCCGCAGCCGGGAAGGACCTGTCGGAGATCCATTCGGTGGCGTCGTTCTTCATCTCGCGGGTGGACACCGAGATCGACAGGCGCCTGGCCGTGCTCGGGAGGTCCGATCTCGCCGGGAAGGCCGGCGTCGCGAACGCGGTCGTCGCCTTCGGTGCGTTCGAGGAGGTCTTCGGATCGGAGAGGTTCAAGGCGCTGGAAGCCAAGGGGGCCAATGTTCAGCGCCCGCTGTGGGCGTCCACGGGCACCAAGGATCCGTCCTACCCCGACACCTTGTACGTCTCGGACCTGGTCGCCCAGGGGATCGTGAATACGATGCCCGAGAAGACGATGCTGGCGTTCGCCGACCACGGCGAGGTGGCCGCGTCAATCGACGGACGCGCCGAAGAGGGCCAGGCAGTCCTGGATCAGATCGCGGCGGCTGGGGTCGACCTCCCCGAGGTCTTCACCCTGCTCGAGGAGGAGGGTGTCGCCAAGTTCCTCACCTCGTGGGACGAACTGGTGGCCAGTGTCACCTCGGCCCAGGCCTCGGTCAGGGTGCTCTGAGCCGTGGATCGACGGCCCCGGCCGAGTTCGGCCGGGGCCCCGACTCACCCCTCGGGCGAGCCGGTGACGGACTGGTTGAAGGAACTGATCTCGGCCAGGCTCATCGGGTGGCCCTCGTCGTTGCGGCTTTCGATCTGCGCCCTGAGCGCGTCGAACTGGGCCGGAGTCATCGTCGACTCGGGGGCAGGGATGGTGATCAGCACGTCACCATCGAAACCGCTCATCGGCGCGATCGTCTCCCAGCGTGGCCCGAAGTGGTAGACCGCCGCGTACATGATCGAGGCCTTGACGTTGCCGACCTGCCGGGCCCGCATCCCGTAGTAGAAGACCTGGTGCACCACCCACCACGGCTCGACCCGTTCCTCACACGCGACATCGTGGATGATCGCAGCGTCACGGTAGGCCCCGTTCAGAGGGCCGCCGACCAGCGTCCAGGCGAACTGCGGGATCGTCGCGCCGTCGGACACGGTCCCCACCGGAGCCAGCCACACCCGACCGGTCGGGTCGACATAGCGGAAGTCGCTGGTGAGTCTGATCGTGCGACCGTCAGGTTCCAGCTCGACCTGGGCCAGGGCCGGGAAGCTCCCGAATTCGCTCATGGGCCCATGATCTCGCGCGCGCGTCCTTCGCGGGTCGCTCCTGGCTCAGGCGCGGCGGACGCCGTACCCGCCGGTCGGCCGCGAGGCGGTCCAGCGTCAACGCGAAGCCGGCGATCGACAGCGCAGGAGGGACGCCGGCCGTGTCCGGGCGCCGGCGTCCCAGCGTTTCACCTCGTCAAAGGCGGGTGTCCGGGAGGCCGCAGAACACGTCGGTGCTTGGGACTCCGGTGAACTCGCCCTTGCCCTCCAGCTTGTCCAGGACGGCCTGGATCGTGTGCAGCTGGTTGTCGTAGGCGTTGACGAAAGTCTTCACCTGCGGCACGTCGGCCAGGTGATAGGGGCAGGCCAGCGAGACGAAGACCACCGGCAGCTCGTGGACGTACCAGGGGATGTCCGGCGTACCTTTGGACGCCGGCCAGTACACCCGCTCCGTGGGCTGCATGAGGCCGCTCACCTGGGCCACGGAAATGACCATGTCGTAGGCGTCGGTGAGCGCGGAGACGGGCGACTTGCCCGTGTACGCGCTCTGGACGACCTTGGCGAACTCCTCGTCCGACATCCGGTTCATCTTGTCGGTGAGCGACTCGTAGATCTCGACCTCGTAGCCGCGGGCGCGCAATTCCTCGCCGAGCACGACCGCCCCGTGCGGTCCCTTGGAGTGGGCCATCGGGTTCTTCGGGCCGGAGATCGGGACGACGAGTACCCGCGTGAACTTGTCCGGGGACAGGGGCAGGACGCCGGGCTCGGTGGACTTCACCAAGGTGACGGCCTTGTCGGAGACCTCCTCGGCGATCGCCAGGCTCTCCGGCATCCGGATCCGGGCCATGGCCTCGCCCTTGGGCGGCAGGATCTCGGTCCTGGCCAGCTTGTGCAGCCCGAGGGCGGCCTTGGTGCCCAGTGTCCGCTCGAGGGCGTCCTGAAGACGTTCCTCGCTGAGCTTGCCGGCTCGGTAACCCTCCATCATCCAAGCGAAGTCCTCATCGGGATCGTTGAAGAACAGGAACAGGTCACACCCGGCCTCGATCGCGGCCGGCAGGATGTCGGACCGCTTGGCGAAGCCGGTCAGGCCGACCATGTGCGAGGCGTCGGTGACCACCAGTCCGTTGAAGCCGAGCTTGCCGCGGAGGAGGTCGGTGATGAGCTCCTTCGACAAGGTCGCCGGGGTGAACTCGTTGGTGTCGGGGCCGAAGTGCCTCTGGTAGGAAGGCAGGGCGATGTGTCCCGCCATGATCGAGGGCAGCCCTTCCTCGATGAGTGCGGAGTAGACCCTGCCGAAGGTCGCGTCCCATTCGTCGGTGGACAGCCAGTTCGGTGCGGACGACAGGTGCTGGTCGCGCTCATCGATGCCGTCGCCGGGGAAGTGCTTGGCCGCGGGCGCGATGCCGGACTCCATGATCCCCTTCATGTACGCCTTGCTGAACTCGATGGTCTGGTCCGGATCGGCGCTCCAGGTGCGGACCGAGACGATCGGGTTGCGCCAGTTGCGGTAGAGGTCGACGACCGGCGCGAAGGACCAGTTGCAGCCGATGGCCGCCGCCTCGATTCCGGAGACACGCCCCATCTCGTAGGCGTACTTCGGATCCCGGGTGGCGGCGATCTTCACCTCCCAGCCGACGTAGGTGCCGTCGGTGCACGCCCCGTTGCCGCCGGCTTCGGTGTTGGCCGCGATGAGCAGAGGGATCTTCGAGTTCTCCTGCAGGGTCCGGTTCTGCTCCCAGATCTCCTCAGCCGGCCCCGGCTGATAGCGGACGCCGGCGATGTGGTAGTTGTCCACCATCCCTGTGAGGTACTCCTCGCTGCGGGAGGACCCCATGTTGACGAAGAGCTGTCCGATCTTCTCCTCATCGGACATGGCGGCGATCGTGTCGCGCACCCACGCGACAGCCTCGTCGTCGAGATTGAATGGCTTGGCGGTCAGGTCGACCATGTTCGCTCCTTCGCGATCGCGGTGGTACACCAAGCCAACCCGGAACGGACGTACGGCGGCAAAGACTTCCGCGAAGTTGCCTCAGTAGGGTACTGGCCCTCAGCCGCCCGAGCGCGTCACCGGTTCAACAGGCGAGCGAGTTCGGCGCCCCAGTCGCGCGCTCGCTCCAGTTCCCCGTGGCGGAGCGGGCCCTGCTTGCCCGTGACGATGAACCCGACCGGCTCGGCCAGGCGCGCGTAACCCTTGCCCTCCAGGGCCTCGGCGATGGTGGGCGCGCCCTTGCCGAACGGACCCCGCACCTGGGTGTCGAACGCGGCGGAGCGTCCCTGTCCGGCCGGGAGTCCATCCAGCCATGACCGCATGGACGGGTGGGACAGGTCCGGCGCGGGGGCTCCAGGCCCGGGGTTCCTGGCGATGTCCGCGCGCGCCCGGTCCGAGGACAGGTGGAAGGCGAACACCGGTGCGCCCGCGACGATGAGGTCGACTCCGGCCATGACCTCACCGGTCGCCTCGGCCGTCGTGAGAGCTCGGGTGCCGGAGCCGAGACCCTCGGCGATGGCGCGCGCAACTGCTGCGGTGTTCCCCCACAGCGATTCGTAGACGACGACGGCCTTCACGGTGCAACCTCCTGCGTCCGGGCACCCGCACTCTACCGGCGGGCCCACGGCCGACCACTGCAATCCTCGCTGTGCTCCACGCCCGGAGCGGCCGGGGGTGAAAGATGGGCGAAGGGAGCAACGCAGTGACAGGAGGACAGTGATGGCGGAGGAGAGGAGCGCCGCGGAGATCGTCGCGGCCGAACGCAAGGCCCTGGCAGAGGCGATGGGCGCTGAACTCGACCTGGTGAAGAAGCTGGTGCCCGATCTCAGCGGCGTGGAACGAGGCGCGACGAGCGGTCAGGACAAGTCCACGGTTCTCCAGGCCCTGCTGGGCGGACGCGCACTCCAGGACGCGGCGGGCGAGGTCAGCCGTATCGTCAAGATCGCGGTGGGTGACGACTACCGCGTCCTGTTGACGACGGACCTCGACTTGGCCGCCAGGGACGCCGATCACCTCTCCCTGGTCGAGCAGCTGACCCAGCTGCGGGAGCGGATCGACCAGTTCCTCACCCGGGACCCACGAAGCGTGACCAAGGTCGGCGGGTCGATCGCGGCGGCGGCGGCCACCCTGCTGCCCGGTCTGCTGTCGCTGGTCGCCGCGAATCGCACCCTGACGACCTCCAGCGCCACGGTCGACGACGACATCGCGATGATGGCGGTCGCCGGCGCCCTGGCCGGCGCCGACAAGGAGGGGACGGTGGTGGTCGAGAAGGCTCGGCTGCTCGGACCGGACGGAGACGCGCTGCGGAGTTGGACCGAACTCCGCACCGCGTGCCAGACCCTCGCGACGACGCTGCAGGGTGCATCCGGGGAGGACCAGAAGGAGTGGGTCGCCGAGGGCAAGGAGCTGCTCAAGACCTGCCAGGCCGCGCTGGACGCGGTGTCGACCGTGGCCGAGGGGGCCAAGCTGAGTGCGTTGGCCAAGGCGTCGCTGCAGGAAGCCCTCCGCTCGTCGCAGTTCCACGCCGTCCTGATCGTCAAGGGCAGCGCGGCGTCCTCGACCCAGCTCGTCGAGGACCGGCCGTTGCTGTTCAAGGACCCGCTCAACGTGATCAGCACCGCGACCATCTCCTACCTGCTGATCGATCCGCGCAAGGACTCGAAGGTGCTGGCCGGTGGGCTGGCGCACGGCACCGCGCAGATCACCGGGACCATCGGGTCGAAGCTGTCGATCGGCGAGTGAGCCCTTGGCCGACGAGGGACCCCTGCCCGGAGGACTGCGGCCCGCGTCCGGAACCGGTCAGCGTTCGGCGGTGAAACTGGGGTCGAAGCCGTAGGGGAGTTCCAGGCGGTGTGATCGCATCAGGTCGCGGTCGGCCAGAATCTCCCGGGTCGGCCCGTCCGCGACGATCACGCCCTCGGAGAGGACGACCGAACGCTCGCACAGCTGCAGGGCGTAGGGCAGGTCGTGGGTGACCATCAGGACGGGGAGGTCGAGGCCGGTGAGGATCTCGGCCAGTTCGCGACGCGCGGCCGGGTCCAGGTTGGACGTCGGCTCGTCCAGCACCAGGATCTCCGGACGCATCGCCAGGACCGTCGCCACGGCCACTCGCCGGCGCTGTCCGAAGGACAGGTGATGGGGCGGACGCTGCGCCTGCGGGCGCAGGCCGACGCTGTCGAGAGCCTCATGCACCCGTTGCTCCAGGTCCGTCCCACGGAGGCCGAGATTGGCCGGGCCGAAGGCGACGTCGTCTCCGACGGTCGGCATGAACAGCTGGTCGTCCGGATCCTGGAACACGACGCCGACCCGCCGGCGGATCCCGGCCAGGTTCGCGCGCGTCACCGGTAGCCCGGAGACGGTGACGGTTCCCGACCCGGCGGTGAGGATCCCGTTCAGGTGCAGCACCAGGGTGGTCTTGCCTGCGCCGTTCGGCCCCAGCAGAGCCACCCGTTCGCCCGGGTGGAGTTGGAGGTTGACGCCGGACAGCGCCTGCTTGCCATCGGGGTAGGCGTAGCTGAGGTTCCGGACCTCCAGCACCGGACCGTTCACCCGAGGCTCCAAGCCGCCGCGGCCACGAGGACGGCGCCGGCCGGAAGTGCGGCCGCGGCGAGCCAATGGGCCCGGGTCGCCTTTGTGGAGTCGAACGACGGCGGCGTGCCCTGGTAGCCGCGCGACAGCATCGCCAGGTGGACCCGCTCGCCGCGTTCGTAGGAACGGATGAACAGGGTGCCCAGCGCACTGCTCAGGGCCGGCCAGGAGGCCGGGGAGGTGGCGGAGAACCCCCGGGAATCCCGGGCGATCCGCATCCGGTGCCACTGCTCGGCGATCACGACGCTGTAGCGGATCATGAAGCCCATGATCTCGACGAGCTGCCGCGGTGCGTGCAGCCGCCGCAACCCGTCCAGCATCTCGTGCTCGCCGGTGGTCGCGGCCAGGGTGAGCGCGGCCAGGACGCCGAGCGTCCCCTTGGCGAGCAGTGCCCAGGCCGCCCAGAGGCCGGGTTGCGACACCGTCAGGCCCAGGATGTCGACGCGGGGTCCGGTAGCGATGAAAGGCGTTGTCAGGGCGAAGAACACCAGCGGTGTCCCGATCGCCAACCGCGGGGCGACGGCCGCGAACGGCACCCTGGCTGCGGTGATCACGCCCAGCAGCAGCACCATCTGTGCCGCGTAGGGCCAGATCGCCTCGCGTGGCGTGGCCACCACGGCCAGGACGTAGCCCAGCAGCGACAGGATCTTGACCTGCGCCGGGAGCCGGTGGACGCAGGACCGGCCGGGGCGGTGGAGCGGGTGGCCTGTGCGGGCGGCCGCCAGGCGGCCGTGCCCGGCGCTCACGTCAGCCGGATTCCGTCGCGCGGCGACGTCGGGCCAACCAGAACAGGCCGCTGCTGGTGGCCAGGACCATGATCGTGCCCACGACGCCGGCCAGGCCCGTCGACAGCAGGGGATCCTCGACCCCCGGCATCTGGTAGTCGGCGAGCGGTCCAGCCTCCGGACTGCCTGCAGCCGCGGTCTCGGCGAAGCCGAGCCGGTCCGCCACGGACTCCAGTCCGTCGGGGGAGGTCGAGGCGTACCCGCTCAGCACGCCTGCGCACAGCAGGGCGACGGCGAGTCCGGCCAGCCACAGGATGCGTCCGTTTCGCCGGCGGGTTCCCCGGGTCTTCATCTGCGTGCCTCGTCCAGCGGCCGCGAGCGGGGCAGGGTGCTCAGCCCGCGGGCCCCGAACACCAGATCGGGACGGACCGCCACGACGCTGGAGCACACCAGGGCGGTGATCACGGCCTCCCCGATCCCGATCAGCACATGGACGGCGCCCATCGCCCACAGCAGGTCCTCCACCGGCACAGGAGCCGCCCCGCCGACGGCGAACAGGGCCGCGAAGGTCAGGGCCGCGACCGGGACGCTGAGGAAGGCGCCGATCGCCGCCGCTGGCGACACCGAGGACACCCGTCGGGGCAGGACGCCCAGGGCGAGGCGGAAGGTCCACCAACCGACCCACACCCCGACCAGTGCCATCAGGACGATGTTGGTGCCGAGCGCGGTGAGGCCGCCGTCGGCGAAGAGCAGCGCCTGCACCACGAGCACCACCGACAGGCACAGGGTCGCCGTCCAGGGTCCCACGAGCACGGCGGCCAGAGCGCCTCCGAGCAGGTGGCCGGAGGTGCCGGCGGCGACCGGGAAGTTCAGCATCTGCGCCGCGAACACGAAACTGGCCACCAGCCCGGCCAGGGGGGTGGTCCGCTCGTCGAGTTCGCGGCGGGCGCCCCGCAACGCCGCGCCGACGCCGACCGCAGCCACCACGGCTGTGGCCGCCGACGTGGGCAGGTTCAGGAATCCGTCAGGTACGTGCATGACACCCCCGTGGTGGCCGGCTTCCGTTGTCGGAGACCTCACCACACTATTGCAACAGAGTTGCAGTAGATAGAGCTTCGCCAGGCTCCGATCCGGACGCCGCGACTGCCGCCCATGCCTGCCTGCATCCTGCGCACAGGCCTGACAAGGCCACATGCGTGGCGTCCAGGGTGAACCCGAAGGTGGACAGCCGGGACGCGACCTCGTCCAACACGTCCATGGGCAGGTCCCAGACGGTGCCGCACCGGGAGCACTGGGCATGCGGGTGCTTGCCCAGCGGGTCGGCCAGGTGGTAGGCCGTGGCGCCGTGCCCGAGATGGATGTGCTGTACCACGCCCAGCCGGCACAGGGCATCGAGGGCCCGGTAGACGCTGGACCGGTTGACCGAATCGTCGATGCCGGCCACCGCCTCGTAGACCTGCTCGACGCTCAGGTGCCCGGGTCGAGCGCCCAGCGCCAGCAGCACTGTGCGTCGCGGCCCGGTCATGCGTTCCCCGCGGGCGCGGAACTTCTCGGCCACCCGCGCGATCAGGTCGGTATCGGCCACGGTGGGCCCGCCTTCGGAGGTGCCGTCCACGCCGCCAGCCTACGGCCGTCCCGCCTGCCTACGGGCGTCCCGCCGGCCGTGCGGTAGGGTGCCGCTACCAGTCGATCAACCCTTCCTGGCGAGACGGCTCGGTCCCAGCACGTCGTCCGATGCCCGGCGTCCTCGCTACGCCGGCGCGTCCGCCGGCGGGATCGGCCATTGTTCCTCGTCCACGGAGGGTTGCTGTGTTCACCTTCGACGTCACCCCTGTCAAGTTCGTCTGCCTGCTCATCCTGTTCGCCTGGTGCGCCGGCTGGTCGGTCTACGAACTCACCCGACCCCAGGACGGCAGGCAGCGTGTCTCCAACGTCCTGCACCTGGTGATGTCGGTGGTGATGCTGCTGATGGTGCCGAAGTCGGTGTGGCAGCCGTTCATCTCGGTCGTCACGATGCCGGTCGTGTTGGCGTTCTTCGCCCTGGCCACGGCCTGGTTCGCAAGCCTGGCCGTGGATGCCTTCCGACGCGAGCGCGCGACCGCGCTGCACTTCTGCGGGCACACCGCGATGTTCGCTGCGATGACCTGGCACCTGGGAGCGATGGCAGTCAAGCACGCTGCCATGAGCGGCGGCATGGGGCATTCGATGCCGTCGGAGGCCCCGCCGGGCGGTGTCCTGTGGACGTTCGCGCTGGTCGGGGTGCCGTTCATGGCCTACCTGCTGACCGCGAGTGTCGCCGACCTGCGGCGGGTGCTCCGCCCGCGGGCGGCAGTGAACGACGCGTGCCCCTGCGGGCCCGGCTGCGCCTGCGGTCCGGATTGCGCCTGCACCGGCGCTGACGCCCCGGTCGTCGAGACGACAAGAGCTTTTGCGATGGCCGTCACGGGAGGGGGCGGCCGTGGCCCGGCCGTCGAGGCCGCTGCCACCCAGGCAGCCGGCTGCCATGAGGCGCGTCCGGTGGGGAGTCCCGGCTACCGCCTGTCAGCGCTTTCGGATTTCGCCATGAACTTCGGCATGTTCTGGATGAGCACGGGGTTGATGGTGCCCCTGCTGCCGTTCTTCGCCTTCCTGGCGTTCTGAGGTCCCTGTGCGTCCCCGCCCGGCGCCGGGAGTTTTCGTTCACCCGGGCCGGCGGTGGCCTGGGTTTCGAGACCTGCCGCGACCCGCGGTGAGCGCACCCCCTCGCTAGAGTGTTGGCCAATCCGAGACGGGGGCAGGGCGATGGCGATCCGGACGCTGCCGGTTGACCAACGAATCATCGACATCGATTCGCGGCGCTTCGCCTCGATCGAGAAGGCCCTGGTCGAGCTCGTCACCAACTCCGACGACAGCTACTCGCAACTGGAGCAGGCCGGCTTGACGGTGAGCGGACGCATCGCCCTCACCTACGAGCGACATGACAACGGGGCCGTACTGACTGTCGCGGACCAGGCAGAGGGGATGGCGCTGGAGCGGCTGCGGTCCATCCTGTCCTATGGCGGGGCCCATAGCCGCTTGTCCGCCGGCGGTTCGATCGGGCGCGGCTACTTCGGGCGGGGCTTGAAGCAGGCGGTTTTCGGCCTCGGCCACGGCTGGATCGAGTCCATCTTCGAGGGGCGGTTCAGCCGGGTCGACCTGTTCCGCGACGAGCAAGGCAGCTACGTCTTCGACGATCAGGACGGGGACCGCCCGGCGGAGGGCGCCGACTACGCCCGGCTGGGCGTCGATCCTGGTGGCAACGGCACCCAGGTGAGCATCGTGGTGGACAACCCGCTGGTGAACCTGCCCTACTTCCGTTCCCTGGTGGCCGCGATCAGCAGCAACTTCTACCTCCGGGAGCTCCTGGCGCGCCGCCGGGTCGGGCTGGTGAACCGCAACCTGCCCAAGTACCGAGCCGCCCACACGCCGCTGCACTTCGAGGAGCCTCCCTCCGACCTGCTGTTGGGGCCGGAGGAGGTCGGCGGGTTCACCTACCAGGGCCGCGGCTTCGATTTCACCGTCACCTTGCGCAAGGCGGCCGCTGAACTCATCCTGCGCGGTGACGAGCGGACCAACGGGATGCTCGTCGTCTCGGGGACGGCGGTCCTGGACTGCCAGTTCTTCGGCTTCGAAGGCCAGTTGGGGACCGAGTACCTTTTCGGGACGGTGAATTGCCCGGGCCTGATCGCGATGCTTGGCGCGGGGCACGCGGTGATCAGCGACGAGCGGGAGGGGCTGAACCTCAAGGAGCCCTTCGTCGCGGCCCTCGCCGACGCGGTCAGCGACCTGATCTCGCCGATCATCGAGAGCGAACGCCTGCGGCTCAGCCACGTCGACCATGCCACCACGTCCAAGCGCACCGAGTCGCTCATTCAGCAGGTGCTGCACCGGATGAACCAGGTCGCCCTCGACGACCTCGGGATCGTGCTGCCTCCCGGTCCAGGGTCCGGAGTTCCCGGTCCCTACCCGACCGGGCGGCCCGCCGTCCTGAGGTTCAGCACTCCCTTCTATTACCGTCCTTCCGGGCACGCGTTCCACGTCGCATTGCTCGTCGACCGGGCCCGCCTGCTCGACGACGAGCTGATCCACATCAGTTACGACCTGCCGGACGCGATCCTCATCGACCCGGAGCTGCCCCACGTGGCGGCCGGTTCAGTCGTCGACGGCCGAGTCGGGTGGAGTGTCACGGGTCTGGAGGTGGGCGCCCAAGGCAAGATCCGGGTCTCCACCGGCCCCTACTCCGCGGTCTGCGACATCGTCATCGCCGAACGGGCCCCCCGTCATCCCTCGCACGCCGGGCCTGCGCACCCCGTCCGGGCGCCCTGGGACCAGGACAACTCCACCGACCTCTTCGTCGGGTACGAGCTGCGCAACCTCGACAACGACATCGACCGGGCCGTGTACAGCGCCGAGGAGCGCCTGGTCCTGATCAACACCGAGGCGCCGACCGTCCGGCTCTACATCGACGGGCAGGGGCATTTCCGCGACGCCGCCCGGCTGCTGCTGGCCGAGCTCCTACTCGATGTGATCGCCGGCGAACTTGCCCATCGCTACGTCGATCGGACCCTGCAGAAGGGCGACGTCGAGGCGTACGAGCAGGCCAAGCACACCTTCGTCCGCCGCTACGGACTGGAGATCCACCGGATCATGAGGGGGACCTGACCGGTGGGCATCGAGCGGGTGGGAAACGTCTCGTCGGTCGGGGAGCTCCGGAACCGGACCCGGGTCTTCGAGGACCGCGCGGACGCCGGCCTGGTCCTGGCCGGCATGCTGGAGTCCTACCGGGGATCGGACGCGATCATCCTGGCGATCCCGTCCGGGGGAGTGCCGGTCGCCGTCGCGATCGCGGAGCACCTGGGCCTCCCGCTGGACGTGGCGGTGGTGAGCAAGATCACGCCGCCCTGGAACGCCGAGATCGGCTACGGAGCCGTGGCCTACGACGGCACGGTGGAGCTCAACGTCGCCTTGCTCGAGCAGCTCCGGCTGGCCGAGGAGCAGATCGAGGCAGGCTTGGCGGCGACGCGGGGGAAGGTGGCCCGGCGTGTCCTGGCCTTTCGCGGTGATCGTCCTCTGCCGATTGTCGCCGGTCGTCCTGCGGTGCTGGTGGATGACGGCTTGGCGTCCGGATTCACCATGCGGGTGGCCATCGCTGCGGTGCGCCGGCTCGGGGCGCGGTCGATCGTGGTGGCCGTCCCCACGGGCGGTGCGCGTCGGATCGAACTCGTGGCAGGCGAAGCGGACGAGGTGTACTGCGCGAACATCCGCGGCGGCTGGAGCTTCGCGGTGGCTGATGCCTATGAGCGCTGGGCCGACGTCGACGAGCAGGACGCCGTCGCGGCCTTCCGGGGCAGCAGCGCGACGCGGTCCGCCGGGCCGGCGTAGGAGGCGGGCGTGGGTGTGAGGAGTCAGCCGCCGGGGGATACGGTGCAAGGGTTCGTCCACCGGGCCTTCGCTTCGGTTCGGGATGCCTCCAGCCGGCAACAAGCTGTGTCGAATTCGTCGATGTCGGCGACTTCGACACAGCTTGTGTGGTGATGGTCAGGCGGCCTGAATCGCTTCGGCCCGACGAGTGGCGTTTGCCCGGGTCACGACCAGCCCGCCAGAGAGCAGGCCGAGGGCGACTGCAGCCAGGCCGACGCCGAGGGGGGCCTGCAGGCCGAGGACAGCGTCGAGGGAGTAGGCGCCCGGGCCGGTCAGGGCCAGGGTCGCACCCAGGGCCGCGTACACCAGAGGCAGCTCGAAGCCGCCGTTCTGGCCCCACAGGCCCTTGTCGGCATGGACTGAGCCGGCCACCAGCAGGGTGCCGATGACGGCGGCGGCGGCCGCCGGAGTGAACAGACCCAGAACCAGCAGGGCGCCGGCGCCGAGTTCGGTCACCCCCGCGACCAGCGCCATCGGCTTGCCGGGACGGAAGCCGATCGAGGCGAAAAAGCCGCCGGTGCCTTCCAGGCCGTGGCCGCCGAAGGATCCGAAGAGCTTCTGGGCGCCATGCCCGGCGAGAAGGGCCCCGAGAACGAGACGGAGGAGAAGAAGGCCGAGATCCATGATGAGCACTTTCAGTTGAGCAAAGGGATTCAGAAGAGGCTGCAGCCGGATTGGCTACAGTTGAACTCTAAAGCACTTTGATTGAAGTGTCAACCAGCGGCCCTCTCGCCTCCTCACTTCCGGGCCGGGAGATCCTTGCTTCCCCCGAGCAGAAGCGTGACGCGCACATCGACGTCCTGCAGGCCGGCGGCGTCCAAGGTGCTGCGCAGGCCCATGTCGGAGATGGACGGTGGGGGGCCGAGTGCGACGATCCGCAGCGAGCCTTGGCGGAAGTTGATGCTGCCGATCTGCCAGCCCTGGGACGTGGCCCACTCGTTGGCCGCGGGTGTGGCGCGGGCCACGATCGACTCCTGCTCGAACACAACCCAGCTGCCCAGGCCGAGCGGCACCATCAGACCGGCGACGGACAGGCCCAGGACCGCAAGGGTGCCGGTGCCCAGGCGCTCAAGGCGCGCTCCGAGTTCCTGGGCCGCGGCTCGAAGCTGGTATCCCAGGAAGACCAGCACTCCGGTGGCGATGATCGCGGCGACGTTCGTGCCGAACAGGAGCAGTGCGCCGAGGGCCTGATCGGGGGCCCCCGATTCGAGAGTCAGGCCGACCACGGCGAGCGGCGGCACCAGCGAGATCGCGATGGCGACCCCCGGCAAGGTGTCGGACACGTCGGACCGCACGGCTGCGAAGGCGCCGACAACCCCGGTCGCCAAGGCCGCGACCAGGTCGATCAGGCGTGGGCTCACCCTCGCGGCGACCTGGGCGTTGGTCTCGGCCACCAGCTGGATGTGCGAGGTCGCCCCCAGCACGAAGGCGATGGCGACGACGGCAAGCGCTCCCGCAAGCACAAGACCCAGGTTGACCAGAACAAGGCGTCGCTGGGACAGGACGATGGCCACCGCCGTACCCATGATGGGGGTCATCAGCGGGGCCACGATCATCGCGCCGATGACCGTGGCGGTGGAATCAGCGATGATGCCAGCGGTGGCGATCACGGTCGCCAGCACGATGAGCACCCAGAAGGCCGACCACTTGGTCCTCCAGTCCTCCCCCTCGGTCAGCAGGAACCGTTCCTTGATGCGTTCCACGTCGTCTGGCGTCAGCCTCCGACGTGCGGTCGGTGCTCGCATCTCCTACTCACTTTCGCTCGGCTGGGTCTCAGGTGGTGGCGGCCAGGCGGACCTCTTCGGCCGCCACGTCGAAGGTGGCCCGTGGCCACGTGAGATCCAGGGCCGAGAGGTGTTCCTCCAGCACCTGGGCCACCGCCCAGTTCCGATACCACTCGTTGTCGGACGGGACGACGAACCAGGGCGCGTAGTCGGTGTTGCAGCGCTGCAGGGCGATCCGGAACGCGTCCTCGTAGGCGTTCCATTTACTTCGCGTGTCCAGGTCGCCCGGCTTGTACTTCCAGTGCTTGGCCGGATCCTTCAGCCGGGCCGCCAGCCGCCGGTGCTGCTCGTCCTTGGAGATGTTGAGGAAGCACTTGACGATGACAGTGCCCTGGTCGACCAACTCGCGCTCGAAGGCGTTGATCTGCTCGTAGCGCGCTCCGATCACGTCGTCGGGCACCAGGTGTTCGACGCGCACAACCAGGACGTCCTCGTAGTGGGAGCGGTCGAAGACGCCGATCATGCCCGGAGCCGGCAGGGCGTTGCGGATCCGCCACAGGAAGTCGTGGGACAGTTCCTCAGGGGTCGGTGCCTTGAACGCCTTGATCTGCACGCCCTGCGGGTCGACCAGGCCGACCACGTGACGGATCACGCCGCCCTTGCCGCAGGTATCCATGCCCTGGAGCACCAGCAGGAGACTCCTCGCGGTCTCGGGGTAGGACTTCCCTTGGGCGAACAGTCGTTCCTGCAGGTCGGAGAGTTCCGGAGCCATCGCCTGGGTGCGTTCCGGCGCCTCGTGCTTCTCCTTGTCGGGGTATCCCCGGGTCGCGGACGGGTTCAGATCCGCCATGGACACCGGTCCTTGCGGGAGCCGGAGCAGGTCCGAGATCGGCCGCCGGTGGTTGTTGTTCTTGGACGACTTAGCCATCCCTGCACTATGGCGCGTGCGGCCGGCTTTGTCAGGACTCCGGACGCGATCGGCCGGACTGCACTGCCG